>NZ_JBQEPF010000003.1:57417-352724 GCF_052045575.1 Bacillus sp. 22190 | reverse complement strand
CAATGCATCCTTAGCTTTTCCTTCAAATGAAGAGAGTAAAGCAACATACACTTCAGCTACAACCTGTTGTGCTGACGAAAAGTCTGACGCATGTTTTGTGTCTTGTTTTAGATGCTGACAATGCGTTTTTAAACTTGAACCTACAATTTTTTTTAATTCCTCATTCTGTTGTAATCGTCTGTAAAACTCATCTGCATCCATATTAACTCCATATGGCAATTGAAATCCTCCTTACAACCGTAACCATCTTGCTAATTCATTATCCTTATCTTTTAAATCCTCCGCCATTTTCACAATAAACTCACTAATATCCTCTAAATCTCTAATCAAATAATGTAGAGAAGCCTCAGTTTGATACTGTTCTTCTGAGTCATAAAATGCTGCTCCATCTTTCACAAAAGGGGCGTGATACAATACTGCTTTATCAACATCGCTTGGATCTAGATCCTTGAATTCTCCCAATCTCTTTCCGCAAATAGATTTCACGTCATAAACCATTTTGCTGTGATCATGAGGGAATTGTTCAATTGCTTGTTTTTTTGTTTTTAAGTCTTCGATAGCTGCCTGTAATCGATGAGCTAATTCTTTTGCATATTTAGCATCCACTTTGATGGTTTGTCCATTCATACCTGAATAAGATGAGAACGATTCGATATTCTGGTTATAAACACCTTTGCTTCCATCCACACTTTTGATATGACCATTCTTATCAAAAGTAAAGTTCGACTCATTTAAACTATGAGTATCCGGATCTTTTGCGAATGCTTGGCCATAGAAGGAAGTAATCAAATTTCCTAAAACCCCAGGAACACCAAACGGTGAAACAAAACGAGCTATCCGCTCTCTTCGTGATTGACTAGGATCTTTCGTATAAATTGTCGTTCCATTGTGCCTGTCATATTCCAACAACCAACCTGCCCCCACCATATCATCAGGATTAATGATGGCTTTATGATACAAATCAAATTCGCCGTTTCTGATTTTCTTCTGAGTTTCTTCATCATGCAGTTTAACAATGGAAGGGTTGTTAAAGGCTACACTGTAAACATGATTGTTTACACCAGCGTATTCTGCATCTGCCCCTCCAAGTGAGTGACCCGTTGTTGAAATCACTGTATTAGTGCCAGCATACTTTTTCACTTCATTGGCGACGAGCTTATCACCTTGATCAAATTGAGATGTCTTAGTGACAATTTTGTATTCTCCACTTTTCAACAACATGGCTTGTTCCATACTACCGTTATACTTGGTAATCGCTTTAGAGTTTTCAGGTGCCTCTTTTTTCATGATGTATTTGACTTTCTTTTTCGGGTCTTGACCCATTACCACGTTGCCGCCATCTGCACTTATCACGTCAGCTTTGATCTGTTCCTGATTGGTTCCTTGAAAACCTACGACAACATTCTCAGGCTCTTTTGGTTTAACCCATTTACCTTCTTTTTTCTTAGCCTGGACAAACACGTAAACATCTAGGCCTGTGTCTGGGTCTTTTTTGATTTTATCTACGTAAAAAGCTTTGCTTTTATCCTCAGTGATTAAGGGCTTTTTATCTGCATTCGCTCGTTTAAGCTCCTTATCTCTATAGGTGACAGAACTTAAATAGAAATAAATTTCATCAGATAGATTAGGAATTTCATATTTTTTACTCATATACACAGCCCCCGTCCTATTGTAAAATAAAAGGTGAGAAAGGATGGTTTTATGAAGAAACCAATAATTGCCTTAATTATTGCCATTGTTATTTTAACACTTGGGGGTCTATTTATGAAACATCAATATGATAAAAATCGGGAGTTGGAAGTAAAATCCCAAGAGGTTAAGCTATTTATGAAAGCAAAAAAAAGAATGCATGATTATCTTGAAGCTAACTATAATAATGTTAATCCAATTAACTTTTCAAATAATTACGAAATTGATCCGTTGGGTGGAATTTCGGTGGAAGGTACATACGGAGAAAAGAATGAACATTTCTGGGGGTTATATGATAAAAGCAATAATAAAATAGGCTTGACTAGAATTGATGCTGAACCAAAACCTGAATGCGAAGATAAAGTATGCGAGTACTAAAAAGAGGATAAATTTCCAGAATAAACAAACCAGTCCTCTCGATCAATTCAAGAGGACTATTTATTTACTCGTTTGTCTTATCCCCAGGCATCCCATAAATACTTCACATTTGGTTTATTTCCTCTTAAAGCCTGATCACTTCCCGTTTTAAAAAGGTTTATACCTATGCTTCCATATGCATCTGTACCGCCCACCAGAATCAAATTTCCATTTGTTAATTGGTTTATATATCCGAATGAATTCAAAGTTATATGTAAGCTACTATCCTCTATTGAAGTGGAATAGATTTTAACCGTTTTAGGAGTAAAACTTAAATTGATCTGCCTCCCTATTGTTCCATCTCCTATGTATTCTCCACTCATATAAACAGCTTTGTTTAGGACATCGCTTTTCAACACATATTCAGTCGCTTCTAAGCCACCGAGCTTCATTGCATTACCTGAAATAGATGCCGAAATCACACCGTTGTCATCTCTAACAGGGATGGTATTAGGTGCTTCATGTACAGCAGTGGTTATTCCATTCAATGAGTCTGCACTACCTGCAGTTTGGACAATCCATTGTTCACCATCATATAGTTCAGATTTATTAGTTGCAGGATCAATCCAAAGAGTACCAACGTCAGGATTAGAAGGCTTTTCATTCGTAGAAATCTGATACATTCCATTTACTTTTCCTTTAACCTCAACGGTACTCGAAGGCCTATACGGATTCTCACTTGGCGTTTGCGGTTGAACAATATCTGATAACAAAACACCACTTGAACTAATAGAAGTTTCAACATTTCTGTATGCCTGTACCCCAAAGGTGAAATATTTTGTTGGAACTTGTGATATAAAGGTAGCTATTCGCTTATCATATCTAACAGAAATTCGTTGCTCCTTAGCTAACGAAGCACCAAACAAGTAGGGATCTGAGGATGTGTCAGGATAACAATGCACGATGAAACCATCTATATTGTATTTATCTTCTTCTGAAGATGGATAATTCCACGAAACAGAAATATCGACAGAACCATTTTCATTTACTTTGTGCGATATGGATTTCACTCCTATGGTTGGAGGAGAAGGAGGAATTGAAATACGATCATTACGTGCATTGTAATTCGTGGCCAACTTATCATAATCAATCTTACGAGTGTTGAATTCAATAGATACTTTATCGGCCTTATAAAACAATTGAATGAAGTCATACTCTTCTTTAGCCTTTTTTCCATTTGTGATAGTAATTGAAATAGATGCATCAATCAAAATTTAAGCTCATACCTGCCAAATTTGCTCTATACTCAGTGCCGAATTCTTTGTTTTGAATTCTAATTATGTCACCTAATGAAATCCTATCCCAATAATCTTTTTCACTTACTGCATTATATAGGTTCACTATATTTGTCTTAATGTCGATAGGAGGGGATTTCCGTTTCTCCAGCTCTTCATAGCTTTTTTCATACAGCTCTGTTTCATCAAAAATGTTATCGTTAGTCCACTCATCTTCAAGTATAAATTTGGACAGCTCATTGGACATATCTTCGCCAAGAAAGTTGCTCATATCCAGTCGTTTTCTAAGCTGCTCAATTTGACTGTTTAACGTGGAAATCTCAGAATTGGTTTTATCGATTTCATTATTTTTTGTTTCAACTTCTTTTTGCTTCGCATCTCTTTGCTTTATTAAATCCTTGGTATCACCATTGGTCTCTTTAATCACTTCAATCCGATCTAAAATTTGTTGCAATTCAATGTTTTTAAGAACGAATAACTCATTCTCTTGAGCAGTCATTTTGGCTTCGATTTTCTTTTTGTCATCCAACATTGTTTTAAATTTTTTTGATTCTTTGTCGACAAGTTCATTGTAATCTAATAAAGCATGACAAAGCTCATTGCTCATATAAGCACTTTTCTTCAAAATATTTCTATTATCGTCACGTTGAAAAGGAGATAAAAAGAAACTGAAATCGTCTAGATACCCTTGCCCTGTTGGATTTATAGAATTGATAACAATGCCGTCTTTTCCTGTGACATGTAGTCTTGTCACTACTTCATCCATGCTTCTTGTATCTGTCATATCAATCATGAAATTGTGAGATGAAATCTTAACACCTTTTAAATTTAGATATGTTGTTTTTTTCAAAGAAGGATACTCTATCATTAATAGTGTCATAAATAGGCACAGCGTCAAATGTTTCACAAATATTCCTTAGAAAATCAAATCTTGATGTAATTGATCCGATGGAAAATGATTGTCTTTTTTCATTAAGCGTGCTTTCAATTTCTCCAATAATCCAACCAGTTCCTTTTAGGCAAACCTCACCAATTTCCTGGAGGTTTTTTGATATACCTTCATATTGCCTGATTTTCGGTTTATTTAGCATATACGGAGTGAGCTGACAATTAACCTGAATCTCAGATTTTTCTTGAGTTGTCGAATCAGTAATACTATCTATTACATAATATTCAGTTCGATTTATGAAAGTGGCCTTAATCAAGTACCATTCCCTGATAAGTTGAGCAACATGGTTTGGTTTAATTTCATCACCATATCTAGCTTTAAGAGGGATATTAAATGTTAGATCATTAATGGCAGCATGATTTAGGTTGGCTGAAGCATTCGAGAAATCAACAATATTTGCGATCTTCTTTTTATTTGTTCTACATAGCTCTAATTTAAGCGTACCTGGCTTGAAAGTGAATTCTCCTAGATTCATCTTTTATCTATTACAACTCCTTTAGATTGTAAAAAAAAGAGCCTGATTAACAGACTCTTATACTTTACCTTTCATTTGCTTTAATCCTTTACGAATTGTTTCTAGTGCATTATTAGCCCCTTTTTCATCACCAACCATTTTATCAATGTGCATATTCACTGAATAATTGTTCGTAACATTCTTAGACTCTGACACTTCAAATCCTGGAACAGAAAGTTTCGGGATAGCTACTGAAGAAGCAACGTTGTTAAACATACTGCGTATTGACTCGTAGCTCCTCGCTATTGCTCCCATACTTCGATCTTCTATCTTTGTTTCTCTAAGCAACTCGACAGCTTTAAGCATGTTAACTGAGTCTTGTTTATTGAGGACAATTTCTCCATCATCTACTACAGCTAAAGCGCCTTGGGCTGGTACTTTACCAACTGATCCACCAGTCTTAAAACGAGCGATCTTTTGTCCAGTTGTATTACCCTTAACTACAACACCGAGAGCATTTGAAGCCTCTTTAAGTTTATCAATCAAATTGTTAGAGATAGACTTCTCGATTTATTCCATGTTTGAATTAATAAACTTGGTGAACTCAGAAAGCTGTTTATTTATATCACTAATCTTACCGTTCATCAAAATAACTCAAACGGTGTCATTTTGGCATTTAATGCTTCACATTTAATATTCATATATCTTTCAAATTAAGTGTATGTAGTTCTAAGTAATAGTTCTCAGAGAATTTATTACCATTGATTTCAACTGTTTCCGCTTTTACTTCAATTAAGTAATGAACTGTAATTTGTTCGCCTTTTTTAGCAAAAGTCTAAAGCCACGTTATCTGCTTCAAGATATATTTGTATCAACTGTTCTATCGCTTCTGTATCAAGCTTTAAACACTCTTACAATTCAGATTTTTCTTTTCGAGAATTTGGTATCAAGTTGAAGTAAGTCCCATCTCTCCTGTATCTCCTGTTGCACCTGTGGCGCCGGTTAAAAAAGGTGATTATAATATACATAAGGATCCGCCTCCAACACTCGCTTATAGAAACACCCACAAAAACAAAAATCCCCCTTGAAGCCAATGGCTCCAAGGGGTTTCTTGATTAATACTGAGACATATACTGATCGCGTTCCCACGGATGTACTTGGGTGCGGAACATATCCCATTCGATTTCTTTTGATTCGATGAAGTGCTCGAATAAGTGATCGCCTAGTGCGTTGATCATGACTTCGTTTGACTTGAGCAGCTCAAGTGCTTCTGCAAGTGTTGCAGGTAAGTCAGCGATGCCGTTTTCAAGGCGCTCTTCTTTGTCCATGACATAGATGTTTCTGTCGATTGGCGCTGGTGCGTCTAGTTTGTTTTTGATTCCGTCTAGACCTGCTGCAAGTAATACACTTAGTGCAAGGTATGGGTTTGCAGATGGGTCTACACTGCGTACTTCTACACGTGTGCTAATGCCGCGTGATGCTGGAATACGAATCAATGGGCTGCGGTTTTGTGCACTCCATGCTACGTAGCAAGGTGCTTCATAGCCAGGAACAAGACGTTTGTAAGAGTTCACCGTCGGGTTTGTGACCGCTGTGAAGCTTGTTGCGTGCTTCACGATACCTGCGATAAAGTGTCTAGCTGTCTCGCTTAATTGTAAATCTGCTTTTTCATCAAAGAATGCGTTTTTGCCATTTTTGAATAATGATAGGTTACAGTGCATACCAGATCCGTTTACACCGAACAATGGTTTTGGCATGAATGTCGCATGAAGTCCGTGCTTTCTCGCAATTGTTTTAACAACGAGTTTGAACGTTTGAATGTCATCACAAGAGCGGATAGCGCCTGCATATTTGAAGTCAATTTCATGCTGTCCAGGTGCTACTTCGTGGTGAGACGCTTCAATTTCAAAGCCCATTTCTTCAAGCTCAAGCACGATGTCACGGCGGCAGTTTTCGCCTAGATCTGTTGGTGCAAGGTCAAAGTATCCACCTTTATCGTTTAGTTCGAGCGTTGGCTCGCCTTTTTCGTCTAATTTAAATAAGAAGAATTCTGGCTCAGGTCCAAGGTTGAAATCACTAAATCCTAGTTCTTCCATTTCCTTCAAGATACGCTTTAAGTTGTTACGAGGGTCTCCATCAAATGGTGTTCCGTCTGGCTTATAAATGTCACAAATAAAGCGTGCAACTTTACCTTTTTCTGCTGTCCAAGGGAAAATAACAAACGTGTTTAGATCTGGATATAGGTACATATCTGATTCTTCGATACGTACAAACCCTTCAATAGATGAACCATCAAACATACATTTGTTATCGAGAGCTTTTTCTAACTGGCTCACAGGAATCTCAACATTTTTAATTGTTCCGAGAATGTCTGTAAATTGCAGACGGATGTACTTTACGTTTTCCTCATTTACTAATTTTACGATATCTTCTCTTGTGTACTTTGCCATTTCGTAAAACTCCTCCCCTACAAAAGGTAAAATGTGTATAGCAATGCTTTTGCTAATTGGTTAACGGAAGAACCTTGACATATCCCCCTGCCTAAAGGTCGTTCCTTGTTGGAAACGTCCAGCCTGAATGAGTTCCTTCTTCAGTAGCTTCCTGAGTTCATCATCTGTCAAGTTGTGCTTCGCTGTGGTTTTCTCCTCTGTCTTTGTTTCAGACGATGGATTTTCTGCCTCAGCTTTGGCAAAAAGTTTTTTGATGCCTGCCATGTTTACACCTTGTTCGATGAGGTTTTTGATTTCTAGTAATTTATCAACATCATGGAAAGAAAACAATCGGCGATTCCCATCACTTCTAGCTGGAAATACTAAACCATTTTCCTCATAATAGCGAATTTGTCTTGCAGATAATTCTGTTAGCTGCATGACAATCCCAATTGGGAATAAAGGCATTGAGCGGCGAATGTTATCACTCATCTCAACTGTCTCCTCCTCTTTGCTTAAATTTATTATATGTCATGTTATATTATGTGTCAACGAAATGTTAGGAATATTAACATGGATTTTTTTATCGAGCAGGCACTTCAATAAAACCTTGCTCTAGTAAGGCATCTACAGCACTGCAAATGGCATTTTTCACATGGGCATACGTGAGACCGCCCTGAACATAGGCTGTGTAAGGCGGTCTAATCGGACCATCAGCTGATAATTCAATGCTGGCTCCTTGGACAAATGTGCCCGCTGCCATAATCACATCGTCCTCGTATCCCGGCATATAGCTTGCATGCGGTGTGACATGACTGTTAATCGGTGATGCATATTGAATCGCCTGACAAAATGCAATCATTTTTTTAGGGTCTCCAAATTCTACAGATTGAATCAAGTCGGTTCTTTTCGCATTCCACGCCGGGTTTGTTTGGAACCCGAGTTTTTCAAGAAAACGCGCTGTAAACACGGCGCCTTTTAAACTTTGTGCAACAACATGCGGTGCTAAGAAAAATCCTTGATACATTTCCTGAAGCGCATACAGCGATGCACCCGCTTCACTGCCGATGCCTGGAGATGTCATTCGATAAGAGCAAGCTTCTACCCATTTTTCTTTTCCGACGATGTAGCCGCCAGTTTTGGCAAGGCCGCCGCCTGGGTTTTTAATGAGAGAACCTGCCATAAGGTCTGCACCCACATGACACGGCTCTTGTAATTCAGTAAATTCACCATAACAGTTGTCAACAAACACAATGATGTCCTCATTGATGTCTTTCACAAATGAAATCATTTGTTCAATTTCTTCTATTGTAAAGGATGGTCTTGACGCATAGCCTTTAGAACGCTGAATCCCGATGACTTTTGTTTTTGGGGAAATAGATTCTTTGACTTTGTCGAAATCGACAGATCCATATTGACGCAAATCAATGGCTTTGTAATCGATCTGAAAATCTTTTAATGAGCCTGTCCCTTCTTTGCCGCGAATCCCGACAATCTCTTCTAGGGTATCGTAAGGTTTCCCCGTCATGTAGATCAATTCATCACCAGGTCTTAGCACACCGAATAAGGCGATGGAAATGGCATGTGTTCCAGAAATGATCTGCGGGCGTACAAGACCGCTTTCCCCTCCAAATACATCCGCATAGATCTTTTCTAACGTGTCTCTTCCCATATCATCGTAGCCATAACCAGTTGTCGGGTTAAAATGAGAGTCACTGACTTTATGTTTCCGGTAGCTTTCAAGAACCCGCCACTCATTTTGTTCACTCTTTCGATCAATTTGCTGATGTATTTGTGAAATGTCTTGTTCTGCTTCTGCTGCTATTTTTTCTAAAATGGTGCCATGTTTTAAAGTGTGAAACATCGTGATTTAATTCCTTTCCTACAACATATACTTCTTGATTTGTCCTAATATGGTTTGCTCCTCACCACTAAATCCAGTGATGTCATAAAGCTCTGCTTCCTTTTGGAATTCCAGTGATTCCACCAAGGTTTCTGACTTTAAGGCAGATATGAGTTTTCCTTCATATGCCGGAATTCTTACATGATATGGCTTTAAAAAATCTTTTTTCAGTTCAGCCATGATATCCGCTTTTAACCGCTTCACATCTTCCTCGCGCCTAGCACTGATTAAAATGTGGCGCTGCTTTGAGGAAGGGATAAAATCCGGCCTGATTTGGTCTTTTTTGTTATAGACTGTCAGCATCGGAATACGATCAGCTTCTAATTCTTCTAAAAGCTTATGAACCGTTCGTTCATGCCCTTCATAATCCTCATTCGAAGAATCGATCACATGAAGCAAATAGTCTGCTTCTTTTACTTCTTCAAGAGTGGAACGAAATGCTGCAATCAGTGTGGTTGGAAGGTCTTGAATAAAACCAACTGTATCGGAAATCAGCACACTGTAGCCAGATTCAAGTGTCATTTTACGCGTCATTGGGTCAAGTGTGGCAAACAGCAAATCTTCTTCATGGCTATCCGCTTCTGTTAACTGGTTAAACAATGTAGATTTCCCGGCATTTGTGTACCCGACAATAGCGATTTGGAATACGCCATTTTTCTTCCGTCGTTCCCGGTATCTCGTGCGGTGTTCTTTGACTGCAGATAGTTGTCCGTGAATCTCGTGTATGCGGTTTCGAATATGACGTCTATCTGTTTCAAGTTTTGTTTCACCTGGACCTCTTGCGCCAATTCCGCCGCCTTGTCTTGAAAGGCTGATCCCTTGTCCACTCAGTCTCGGCAAGGCATACTGAAGCTGGGCAAGCTCTATTTGCAGCTTCCCCTCTCTTGTACGGGCTCTTTTGGCAAAGATGTCTAGAATCAATTGCGTACGGTCAATGATTTTCACATCTAAGGCAGTCGCTAAAGCTTTTAACTGGCTAGGCGAAAGCTCGTCGTTAAAAATAATAACGTCACAGTCTAACTCCTCGCAAAGCACTTCAAGCTCTTCCACTTTCCCTTTTCCGATGTAAGTCGCGCTGTCCTGTCTATTTCTTTTTTGCGTCATGATGCTGACAGCTTCACCGCCAGCTGTTTTGGTTAAGGAAGCTAATTCTTCCATAGAATATTGAAAGCGTTCATCCGTTATATGTGGCAGTTGACAGCCGACAAGGATCGCTTTTTCGATCATTTCATGTTCATTCAACGTCAGTTGTTTCCTTTCTGTACTTAAGTTTCAGTAGTACCATCATACCAAACACATCACACGTATACCACCATTCGGAAGGTTTAATTTCTTGTCTCTTTACAAAAAGGATACGCCATTTCAAGAAGGCGTATCCTCTTTCATTTGCAGATCATGGCTTTTAATCGTAAGTAAATCTTTTTTATCATAATGATCCACAAGAAGCAGCCTCATCGCCTGAGTTCGGATCGCTTTTTCAATGGTGTTTCGCACAAAACGGCCGTTGCTGAATTTGGCAGGACTCGTTGTGCTCTTGATATGCATTAAATAGTCTCGCAGTTTCCATTCTGCCTCTTGGGTAAAGACATATTCCCGATCGGCCATCATTCGTTTTGCAATATCCATCAGCTGATCGACCGTATAATCAGGGAAGTTGATATTGATCGGAAATCTCGATTGCAGACCAGGATTTAGAGAAAGAAAATGATCCATTTCCTTGGAGTATCCAGCTAAGATGAGGATGAATTCATGCTGCTTATCCTCCATATGTTTTACAAGGGTATCAATGGCTTCTTTCCCGAAATCCTTCTCTCCTCCGCGGGCAAGAGAATAGGCTTCATCGATGAACAAAATGCCGCCTAGTGATTTTTTAATCAAATCTCTTGTTTTTTGAGCTGTATGTCCAATGTACTCTCCAACCAGATCTCCTCGTTCTGCTTCAATTAAGTGCCCCTTTGAAAGAACATTCATTTCAAAGAAAAGCTTCCCGACAAGCCGTGCAACCGTTGTTTTCCCTGTGCCAGGATTTCCTTTAAACATCATATGAAGCGCTTGTTTTCCTACCTTTAATCCTTGTTCTTGTCTTTTTTGATTGACAAAAATCCAAGCATAAATTTCTTTTATGTTTCGTTTCATTTCATCCATCCCGACAAGGCTGTTCATTTCTCGTTCTATTTCTCGTAAGATGCTGTGTTTGGCCTCATTTTTTTGCAAGGCCTCTAGGTATTCTGCCTCTGAATCTGCATCAACCAATACTTGCTTCTGTCCATTAAGTATAATGTTGATTTGGCCGTTATTTTTATATGTGACAGCTCGCTCCAACGTATTCACCTCTCGCTCTTCTCTCTTTAATCTATTCGGGTGGAGCTGTAATCGTGACAATCGCCCGCACTACCATCGGTTTACTGTCAAAATGACCCGAGATACCGGTTATTGTAGGGGATTGTGCGGTTTCCCAGGAAATGATGTGCTATTTCCATTGTATTCATCCATTTCGGGCGGACAAACCAACAATTTGTTTTTTCTTAGAAAAATAGCGCCTTTTCTTCCCAAATTGTGCAGAAAAGAGTCTCGATGATTTCCGCATTTTGTACAGGCAATTTTTCTATTTCCTCATAAAATAAAGACGAGGTGATGAATAGATGGTGAAAATTTTTATTGATCCTGGCCACGGAGGAACAGATTCTGGAGCTGCTGCTAATGGACTTTTGGAGAAAAATATCACACTGCAAATTGCGCTTTTTCTGAGGGATATGTTGATTAGTGAATATGATGGGGTTTCCGTCCGCTTAAGTCGTTCAATTGACCAATCCGTCACGTTATCCCAGCGTACGAATGCGGCAAACAGCTGGGGAGCTGACTATTTCGTGTCTATTCATATTAATGCTGGCGGAGGCACAGGTTTTGAAAGTTATGTGTACCCTGGCGTTTCAGCACCAACCACCACGTATCGCAATGCCCTTCATGATGAGATTGTCCGCTCCGTTGATTTTGCCGACCGCGGCAAGAAAACGGCGAACTTCCACGTTCTGCGGGAAACTTCTATGTCTGCCATTTTAACTGAAAACGGTTTCATCGATACGGTAGCTGATGCAAATAAGCTCCGTAACGCTACTTTCCTTCAAGGGATCGCTCGTGCTCATGCCACTGGATTAGAAAAAGCCCTTCAATTGAAAAAAAAAGCAAGTAACCTATATAAAGTGCAAGCAGGGGCTTTCAAGGTCAAAGCCAATGCGGATGAACTAGCAGCTACACTCAGATCCAAAGGATTTGAAGCGCTGGTCGTACTGGATAGCGGCATGTACCGAGTCCAAGCTGGCGCTTTCCGTTCAAAGCAAAATGCAGATGACCTCGTCACTCGATTAAAGCAGGCCGGTCACGACGCATTCGTTTTTCAATAATCTAAAAAACAAACCGGCTCAAGTCATCTTTAGAGCCGGTTTGTTGTCTATCCAATTATGCTAAAATGTTCACGACAAATTGAGACCATGTTTCAAGACGATCGAAGTACTCAGGCTTTTTCAAATCTGTTACTTTCATCCATTTGCCTGAGATTTGATCTGTTTCTTTTACTTCTACATGAGCACCCGGCGATAATTCAAGGGCTGATAACAGTCCGATGTGCACACGGCCGACACTATTGTCATCATCATTAATGAGTCCAAGGGTTTTCATCTCAAGTTTGTCTTCTTCTTGAATCGAAAGTTCCTCGTCCAGTTCACGATCGGTATTTTCTTTTAGAATTTCAGCAAATTTTTTTCCTTCAATGAAATTCATATGACCGCCAAAGCCAAGAGATAACTTATGATGTAAGCGAGTCTCTCCCCCACCTTGAAGTCTTTCATATACATACACTTCGTCCTCACGCTTAATGACAACATATGGAATTGGCTGCTTAAAGTCAGGATTTTCTTCTGCATCGCCTCTTCGCATTTGCTCGAAGTGCTCTTCAATTTCTTTCATAATGGTGTTGATTGTTTTCTCTTCACTATTCACACCATTAAACGCAAGTGTTTCGTTTTGGAACACGCGTGCGCGAGGTGCAACTAAAATGATTTCGTCCATTTTTCCCATGTTCGGTAACCTCCAGTATGTAACACATTGTTAGAAATGGCAAAAAGCCAAAACGAGTGATGCGTTTTGACTTTTACGCTTTCCTTATGATTCATCTCCAAAGAAGAAATCATCATCTTTTAACGGCTCAACTGTTGCCTTTTTGTAGCCGTTCCCTTTCATTGAGAAGAAGTCATGTGACTTTGTTTTTGTATTGAGTCCGTTCAATACAATTGGGTTGATCTCTTCTTCTTCAAAGTAAGGGGCAAATCCAAGGTTCATTAACGCTTTATTGGCATTGTAACGAATGAACTTTTTCACATCATGCGATAAATTGACTTGGTCATAAATATCCTCAGTGTAATGAAGTTCATTTTCATAAAGCTCATTAAGCAGATCGATAGAGAAATCATAAAGCTCTTTTTGCACGTCAGGTGTTTGTTTGTTGTAAATTTCTTGTGCTAACAATCCAACATACACACCGTGAATCGCTTCATCGCGCAAAATCAAGTTAATGATTTCACCACTTTGCATGAGCTTTCCTTGACCGTAGAAATATAGCGGGTAGTAAAAGCCGCTATAGAATAGGAAGCTTTCTAAATACACTGAAGCAACCATTGCTTTAAATAAGGAAATCGGGTCATCCTTTTGAATGGAACGGTACAGACCTACAATCATATCTGCTTTCTTTTGCAAGAATTTATTTTTCTTGACCCATTCAAATACTTCACTAATCGTTTCAGTCGGTGCAAGCGTCATGAAGATATTTGAGTATGATTTTGCATGCACGGCATTTTCCATCATTGCCATAAAGTTTAACACGGCTTTACGCTGATGACCGTCCACATGTTCAGCCACTATCGGCATTCCTGTATTTCCTTGTTCTGTATCAAGTAACGTCAGTCCAGCCAGTACCTTCATGTACGTATCTCGCTCTTCTTCACCTAAATATTTCCATGTTAAGAGATCCCCGTTTAAGGAAATCTCTTCTGGAAGCCAGAATTGCTTGACGTTTTGGTTGTAAAACATTTGTGTAAAATCATCTTCGTGTTTTGACCAGTTGGCTGCATCATAAATTTTTGTCACGTTAAACTCTCCTTTAATCAAACAACACAAGAAAGACAGCCTTCCTGCCCTGTATCCTTCGTTCTTGCATAATAAAGTGTCTTAATGCCTTTATGGTGTGCATAAAGATCGATGCGGTTTAAGTCACGCGTTGTCATCGTATCTTTTAGGAATAATGTAAAGCTAATTCCTTGATCGACGTGCTGCTGAATGGTTGCGATCATATCGACTACTTTAAACATGTCCATATCGTATGCTTCTTTATAGAAGAACCAGTTTTGTGCTGAAAGTCCTGGCATTGGATAATACGTTTTGCTGTTTCCGTATGTTCTTTCTTCGATACGTTCCATAATTGGCATTACAGAAGCTGTTGCCGATTGAACATACGAAATAGAACCTGTTGGCGCAATACATAATCGATAGCTATGGTACATGCCATTTTCCGCTACAAAATCTTTGAGTGCTGCCCAATCTTCTTTTGTTGGAATGTGCATGCCTTCAAATAGCGCAGCTGCTTTTTCTGTTTTTGGAGTGAAATCATTTTCTACGTATTTATTGAAGTACTCACCTGTTGCATAACCAGAGCCCTCATAACGGTGGAATGTTTCCCCTTTTTCTTTTGCAAGTTCACTTGAACGCTTAATGGAGTAATAGTTCACCATCATAAAGAACGTATTAGCGAAATCTCTTGCTTCTTCACTTTCATAAGCGATTTGGTTTTGAGCTAAATACCCATGAAGGTTCATCGCACCAAGTCCAATTGACTTCATCGCTTTGTTCGCTTTTCTAACAGCTGGTGCATTGCGGATATCTGTTGTTTCAGACACAAGTGTGAGTGAGTCCGTTGCAAGCTTAACTGTTTTTTCAATGGATTTGTTTTTCATCACGTTCATGATATTTAAAGAACCAAGGTTACAAGAAATATCAAGTCCGATCTCATCATCTTGATCATAGTCCGTGTAAGAAGAGACTTCTGAAGCTTGAAGTACTTCTGAGCAAAGGTTTGAGAATTTCACACGTGAAATATGGTTCAGAGCGTGCTCTCTATTCACATTATCTTGGAACATGATATATGGATAGCCTGATTCTGAGCGCAGAACAGCTAATTTTTCAAGAAGTTTTCTCGGATTGACTTTTTCTTTTTTGACTTTCGGGTTTTCTACAAGCTCGTCATACATTTCTTCCATATCCATCTCATCAAGATGCTGTCCATAAGCTTTATAAACTGTATGAGGATAGAATGTGTAAGCTGTTTTATCTTCTCTAGCAAGCTCGATAAATTTATCTGGAATGACGACACCGATCGAAAGTGTTTTCACACGAACATCTTCATCCGCAGAGATCTTTTTCGTATCTAAGAAATCATTAATATCTCTGTGGAAAATATTCAAGTACGCACTTCCTGAACCTTGTCTTTGTCCCATTTGATCTGCATATCGGAATGCATTATCAAGAAGTTTCATGACGCCTACGACACCTTTGGTCGCATTTTCAACATCTTTGATCGCTTCACCTTTCGCACGAAGCTTTGAAAGGTTCAAGCTGACGCCGCCGCCTAATTTAGACAGCTGCATGGAAATATCAATGGCTCTTGAGATATCGTTTAATGAGTCATTCACTTCAAGCAAGAAGCAGCTCACCAGCTCACCACGTCTTTTACGGCCTGCGTTTAAGAATGTTGGTGTACTTGGCTGATACTCTTGGTTGATCATCAGTTCCACAAACTCAAGTGCTTTCTTTTTGTCTCCGCCCGCAAAGAAAAGAGCCACAACTGAAATGCGGTCTTCATAGCGTTCAAGGATTTTCTTTTTGTCATTTGTTTTCAGTGCATAGTCATTGTAAAACTTAAACGCACTCATAAATGATGGGAATCTAAATTTCTTGGCATATGCAGCTTCAAATACTTCTTTAATATCTGACATGCTGTATTGTCTTAAAAATTCTTCCTCATAGTAGTCGTTTTCTATTAAGTAATCAATCTTCTCTTCTAGATTATGAAAGAAGACCGTGTTTTGATTAATATAATCTACGAAATAACTATGTACAGCTTCTTTGTCCTTGTCGAACTGAAACTTTCCTTCTTTTTGAATCATAATCTCGTTATTTAATTGTATCCACTTTGGAACCTGATTTTGTGACAATTCTTTCTACCTCCTGTGTAAACAATTCAACATCCCTTTTTGTTCCGCTTAGTTCAAAGGTGTGCAAAATAGGAACTTGATATTGTTTAGAAATCGTATCGGCGCTTTTGGCAAAGTTATCTCCCCACACTTTGTTCCCACTCACCGCTACACCTAGTAAAAGGTGCGCATTTTTCTCTAAAAATGACTGAGTGGTACCAGGGACTTGTCCAAATCCTGTCGTAAAGGTGACGAGAATAAACGGCGTATCCAAAAACTCTTCTCCAGTCAATTTTCGTTTGTCTGTAAAAGGGGTCTTGTCCAAAAAGCGTTGAACATTTCCTGTTTTTGAATCAAATACGATTTGAATCAATTCCATCACGACCTAGTTTTTAGTATTGTTGATCATTCCGCTATTCACTATATATAGTATACTATGTTTTTTCAAAACACAACATATAGATGCTCGAAACGAAAAAAATCAACCAACCCGGCCGAACATTCATAGCCGAACTCGTACGTTCAAATAAATAGAGCAGAGCAGGTTCTAAAAATAGACTGCCCTACTCCCTATTCAACTGAAACCGAAATCTATCATAACACGAAAAAAAATCGCTTAGTAGACTAGACTTTTTGTTTTATTTTTTGTAGGCATCGCACTGTAAATCTTCTGACACTTCTGTTATTTCCACTTCAACACCTAATTCTTTCAGCACCGCTTCAAGCGCAGAGACGATCGAGGCTTCTCTTACTAACTCTTTCCCGTTTACAGAAACGCTTGTTCCATATTCGAAACAGGAGTCATCTTCACAAGTTTGTTCCCAATGATTAATTTTAATTTTGTGTGTCATGAACTCATCCTTTTCTGTCTAGATGTCTGATGCATGTTTATAGTGTAGCGACTTCACATTCATTTGTAAATTTACGTGCTTACTCTTCATCAAAGTCTTCACTATCACCATCATCTTCATCCCATTCATCTATGTATTTTGTCGTAATGAGCGTCAGCTCTCCTTCTTTTTCATCAAACCGGTATACATGTACTTCATCATCTTTTACAACAGCAATGTGATTATTTTTTAGCGCAACAGATGATGGTAAAAGACCATCAACATGGCTCCCATCATGCTCACCAGAATGGTTATGCCAACTTTCTTGTCTCGTTTCGATGTTCGAGATGGCGCATGATCCAAATAAGACAACGATTCCAATCAAAAGAAGGATCACTCGAATCCTTCTTAATTCAAGCTCTGCATTTTCCATATAAATCCCCTCACCCTTTTAAATGTCCAATAAGGATTTATACGCAACTTGGACAGAAAAGTTTCATGGCATTGCAAAATAGCCCCTCTGCACTGACAAAAAACGTAGCGGGTTTCGGCCGGTTTATTCGCAGCTGCATGGGGCTATTGGTGAAAACGGGTGTTTATTCTAATTCAAGATTTACATTTTTTTGAGGTGCAAATGTTGAAATCGCATGTTTATAAATAAGCTGCTGCTTCCCTTCTGTCTCAAGCAGCACCGTGAAATTGTCAAATCCCTTTACTTGACCGCGAAGCTGAAAGCCATTCAGTAAAAATACTGTGACAAATGTATTGTCTTTGCGGATCTGATTCAAAAATTGGTCCTGAATATTAATCGGTTTCATGTTTCGTCCTCCTTGATTCTGATAACTACAGTTTCGCTTTAAGTCCAAGCTTTCCTGCTATATATGCGAAAATTTCCTCTTTTTTGTCCGAAAAGTGGCAAGGTGGTGTCATATCAAACCAGGTGACATCCATTTTATTACGGAACCACGTAAACTGACGCTTCGCATATCTGCGGGAATTTTGTTTTAATTGCTGGATGGCTTCATCAAGTGAGCAGTCGCCTTGAAAATAGGCATACAACTCTTTATAACCAATCGCTTGAACAGACTGACAATCTTTCAAACCAGATTGATAAAGTGCGCTCACTTCTTCAATTAAGCCTTCATCTAACATCATATCAATTCTTTGATGAATGCGCTCGTACAAAAGCTCTCGGTCCATTTTCAGCCCAATGAAGGCAGTGTCATAAAGAGGAACTTCTTGATGCCCGTTTTGCATATCAGACATTTTCTGACCTGTTGTATGGATGATTTCAAGCGCCCTGATCACACGGCGGACGTTATTCGGATGAATCGCTTTTGCAGCGTCAGGATCGGCTTCTTTTAGCTTTTCATACAGCTTGATCGGTCCATGCTGCTGCTTAAACAGCGTCATCTCTTCTCTAAAAGCAGGATCACTTTTCTCATCAGTAAACGTGTAATCATATAAAACAGACTGAATATATAGCCCAGTTCCACCAACAATCATGGGCGTTTTCCCTCTCGCAGCTATCTCTTTGATTTTTAAGCGGACAAGCTGCTGAAATTCAGCTGTAGAAAACGATTCATCCGGTTGTTTAATATCGATTAAATGGTGCGGTACGCCATTCATTTCTTCAGGGGTGATTTTCGCTGTGCCAATATCCATCCCTTTATAGATCTGCATGGAATCCCCGCTGATAATTTCTCCATTAAATGCTTTCGCTATATCAATGCTCAGCTTTGTTTTTCCGACAGCCGTCGGACCTACTAATACAATCACTGGTTGTTTTTTCATAACATCACTCTCTTTTACAAACTGCCTACAGTATAGCATAACTTCTCTTTCTCTCCTATATCCTCCCGTCACCACCCAAGTGGTTCATTCCCGACCACTTCATATGTCTTCCCTTTTAAACGGTGCTTATGCGTTGGCCTTTCTTCATCTGGACTGTAAACGACTCCCCCGTATGGAATCGGGACAGAATCGGTATAGGCAGAAAACGTGACTTCCTCAATTTCATGATAGTGCGTCCCGTCCACTCTTGGGATAGCAGGTCCAGTGACGCCATAATATCTATGGAAATGCCCTCTTTCAAATGACGTGATCCCCCGGTAATAATGAGTATGTCTGTCGGTACTGCTTCCATTCACAGGCTGAGAAATACCTTCTATTAAATGATAATGTTCTTCGGTTACATCCGTTCGCGCTTTATAAGCATGTGCATGAGGTGGACATTTAGCCCAATCAGACGGATACAGGCCCATTTTTTACATTCCTCCTTATTTTAGGCATTCACCCAAACACAAGTGGGCCACTCGAATACACTGATGTCAGTTACAGTGATTTTATGTGAAAGGAGTCTTTTTTTATGAATTATTTTGACGCACCGTTTGTTCAAGATGAGATGAGAAGACCTTTTGGATTTGGACGCCCTGGATTTGGTTTTGGAAGACCTGGGTTTGGGCGCCCTGGTTTTGGCTATGGGAGACCTGGATTTTTTGGACCGCCATTTTTAGGTGGTTTTGCTGGTGGGCTTCTAGCTGGGTCGCTTCTTGCTCCAGGATATGGCTATGGTTATCCTTATCCACCCCCATACCCGCCATATGGACCATACCCTTATTATTAAATATGACGATTTAGTGAAAACATCCTCTTATAAAATGAATCGATTGACACGTTTGTTTTTCATAGGTTAACATTTACTTTACCGACCGTTCAGTAAAGTAGGTGTTTTTTTTATGTCTAAAACGAAAAAAGAACAAATTTTTGAGGCAGCAGCTCACACCATTCTAAAAGAAGGATTGAGTCAGCTCACCCTTCAGCAGGTGGCAGAACATGCAAATATGACCAAAGCTGGGCTACTGTATCATTTTTCAAGCAAGGAAGACCTGATCCAGCAAATGAATGAGCATGCGGTTGCCTCTTTTCGTCAGCAGCTTGACACGTATCAGGAAACATACAAAAACGAAAAGGCGCCCTATGTACGTGCCTATATATTGGCCACATTAAATGATCTTGATAGACAAAACACCACACAGCTATGTACAAGTATGCTGGCAACCATGTCATTTGATGAAGCGTTATTAAATCCTTGGCGTCATTTTTATGCGGAATTTAAAGAAAAAGCAGCCGAGGAAATCAATGACCCTGCACTTAGCCAATTGATCCGTCTTGCCTGTGATGGCATATGGTTTTCAGAAATGTTTCAGCTTGAACCATTGAATCGAGAGGAAAAAACCCTTTTACTTCATCGGATTTTACACATTTTAGAGGAGGGATGATGATGATCCTCGGATATCTTTTTTTGGCTATCGCCATTTTTTCAGAAGCGATTGGGGCAGCGATGCTGAAACTATCAAATGGTTTCACACGCTTTAAACCTAGCGCTGTCGTTGTCGCTGGCTATACACTTGCTTTTTACATGCTGTCATTGACCCTTAATATCATTCCACTTAGCATGTCTTACGCCACATGGTCTGGGGTAGGTACCGTCCTCACGGCTTTTTTTGGCGTGCTCTTTTTCAAAGAAACCTTGAACCGTCAAGCACTTATTGGAATGGCAATGCTTGTTTCAGGGGTCGTACTATTAAATATGTCTTAAAGGATGTGAAGTGATATGAAAGGAATGCTTTATTTAACAGGAGCCATTTTGACAGAGGTTTTTGGCAGTACGATGCTGAAGCTTTCGCAAGGTTTTACACAGGCGCTGCCGAGTATGGGGGTCCTGATCGGATTTGGGTGCGCCTTTACCTTTCTCAGTTTGGCACTCAAAACAATTGAGCTGTCATCTGCATATGCCACTTGGTCTGGGGTCGGTACAGCACTTACTGCTCTAGTGGGCCTCGTGCTATTTAACGAAACCATTCATATGAAAGGATTTATTGGTCTTGCACTTGTCATATGCGGCGTCATTGTCTTAAATCAATCCAAAAAACAAAAGAAAGAACCATTCGATCAAACCGAATGGACGTCATAAAAAAAGTCATTTTCTCCATTAATCAAGAGAAAATGACTTTTTTATCTTAATAACCAGCTTTGATGGTTTCTTCTAAGGAAATATGGACATTCCCTTGCACAGCTCTAGAGATCATACATGAGCTTTCAGCTTTATGTGCAAGCTTACGAGCTCGTTCTATGTCCTGTGCAGTAGCAGACTCTTTGAGAATGATGACAGGACGGTGAATGATTTTCTCATATGTAAACACACCGTTTGTCACATCGACAACTGCCTCAGAGCTCATCGATAGATCCTCTTTCTCTAATTGACTCCGCTCCATCATGGCTGCAAGTGTAATGATATAACATGTGGCCGCTGCACCTAGGAGCATCTCATCTGGATTTGTTCCAATACCCGGTCCATCCATTTCTTTTGGAATGGAAATCTCCGTCTTTAACTGTGCACATTCGATTGTCCCCACATCGTTACGCAGACCAGGCCAGCTTGCCTGAAGATGAAAATGATGACGCGCCATATCTGTCTCTCCTTTTGTTATCACTTTTTATAGTGTAACAAGAATTCACCTTGCTGTCTTAAGATGTGCACCATCCTTACGTATATTCTTCATCCAGCACCGTGCGAATCGCCCTGACATACCGGTAGAACGTCTCGTTTTTTGTACTCGATCGATACCGAAAATCGAAACTGTCAAATAACGCTTCCCGTTGACTTCTACTAATCTCAAGCTGTACACTTTGCCCTGTTTTTGTAAGATTATTAATATTATGATTGCTCGTTCCGCTTAGGGTTGCGTGTGCAACTGCAAGTTCAGCAGAAAAACCGTTGCGCTCTAATGAGTTCACAATTTTTTCAGCACGGTCATAGTCTGTTCCGCCAACAAGGGTGTGGTCAATTCCCGGCTTCCCTTTATATCCATGAACAGCTAATACATAATCATGTGCTTTTGCCTGTGCGACTCCGATTGGTTCATCGAAGTTTGTACTTGTAATATGAAGTTCTGATGCATTTTCTCTAAAACCTTCAAATAAGTACGTAGAAAAATCGTTATCAAAAAAATGGACAATCTCACTAACGCCGCCTTCGATTCTCCCGCCATGAGGCGACATCACTAGAAGACGGCTGCCGGGCACTGGATTGGATGTGATTTGATAATGATCTGTTGATTCATTCTCTTCCAGTTCTTTAAAATTGCGATACATATCATTTGAACCGCTTTCGTCTTCTCCACCTGATGACACTGGCTCATCATGTTCCTGTGCTTGCATGGTATAATAGACGCCCCATCCGATGACAAGCAGGAGAAGCAAAGCAAAAAACTTCTTCATTCCCGTTCTCCTTTAACAGATTTCTAAGCCGTTTCTATGATTAATATTGAATCATCATTTCTTTTCATTTTTTCCACATTTTCTCTTCAAATTTGATCATAACACTCTAGATCATGAGATTCCTCAAAAATAAGATAATTGCATTTATATACACAGAAACGCCTTTCCTGATTGAAAACAGAGTTAGAATAGTATGACAAACAAATGAAGTTATGTTTAAAATGACCTAGTCCTACCCAGTCTGTTTTCTTTAATTCGTCTTTTTTTTATGCGAATTTGATTTTTTTCATCTGGAATGAATCACATTTGTATGAGCATTGACCCTGTCTAGAACCCCCCTTTTTTCTGCAGAATCCTCTGTTTTACTGGTTCTCTAAGAAGAACTCTCCCACCTATCATCGGCAGTTTTAATATGATTTCCACCTTTTTCTATTATTTTACAAAATGTAAGCGCTTTTCTTTTTAAAGGGAATGAGTCAGCCGCCAATATGAACAAAAGAAGGGACAAGAATCCGAACAAAGATGCTGTCATGTTCATAACGTAAGAGTGTACGAGAATGGATAGCTAGAATGGAGGGCATCACATGTTTGGATTTTCCATGGTACAAATGGTCAGAACACATGCTAGTAAATTGGATCAGCCTTTAAGAGAGACCGTCCTTCACCTCTATAAGCCTTTTAAGTGGACGCCTTGTTTTCTTCATCGTTTTTTTGAAGGAAGGTTAAAGAAGAGCAAGAAGCTTCGGGTCATCATTGAATTTAAAGAAGATGCAGTCGAAGCAGGTATTCAAAGCACAAAGCAGCTAATGAAAAAAAGCAGAAAAACAAACATCAAAAAACATTTTTCACATATTAACTGCTGCGCAGCTGATCTTACCCCTGCTGCTTTAGAGGAACTCTTAGCAAATGGGGAGCATATTCGCAAAATATATTTAGACAGACAGGTACATGCACTGCTGGATGTGGCGACACAATCAAGTCATGCGGATGAAGTCGTTCGAAATGGCACAACCTTAACCGGTGAAGGCATTACGGTAGCGGTCGTTGACACAGGCATATACCCACATGAGGACTTAGATGGAAGAATTCGCGACTTTGTAGATTTAGTCAAACAAAAAACGAAACCTTACGATGATAACGGTCATGGAACGCATTGCGCTGGGGATGTGGCTGGAGACGGAGCTGCCTCAGACGGCTTATACAAAGGACCCGCTCCAAAAGCCAATATCATTGGGGTAAAAGTGTTAAATAAACAAGGCGCTGGATCACTTTCTACTATTATAGAAGGTGTTGAATGGTGCATACAGTTCAACGAAGACCATCCTGATGATCCAATTCACATTATCAGTATGTCGCTAGGCGGCGATGCGCAGCGTTATGATGACGAACAAGACGATCCGATGGTGCGCGCTGTCAATGCAGCTTGGGATCAAGGGATTGTTGTATGCGTTGCTGCTGGGAACTCCGGTCCTAACAGTCAAACAATCGCAAGCCCTGCCGTGAGTCAAAAAGTCATTACGGTCGGAGCCTATGATGATCGAAATACGCCAGAATCAAGTGACGATGTCGTGGCACCATTTTCGAGCAGAGGTCCAACGGTCTACGGTGAAACAAAGCCCGACCTCCTCGCACCAGGAGTCAATATCGTCTCTCTTAGATCACCAAGATCATTCCTAGATAAACTAGATAAATCAAGTAGAGTCGATGATGATTATACGACGTTATCTGGCACTTCGATGGCGACACCCATTTGTGCCGGTATCTGCGCACTATTATTAGAGCATTCACCAGATTTAACACCTGATGAAGTCAAAGCCTTATTAAAAGAAAATACAAGCAAGTGGTCTGGAGAGGACCCAATGATTTACGGAGCAGGTGCCATCGACGCAGAAAAAGCCATCCAAGAATAAATAAAAAAGCCCTTTACGTTTTTCGTAAAGGGTGTTGTTTTGTCTGTTTTTATGTGTGAAGTCTTTCTTCTACTTGAGCAGCTGACATGTTATGCTTCGTTCTCATACATCTCATCTCCTTTTTGAATGTGCGTACGCGCTTCGATCACAATTTCAAAAAAAGTGGAAGATTCCTTGTACATGTCGCGTTCCTTATAATAATTAGCCGCATCAAGTGCCAATTCCTCTAAATCAGCAAACATTTTTTTGTTTCGTAGTCCCAAAAGGGCTGATCTCAATTGTTCAGAGCTGTCTGTTTCTATATAGAGTGCCTGTAAAAATTGGAATTTCAATTGATAAATTTCATCTCCCAATATAGATGCCTGATTCATGCCTTCCTTTATAGCCTCACTCGCTCGCTCCATATCTTCGAGTTTAAAACAAGTAAGAGCCAGTGAAAACAATGATTTGATCATCGTTGCAGCTTGATCTTTTTGATAAAGTGAAATGGCTTGTTCAAAGAAGACCGTCGCTGTATGATAGGTTCCCATACTATAATGACAAGTTCCTAAGTTATTGAGGGCCATCGCCTTAAAATAAGATGTGCATTCTTTTCTTTCCATTGCTTCACACACTTTTAAAGCTTTTTCTAAATACGGGAGCGCTTTTTGATGCTGACTTACATCAATCCAATTACCTGCCATCACAAAATCGCATTGAATGCTTCTTTTTCCATAAAGCTGATGTTTCTTATAGATGTCTCTCGCTTTTTTCGCATAATGCATAGAAAAATAGGTTTGTTTCATATGATAGTATACTTCAGCAATTTTATAATAAAATTCCGCTTTTTCGATCTCATCTGTCACTAAGATCAGCTGATGTTCCGCATGCTTATAATAGGAAATGGCTTCGATATACCGGTGCTGGGTAAATGCATACATTCCATGGAAAAAATGAAAGTAATAGCCCAATAAACCCGTCATCTCATCTTCTGCCTCTTCAATATCTTTTGGAAAAGAAACCGCTTGAAGCGATTCATTCCCTGCATGGACTGGCGTTAAGTGCTGAAGCATCATTTGATGGCGAAAATCCATGAGAGAATAATAGAGTAATAAATCTTGATCTTCTTCCATCTCATGAATGTCTTCTTCAACAAGGCGCTTCATATCGTTTGCCTGATCAACTTCAAATTTGCAAATATGTGTGTACCATTGATTGATTTTTACACCTACTTCGGAAGATGGTATTTTGTGTGCCATCCACTTCAGCCCCATTCTATCATATCAAACTGATAACTATTATTTTACATAATTTATGATTTTAAGGCAAATTGTCATTTATTTCATATTTTATGTTGATTTTGCACATTTCTATCTTTTTTACCAAGTTTAAAGAGAGTACTTTTGCCCATCAAAACCTTTTTTCTACGAAGAAGGGTCGAATTCTCTAAGCACTTCTTTTAAACCACTGACATAGCGACTAAATGCTTTTTTCTTTCCTTTTCTTGTATCAAAGTTGTCAAAAAAGGCTTTTCTCTGCGCCGTACTAATTTCTAATTGGACACTTTCGCCACTTGCATTTTGATTATTAATGTTGTTTGGATCCGTTCCAGAGAGGCGCTCGCCTTTTTGCACGAGCTCTGCGGAGAAGCCCCTGTCTTTTAGTTCTCGCACAACCGCTTCTTGCATTTTTTCGTTTGTCCCGCCCACAAGTGTATGTCTTCTATCACTTTTATAGCCGTGGATAGATATAGAAAAGGGATATGTTTTAATCATTTGAACCAAAATCGGTTCATCGAATTTTGTACTAGTGATATGCAAATCACGATTGTTGTCTTGTTTTGTCCCTTCAAATAAATACGTAGAGTACTTCTTTTCAAATGCTTCTACAATTTCACTTGTTCCTGGCTCAATTTCACCGCCGTGAGGAGAAAAGACAAGTAAGTCACTTCCTCCTTTTTCATGAAACTCTATCTCATAGCCGTCTCTTTCATGCCGTATAAGCTGTTTAAAACTTTCATATTGATCCCCTTTTTTTCGCTCTTTCTTATACTTTTCTACTTCTTCATAATGTTGTTTTTGCTCTTTATTTTCTTGGATAGAATGGCTGCATTTCACCATTAAAAGAGCACACAGGATGAGAAAGATGAATCCACTTATGAGTAGTCTTTTCATTTCACCGCTCCTTTTCATTCTCTTCGATGTCATCTTATCGCATTATTTTACTATCAATCGCTAAAAGAATTCAAAGAATGTCCGGCTCCTTTTCATGAATCAGGAGAACTTACCTGTTTTTTTATGTTGCCCTAGGTATTTTCGGCTTCTTTCAAACGGTTCATGTGCAAGTAAAAACTAAATCCTATGACCTCATTTTAGTTTTAGTCAAAAACACCTACAAAATTGGGAATTTTCATCTTTTTTTCAAATAAAAAAGCTGTAAACAAAAGGAATATCTCCTTCTGTTTACAGCCAGTCTCTGTATATCCAGCATTAAACTCTTAATTCATTCTCTAATGCTGTCAGCACTTCATCTTGCGACATGCCTTGTGCAAGTGAAATTTCGCTCACTAACATGCCCCGTGCATCTTCAAGCATCTTCTTTTCACTAGAATTTAAGGCTTTTTTCTGATTACGTCTCATCAGATCTTTGACAACGTCTGCGCCATCTTCAATCGAACCTGTTTTTAGCTTTTTCAGATTTTCATCATATCTTTGCTTCCAAGTAAGCGTGTCGTCGTTTGTTTCTTCTGCAAAATTGTTCATCACAACTTTCAGCGTAGCTTGATCAGCTACCGGACGTATACCTAGTTGATTGATTCTGCCTTTTGGGACCATCATCTGCATATTCGGCATTTGAATCAGAAAATATTCCTGCGTCTTACCTAAAATCTCTTTTTCTTCCATTCCTTCAATCACACCGGCTCCATGCATTGGATAAACAATTTTATCACCTATTTGAAACAAATCCGCCACCTCCGAAAGTATTCACAATATCATTATAACACATTTCATCAGAGGATAAAAATTTATATTTTATCATGTTAATTTAGCACTAGTCAATTCTTTTTATTTGAGTTTTTAAAGAATTAGCCTTTTTTTACAAAAGGAGCGCCACCATCCAGTCCTCGTACACCTTTCTTGCATATACTAGCATTGAGTCACATTTAGGAGGGATGACAATGTGCAAATGCAAGAGCAAACATTCCCACTCAAAATGCTGTAAAAAGCATGACGATCATCACCATATTGAGCCGTGTGAAAAAAAGAAGTATTATCATAAAAAAGATGATTGGTTTGAGAGCGATTTTTGGGATACGTCAAGAAGCTACGATCCCCATTATTTTCCTAAAAGTGTCTGTAGCAGATGTAAGAAGCGTCGCAGAAAAAGACATAGCTTCTCATTTTAGTGCTTGACGCTGCACCTGCTTTTGTTTTCCCGGCTGAAAAGCCGGTTTTTTTGTTGCATGTTGTTCTTTTCTTTCATATGGATAGGCTCATGAAACAGGTGCAGTTCATAAGATATGGCAACCTGAAAAAAAGGATGAGATACAAAATGAACAATATGAATAACCAAACCAACCATTACCATCAAGGAAATCCCTATCACACGTTTGAAAATGTGTATACAGCCAATCATGAGCATATGATCGCACCAAACATGCATGACCCTATGAATATGCCAAATCATTATCATACCGGTAAAAAAGATGCTTATAGCGGACACCATCCGCATCATCATTCAGCCTATTCCCCTTTTATGAAGCAGTATGAACCCTATTCAAATGTACAGATGAACGATCACCATCACTTCGGTCACTACGGCAATTATGGTATGGCTCCCTACCAGCCATATGGCTATCATGATATGCAGATGATGATGCCGGCAAATCATCATATGACAGGAAATGCTTACGGAATGAACCAACCAAATGCATTCCTACCCCGTTATTACTAAAAAACAAGAAAAATAAGGGTATAAAATACCATTTAATGACATATAGGAATATGGTAACCTTATAGGTAAATAATGGATGTAATCATCTATTATTTACCTATAATCAACCAAGGGGGAAGGAAGAAATGAAGAAAACATGGACAATCATTATGATGGGGATGCTGACATTGGTCATGGCACTCTCAGTACCGCTAGCCGCATCAGCTGAAGGGGCTAAAACAGAGGAAAGCAAAGCTTCAACGAATGCAAGGCCAGCTGCACTTTATGCAAAAATCACAGGAGCAAGTAAACAGGAATGGTCTTTTTCTGACATTGACCTGACTTACCGTCCAAATTCTGTTCTAAGTATTGGTGCAGTTGAATTTACTTTACCAGCAGGTTTTCAAGCCACAACAAAGGATATTATCAACGGAAAAGCTTTAAAAGACAGTTACATTTTGAACAATGGAAAAACTGTTCGCATTCCAGCTCGTTTCGATTTATTCGGAAGTTCCCAATATACATTACAACTTTCTCATAAAGTACTTCCTGCTGCAGGTACATATACGTTCCGCGCAGAAAATCGTGCGATCAGCATCGGTTCCACATTTTATGCAGAGGATACGATTGATATTAATAAACGGCCAGTTGTCGTCACACCGCCAAATCCTTGCGGATGCTAAACAAAAAAGCGCTCTTAGAGCGCTTTTTCTCATTTATCACAACTATTGCCGCTGTGCTTACTGCACTTTATATAATTGTTACACCATATCTCATGATGGACTGTCATCATTTAGTTGGCAAACCCATATATGGCGTTTTTTATTGTTATTTTTGCTCTTTTAGTTTTTTAAAAATCACAAATTGATATACGCCAAATAGTAAGGTTAGGATCATCATTGCGGTAAATAGTTGATCGACTGGAAGCAAAAAATATACGACAAAAAAAGATAAAAGCAAAACAAAGTAACCTATATTGAACGCTTTTTTGAATGTCATCATATTCCCTCCTTTTTACAATCATATCACGCTTCACCTAATCGTATAACCAAATAACAAAAACCCCTATCCATTTGAGGAAAGGGGTTATCCTTACAACATGACAGCGGATGTTTATCTTCACATCACAACAACACGAAACAGACTATCGGATTGAAAAATTAATTGGTGGGCAAACCGATTCACCCACCAGCTAAAATCCTGCTACATCACCCGTTTAAACATCTTTTCCATTTCATAAGTGGAATGATGAATCATAATCGGCCGGCCATGCGGACATGTAAATGGGTCTTGTGTTTGGCGGAGTTCATCTAATAAGGCTTTGATTTCATCGTGACGCAAATGACGATTTGCTTTAATCGAGCCTTTACAGCTCATCATGATCGCCGCTTCTTCTCTCAGTTTCTTGATATCCACACGCTTTTCATCAAGTACTTGCTGAATGATTTCTTCGATGAGTTCAGCCTCTTCTCCTTTAGGAAACCACTGCGGATGCGATCGAACGATATAGCTGCCTGATCCGAATGGCTCTAAGAAGACCCCTACTTTTGCTAAAATATCGATATGCTCTTCAATAATCAACATATCGTTTTTTGAGTAGTGAAAGGTTAATGGAACAAGCATTTCTTGCACTTCCTGTTCAATGTCTCCTACCTTTTCACGAAAGTACTCATACTTGATTCGCTCTTGGGCAGCGTGCTGATCGATGATGTAAAGACCGCGTTCATTTTGAGCCAAAATATACGTTCCGTGCATTTGTCCAATCGGATACATCACAGGGACACGTTCACTTTCAGCCTGATGCTGGGCTGCACTGTCTTCCAGTATCACTTCATCATGTTGTTCATGCGAAGCTGCAGATTCCTCTACATATACATGGTCAAACTTTTCTTCAGACGATGCTGGTAAAGTCGCTTCCGTACTTTCCGGTTCACGCATCCCGTATGTGTCGTTCTGACTGGTCTCGTATACAGCCGATTCAAGCGAGTCCAGCTCATAGGAAACAGGTGTTTCCATTCGGCTTTTCATTGTTTGTTTAGAATCAAAAGATAAAGATTGCTGCTCATTTTTCACTGCTGGCATTGGTGCTTTTTTTGGCACTGAAGCACTTGGAATAAGCTGCTGCTTTTGAAAGACGTCCTTAATCCCTTGTTTGATCAATTCATGAAGTTCCTGCTCTTTACTTAGTCTGACTTCAAGTTTAGAAGGATGTACGTTCACATCGACTAAAATGGGGTCCATCTTCATCTCAATAAATGTAATCGGATGGCGTCCGATCGGAAGCAGTGTATGGTATCCTTCATGAATGGCTTTTACCAGCGGGAAATGCTTGACGTATCTGCCATTGACAACAGAAGACATATAATTACGTGATGCCCTTGTCACTTCTGGTAAGGAAATATAGCCTTTTACTTCAAAATCAAGTGATTGTAAATGTAGTGGCAGCATTTTTTTGGCCACTGCCGTTCCATAAATGGCCGCAAGCACATGCCGCACATCTCCGTTTCCATTTGTTTGAAGCAGCACTTTTCCTTGATGTCGCAAACGAATCGACACTTCTGGATGAGCAAGTGCAATTCGGTTCACAACATCAGAAATGTTGCCAAGCTCCGTATGAACAGTTTTCATGTATTTTAGACGGGCTGGCGTATTATAAAATAAATTGGTGACCACAATTTCGGTGCCGCGACGGCCAGAGGTTTTTTTCTCCGAAATGATTTTCCCGCCTTGGAGAGCTAAGTGTGTTCCAGCACCTTCACCGGTACTTGTCTTCATTTCTAAGTGAGAGACAGAGGCAATACTTGGCAGCGCCTCCCCCCTGAAACCGAGCGTCCTGACACGAAACAGATCATTTTCATCTTTGATTTTACTCGTCGCATGACGCTGAAAGGCGAGCTTACAATCTTCAGCATCGATTCCCACCCCATTATCAATAATTCTAATAGAAGAAAGTCCTGCTTCTTCTACATCGATTTCAATGACAGTACTACTAGCATCGATCGCATTTTCCACGAGCTCCTTCACAACAGAAGCCGGGCGTTCGACCACTTCACCAGCTGCAATTTTATTTGATAGGTCATCGGATAACTGAATAATCTTTGCCATTTCTTGCTCACCTCACCTTACATTATAATTTCTTTTGCAATTCATATAGCTTTGTCATCGCTTCAAGCGGTGTCATATCCATTAAATTAAATGACTTCAATTCTTCGATCACTGCTTGATCTTTGTTTTTCAGCACAGGTTTTGTTTGCGGTTTTTCTTCCACTTCAAAGAAAGAAAGCTGCTGTTTTTCCTCAGCCATTTCTTTTTTCGGGGCTTTAGAGACGCGCGGAATCACTTCATGTGATCCGCTCTCAAGCTCCGTTAAGATGGTCTGGGCTCGATCAATGATCGCATCAGGCAGTTCAGCAAGCTGCGCTACATGGATGCCGTAGCTTTTATCCGCTGCACCTTCTTTGATTTGATGTAAGAAAACAACTGTTCCTTCATGCTCTTCAGCTCGCACGTGGACATTTTTCAGTTCGCTTAATTGGGATTCCAGTACCGTCAGTTCATGATAATGAGTGGAGAAAAGGGTTTTGGCACCAATATGATCATGCACAAATTCAATGATTGCCTGTGCAAGAGCCATTCCATCATAAGTGCTTGTCCCGCGTCCAATTTCATCAAATAAAATCAAGCTGTTCTTTGTCGCATGTACCATCGCATTTTTTGCTTCGAGCATCTCTACCATAAAAGTACTTTGACCAGAAATCAAATCATCTGCCGCCCCAATACGTGTAAAGATTTGATCAAAAATCGGAAGGGTTGCCTTTGATGCTGGCACAAAACAGCCAATTTGCGCAAGAATCGATATCAATGCCATTTGTCTCATATATGTGCTTTTCCCTGACATATTCGGACCAGTAATGAGCAAGGTTTGTCTCCCTTTGCCCATTTGGCAGTCATTCGGCACATACTCTTGATGATCCATCACTTTTTCAACAACAGGATGACGACCATCAATGACTTCCACTTCATCTGATGAAAATTCAGGGCGAACATAACGCCGTTTTTCACTCACAGTGGCAAAGCATTGCAGCGCATCAAGCTCACTCATTTGTTTTGCAAGCAACTGTAATCTAGGAATATAGGCTTTTACTTGTTCCCGAAGCGCAGAAAATAGTTCATATTCCAATTCACTAATATTTGATTCCGCCTCAAGAATAAGGGCTTCTTTTTCTTTCAATTCAGGTGTAATATACCGCTCTGCATTGGCAAGGGTTTGTTTTCTTTCATAACGGCCTTCTTCTAATAAATGCGTATTTGCACGGGTCACTTCGATATAGTAGCCAAACACTTTATTAAAGCCGACTTTCAACGATCGAATGCCTGTATATTCTCTTTCTTGCTGTTCAAGACGAGCGATCCAATCTTTCCCGTTTCGGCTCGCATCACGATATTCATCTAATTTTGCATTGTAGCCATCTTTAATCAAATTGCCTTCTTTTAACGTCATCGGCGGATTCTCATAAAGAGCATCTTCTAATAAATTAAGTAAATCACCGCATGGGTCAATGTCATTTGCTCTAGATTTTGCCATTTCCTCCGGGAGAGAATGGACAAGCTCTTTAATAGCCGGCACTTGCTTGAGAGATTCTTTCAATTGAATGAGATCACGGGCATTCACATTTCCAAATGCCACACGGCCCGCTAGACGTTCAAGATCATACACTTGCTTTAAACGTTCTCGCAGATCCTCTCGCTCAAAGAAATGTTCCATCAAAATTTGCACCATTTCCTGGCGTTCTTTGATTTGTGAAAGGCGGATGAGCGGACGATCGATCCATTGCTTCAGCAATCTTCCGCCCATTGCCGTTTTTGTTTCATCTAAGAGCCATAATAAAGAACCCTTCTTGCTTTTTGAACGGATGGTTTCTGTTAATTCAAGGTTTCTTTTTGAGTAAAGATCAATTTTCATCGTTTGTTCAAGCTGAAACACTTGAACTTGCTGAAGATGATCAAGACTCCTTTTTTGCGTTCTTCTTAAGTATGCATAGAGTGTTAAAAATGCTCTTTTCAGATGTTCGTCAAGATGAGCAACGAGTCGTTCAGCTTCATCTATTAATTCAGCGCGATCTTCGTATGAGATGGTCGCTTGGCAGCGTTCCTTCAGGGTTTTCACCGTTTCTTCATCGAGCTGCTTTGATACCACAATCTCTTTTGCACCGACAGAATAAATTTCAGACACAACTTCATCTAACCGTTCAATGAAAGCCGCCATGTTTTCACCTGTTGATAAATCGGAAAGCGCAAGACCGTAGCCATTTTGAAAGCTGGAAACAGACGCGATAAAGTTATTTTCGTTTTCATTCAGTCCTTTGCCATCCATGACCGTACCTGGTGTAATCAGTTGAACGACCTCTCTTTTGACCACACCTTTTGCCGTTTTAGGGTCTTCCACCTGCTCACAAATGGCGACTTTATAGCCTTTTTCAATCAGTTGTTCTATGTATGCAGACGCAGAATGATATGGAACACCACACATTGGAATCGTGCCGCCATCCCTGCTCGTTAACGTAATTTCTAATTCTTGTGCTGCTTCTTTTGCATCATCAAAAAACATTTCATAAAAATCGCCTAAGCGAAAAAATAAAAAGGCATCTTGGTAATCTGCCTTGATCTTTAAATATTGCTGTATCATGGGCGTATAACTTGCCATATTTCTAATCCCTCACTATATTACTTTCGAATTCATACCATCTTTCATTATAGCATAAAAATTCACCTTTTTTCCTTAGATCAAGGCACAAAAAAACTAGGGGGATATGCGCCCTAGTCATCAATTACTCTTCTGGATCACCCGCGAGGAATTCTGGATGAATATCTTCTAATTCCTCATCCACTTCTTCTTCCCATTCGTGATCATCTTTTTCTTTCCAGCTTGAATTGACTTCTACAACAATTTTGGTTTCCCCTACTACTTCAGCAATGAATTCACGCTCTGCTTGAACGACAATTTTATTGCCATTTGGAGAAATGGTGACTTCTAAGCAATTGGGCTGCTGTAAGACTTTCGCAATCACTTCGTGCTCATCATCAAGGAAGTTTTTATCTTTATATCTCAGTTTGATGATATCTACATATTTTACACGTTCTGTGACCACTTCGGTTTTCGTGTTGTCTGCGTAAGAATACCACACGTTAATATCAAATGTACCTTCAATCTCAACTGTTTTACCGACTTTTTCAGCATCGTACTTATGATTAATGATCCAACCGCCTAGGATGCTGGTTGGTTTTTGCGATGGAGAAATGGTGTGTGTGCTTTGGGTAAATTTCCTCCCTTTTGCGACCACCGCTTTTGTAATAATTTCTCTGTATTCAGACATTCCGGCATGCCTCCTTGTTCTTGATCGTTTTATCTTATGCTGGGCATTCGTCTAGTGTGTCACGATTTTGAGTCTCATGTTCAATTAAATTCATTTCTGTTTCAGTGTATGCATGGTCGCCCATAAACTTGCCTTGAAAATTGGAAAAGTTGGAGAATGAGAGATTGGGGTTGACTGAAATGGTGTAGTTTGATGTAATAAAGTTAGTAGCCCTTCTTTATATAGGGAGGGATTTTTGTGAAAGAGTTTCATATTATAATAAATATTTTTGGATTAAGCATTGAGTTTCAATTTAAATCTTCTAATCTGTAAAATCAATTCATTTTTAGTTTAAGACATTTTTATGGTATACAGAGGCTACTGCATCAACATTTTGTTGTTGGTGCAGTAGCAAAATACAAATTACATATATTCTATATAATATAAAAACCCCGCATCTGCGGGGTTTTCTCATTTAATGGAGCAACTTGGGGATGAGTTTTTCACTTTTGAACCGGTTTCTCCTAATAAGAGGTCACCGCCGGTTGAAAGAATGATTTCATCCGTTACTTGATTAGAAATCGTGTGCGCTACAAGCTGAAGCAGGGAATTAACCTCTGTTTGTGATTCTTTGAATTCTTGAATCACTGGGATCTCATCCAGTTCTTCTTGCAGGGCATCAATTTTTTCTTCCACTTGTTTTAAGGCTTCATGTTTGCCATAATGCTTTAAATTCACAGCTTGCTTTTGAAGCGCCTTAATTTGATTAATGATCGCTGCAATTTTTGTATTTTCATTGATTTGCGCTTCTGCTTTTTTGAAGAAATCAACTTCTTCTGTTTCAGAAATCATTTTCGCGAGCTCTCTTGCGCGCTCGACAATCTCTTTCTTTGAATAAAGCGTCATTTTAATTCACCTCGATAGCTTCTCCAACCATTTCTCCGTCAAGAGACCAAGTTTTGGCTTGTGTGATTTTCACTTTGACGATGTTGCCAATCGCTTCTTTTGGTGCTTTAAAATTCACAAGCTTGCTTTTACTTGTATATCCGGCTAGGATCTCAGGGTTGTTTTTACTTTCACCCTCTACTAATACTTCGACAGTCTGCCCTTCATATTCCTTCATTTTTTTCGCAGAAATTTCATTTACGAGTGCATTCAGGCGCTGCAGACGTTCTTTTTTTACACGCATTGGCACGTTGTCTTTCATATTGGCTGCTGGTGTTCCTTCTCTTGGAGAGTAAATGAACGTATAAGCCGCATCAAACTCAACCTCACGATAGAGGGAAAGCGTCTCTTCAAACTGCTCATCTGTTTCATTTGGGAACCCAACGATAATGTCCGTTGTTAATGAAGCATTTGGCATTGCCTCTTTGATTTTGCGCACTAGGTCAAGGTAACGTTCACGGTCGTATTTTCTTGCCATGAGTTTCAGCACAGAAGAACTTCCTGATTGAACCGGCAAATGAATATGATCGAGAAGGTTTCCGCCTTTGGCAAGCACTTCAATTAAGTGATCATCAAAGTCACGCGGGTGGCTTGTTGTAAAACGGATACGTGGAATATCGATTTTACGCAGCTCATCCATTAGGTGACCAAGACCATATTCCATGTCTTCAAAATCTTTTCCATACGCATTCACGTTTTGACCAAGAAGGGTAATTTCTTTATATCCTTCTGCTGCTAAGCGTCTGACCTCTTGAATAATTTCATCCGGACGGCGGCTTCTTTCCTTACCGCGCGTGTAAGGGACGATACAGTATGTACAGAATTTATCACAGCCGTACATAATATTCACCCAGCCCTTAATTTTTCCTTGGCGGGCTCTCGGAAGATTTTCAATCACATCGCCTTCTTTAGACCAAACCTCAATGACCATTTCTTTTGAAAGGTAGCATTCAGATAATAGCTCTGGCAGGCGGTGAATGTTGTGGGTACCGAAAATCAAGTCAACAAATGGGTGTTTCTTTAAAATACGGTTAACGACCGATTCTTCTTGCGACATGCATCCGCAGACGCCTAAGATTAAATCTGGCTTTTCACGCTTTAATGCTTTTAAATGACCAAGCTCTCCAAACACTTTGTTTTCTGCATTCTCACGAATGGCACAAGTGTTTAATAAGATGACATTCGCATCTTCAGTCGAATTTGTTGGTTCATAACCAAGCGCCATAAAAATACCAGCCATCACTTCTGTGTCATGCTCATTCATTTGACAGCCATATGTGCGAATATAAAACTTGCGGCCGTTTCCTAACCCTTGAAAACGCTCGTCAATTTGAAATTGATTGTATTCGACTTCTTCTTTACCCCGTTTTTTTGCATCTTTTAAGGAAGGCGGAATGTACACAGCTTCAAAATACTGGCTGTAGTCCTTCTCGGATTTTTTGTCCGATGAACTTACTTGTCCGCTCGCTTTTCTCTGCTCTTCATTCATGAATTTGTACTCCTTTCAAACCAAGCTCCACCCTACAGTATAGACTATTTTGTCGTGAAATGAAAATAAATTCATATGTGTTTTTTCTATGAAAAATGTCTATCATCTGGACAGTCATCAATACTCTTGATCAAAAGAAAAGAGAGCCTCAGCTCTCTCAATCAAGTATATTCAGTTTTTTTGCTTCTTCTTCGATGATTGTCAGTGCACGGTCAAGCTCTTCTTTTGTGTGCTCTGCTGTGATGATGGCTCTAATTCTCGCTTTTCCTTTCGCTACAGTTGGAAAAGCAATGCCTTGAGCGAAAACGCCGCGCTCGATTAATGCTTTTGAAAACCGGAAAGTGAGTGCCTCGTCTCCAATCATCATTGGAATAATAGGCGTTTCTGTTGGTGCCACCTCAAATCCAAGATCGATGACTTTTTCTTTAAAATAGGCCGCGTTCTCCCAAAGTGTTTCAATGCGTTCCGGTTCGTCTAACAGCACTTCAATGGCTTCTTCACAGGCTCTTGTGACAGCCGGCGGATGTGAGGTGCTGAATAAAAACGGTCTTGCTTTATGCTTTAAATAGTCGATTAAAACCGCAGAACCAGCGACGTAACCGCCTAGCACACCAACTGCCTTACTAAGTGTGCCAACCTGAATATGCACTCTGCCGTCAAGTTGAAAATGATTCACTGTTCCGCGGCCATTTTCACCAAGTACTCCAGACGCATGGGCATCGTCTACCATCACAAAGGCATCATATGCTTCTGCAAGTCTTACAATCTCAGGAAGCGGTGCAATATCTCCATCCATTGAGAACACACCATCTGTCACGATAAGACGGACGCGGTAATTCATCGATTTCTTTAAAATTTTCTCAAGCTCTTCCATATTAGAATGAGCATATACTTTTTTATCTGCCTTTGTTAAGCGAATCCCATCGATGATTGAGGCATGGTTCAGCTCATCTGAAATGACAATATCATCTTTTGTGAGAATACTGGATAAGACCCCTTGGTTGGTCGTAAAGCCTGATTGGAATACAAGGGCTGCCTCTGTCTTTTTAAAAGCAGCGAGCTTTTTTTCAAGCCGTTCATGCATTGTCATCGTTCCAGCAATGGTTCGTACAGATCCTGTTCCAGCACCGAATTCATCAATCGCCTCTTTTGCCGCTTTCATCAGCCTTGGATGTGAGGTGAGACCTAAGTAGTTATTTGAAGAGAGTTGTATGACGGATTGTTCATTTAATGTCACCGTGGAAGATTGTTTGGAATCGATTTCTTTCAGTGTTTGATGGGTGCCTTGCTGCTTCATTGTGTCCAATTCATCTTGTAAATACGTAAATTCTTTCATCATTTCGTCCCCCTTTGATATGATGGCATGATCAGTACGACCTTCCCGCACGTACCATTTCTCATGAGTTCAAATCCCTTTTCAAAATCTTCAAATGGCAGCGTATGGGTGATAACCGGCTTTACATCAATGGTATTCGTTCTTAAAAGTTCAGATACTTGACGCCACGTCTCAAACATTTTTCTCCCCGTGATCCCTTGCACGGTTAATCCCCTAAAAACAATTTGATTCGTAATGTCAATGGTTACCGGCCGCTCTGGCAAACTTAGTATATTCACTTTCCCTCCATTTGCACAAGCTTCGAGTGCTTGATTAATCGCAACGGGATGTCCTGACATCTCACACATCACGTCTGCCCCTTCCATCCGCGTGAGCTGCTTGATCATGGCAACAGGATCATCTTTTCCGATATCCACGATATGATCTGCACCCATTTTACGGGCAAGATCCAGTCTGTATTCATTTTTATCAACAGCGAACACTTGGACAGCCCCGGAGGCTTTTGCAACCGCAATCGCCATTAAACCAATGGGCCCACAGCCAAAAACCGCCACTGACTTTCCTGAAACAGGTGTATGCAGAACTGTATGAACAGCATTTCCAAGCGGTTCTTGAATAGATGCAAGTTCCACTGGCATTTGAGCTGGATTATGCCACACATTTTGTTCTGGTACTTTGACATATTCAGCAAAACAGCCATCAATGTCGACCCCTAAAATTTTCGTTTCGCTGCACAAATGCTGCTGACCCGTTAAACACATATAACACTGATTACAGACAATATGCGTCTCAGCCGATACAAAATCCCCTACTTTTGCTCGTGAGACTTGGTTCCCCGTTTTGACAACTTCCCCTGTGAATTCATGACCAAAAATGTACGGTGCTTTGACTCTCCCCTTCGCCCAATCATCCCAATTATAAATATGCACATCCGTTCCGCATATCGATGTAGCCTTTACTTGGATAAGCACTTCATGATCCCTTATTTCTGGAATTGGCATTTGCATCATCGTCGCTCCGTAAGCGCTTTCTTTTTTAACAATCGCTTTCATCGTTCCACACATGACGTACAACCCCTTTGTTAAAAAACTTCTCCCAATCCGATCTTATCATGTCTTATTTTAGACGTAAATACCGATGTCTTTCAGGAGAAGACAAATGAACACTCCACATATTTTTTTAGATATTTTTCTAAAAAAAAAAGCAAATCTCCTTTTATTCGGAGATTTGCTTTTAAGTTGTCAGCGTTTTTTTGAAACGGCCACATATAAAGCCGGCACAATCAGTAGTGTCAGAATCGTTGAGAAAAAGACACCTGATACGATGCAGATCGCTAGCGGCTTAAAGAGTGGGTCATTACTTAAAGCAACGGGCATAAGAGCGACAAGTGCTGTAAATGCTGTCAGCAAAATAGGTCTAATCCTTGCTCTCCCCGCTTCAATCACAGCTGCCTGTTGATCGAGACCTTGCTTGCGCCGCTGTTCAATAAATTCAAACAAAACGACCGCATTTCGGACAACAATACCTGCCAATGATACAATCCCCATTGTGGCCATAAAGCTAAACGGCGTTTGAGTGACAAATAGTCCAATAATGGCGCCGGATATCGCTAAGTAAACCGTTCCAAGAACTAAAAGCGGAAGCATGAGTGAATTGAACTGGAAAGCGATGGTCACATAAATGAGCAGCAAAACTACCCCAAATAAGAGACTAATTTCAATAAAGAATTGGGTTTGATCTTCATTTTCTCCGCCCTGAGAAATGGTCAAATTCTTCGCTGCATCGCTTTTCCCAACTTCATTTACGACTTCTGTCATATCCTCTTTAAACGTATCTGATGTACCAGGATATGCCTTTAACGTGATCGTCGGCATCCCGTTTTCATGCGGAATGCTTTCAAATTGCTCTGTTTCTTTTTCTTTTACGTATCGGCTAAGCGGCTCAAGTTGAGGCATGCCACCCTCATTTGCACTCACAGGCACCTTGATGTCTTTTAGCTTCAGTCCGTTTTGATGTGTCCCCATGTCCTGTTTCACTACGAGGTCGATGTCATCTGTTCCTTGTTTAAAAGTGCCTAATGGAATTCCTTCTGTGACAAGGCCAAGCTGTCTGCTGACAAACTGAGCAGTGAGCCCATCCTCTGCCATTCGGTCACGATTTAATTCAAATGAGATGGTTTTCACCGGTTGATTGACATCGTCTGTGATCAGACTTGCTCCGCTTTCTTTCATTTCTTTTGTGAGCTTCTCTTTCACATCTACGAGCTTTGAAAATTGTTCTCCTGCAATGGTTACGGTCACAGGCGCTCCAGTTGGCGGACCTTGAACAATGGTTTTCATAAAGATATCAGCATCTTTATATTTCTTTCGCAATGGCTCTGTCATACGATCGATCAATGCTTTGCTTGTCATCTGATTATTGTCTACTCTGACAACAATCTGACCAGTATGATCACTTGCGTTTGAAATGCTTTCATTAAACAAGTTCGGCACACCGCCGCCTGCAAAAATGGCCGTCTCTTCAATGCCTTTTTGCTGTTTGATCTCTTGTTCTATTTTCTCTAATGTGTCATTTGTTTTATCTAAGGTTGTTTCACTTGGAAGTGTCACAGTGACAACAACTTCTTTCTTATTCGCCGCAGGGAAAAACTCAAATGGTGTGGCGAAAATAAGCAAAAAGGCAAGTGTGGCAACGAGCAAACCACTTAATCCAATGAGAAGTGGCCGCTTCACGATGTTTGTCAGTACTCGATCTGCATAAAAATCAGCTAATCTTTTTAATGGTTTGCCTAAAAAGCCCGGTTCCTTTTGAATCTTCTTGTTCTTTCTTTTTCGGTTTGCTGTATATTGATACACTGGCACAAGTGTCAATGAAATAACCATTGACGCAAGTACAGTTGTGACTAGAACAGACGGTAACGCTCGAATAAATGAACCGTTCGCACCAGAAAGGAAAACAAGCGGCAAGAAGGCAAAGACAACTGCCAGTGTTGACGTTAAAATGGATCCAGCCACTTCTTTTACACCTGCAATTGTTCCTTTAAGCGGACTTTCGTATTTTTTCATCTGCCTTAAAATATTATCGTTGACGACAATGGCGTCATCTACAAGTATCCCTAGCGCAATGATAAAGCCAATAATTGAAATTTGATTAAGGTCCACTTGTAAAAACGGCAGCGGGATGGTTCCGATCGTTATGGATAGCGGAATCGCAAGTGAAACGATAAACGCACCACCAATGGTTAGACCAAGTGTGGTGACGACAATGACGGCGATGACGGCCACGATCGCTTCTTTGATTAAATCGTTAAAAATGGCATCTACTTCACTTTTTTGTGAATAGTAGTCTATCCAATCCACACCATTTGGCAGCTCTTTCTCTTTTTCAATGACCGCACTGACTTTGTCATACATTTTAGGAATATCCAGTCCTGGCTTGATATTGACTGTAAATGAATAGGCTGGCTTTCCGTTATATGAAACGATATCACTTTTCTCTTTTTCTACTTCTTTTAAACGACCAAGCTGACCGATTGTAACAGGCTCTCGGCTCATTTTTGAGAAGATCTCAATCTTTTTGATTTGATCTAAACGATCATAGGCATCAATGGACAGCTTGACCTTTTCTCCAGCTGCCTGGACGTCACCTAGAGGGGATGTGTCAAATTCTTGATTGATGGCATTTGTGACATCAGTCACGTTTAACCCGTTATCCTCCAGTTTACTTGAATCCAAGTTCAATATTGCTTGTTTGTCATTGAACCCTTTGATGACGACTCCATCAACACCTTTGATGTCCTCCACTTTTTCTTTTAACGCACGCAGCGATTCCTGACTTTTTGCTAAATCAGATGAGTTACTTGCTACAATCATATAAGAACCAACTGGCACGTTGCCAAACTCATCCTTTACATCTGGCTCCATCACACCATCTGGAAAAGAAGAGGCGGCATTTGTGGTTTCACTCTTGATTTGACTTGCCACCTTTTGAAAATCGGCTTGATCATCAATTTCAAGCACAATATTTGAGAAACCAATAGCAGAAACAGAGCTTGTCTTCTCTACACCATTGATATCAGAAATGGCCGACTCAAGCTTATTGGTGACATCACTTTCTACCTGTTTTGCATCTGCACCAGGGAAAACAGTCGAAATGGTTACAATATTCGCTTGAAACTCTGGCAGTTCTCGTTTAGGAAGCTGTGTAAACAAATAACCTCCAGCAATGAGAACGATAAAAAATAAAATAAAAACAAGCTTTCCTCTTTTTAAAAAAGCTTCAACCATTATTTCACCTACTTAAATATTTATTTTTGATGAAGTATTTTCAACTTAATCTTAATTTATCATCATGGTGAAAAAATGCAAGCTCTAATATGTCATTTTCTATCTATTTTGTGAAAGAAATATGTTATATGAGAAATGTATAGCGGTAAACAAAAACAACCTGCTTACATGATGTAAGCAGGTTGAAAATAATAAAATTAGAATTATCGTGGTTCAACAATCAGTTTGATTGCTGTTCTTTCTTCTCCATCGATAAGAATGTCAGTAAAGGCTGGAATGCATATCAAATCCACTCCGCTAGGCGCAACAAATCCCCTTGCAATGGCGACAGCCTTGACCGCCTGATTCAGTGCTCCAGCGCCGATAGCCTGTATTTCCGCTGCACCGCGTTCACGTAAAACGCCGGCTAATGCTCCTGCTACTGAATTTGGATTTGACTTTGCTGAAACTTTTAAAATTTCCATTTTTGCTCCCCCTTAAATTTACAATGGATAAGTGAGTGTTCATTAGAACAATCTTTGTTAGATGTTGCTATTTTTTTGAAAATCCATCCCCAAAATGTTTTTCAAAAATAGCAGGCTACCTACCATTTTTACTATATTCACGATAGAGGGCGCATATTCCTTCTTTCTGATTAATATTTTTCTGAAATAAATATGTGAATATTTATTCAAAGAAAATATGGTCATCATTTATCAAAATTCGATCAATTTTGACAGCTTTTTTCGACGGTTCGTCAATTTCTACGATCACTGCACTTAATGTCGTGCGGCCTTCTGCAATTTCAAAACGGACAGGAAGGCTCGTTTTAAATCGTTTAATAATCGTTTCCCGATCAACACCTAAAATGCCGTCATAAGGACCAGTCATGCCAACATCCGAAATATAAGCAGTTCCTTTTGGCAAGACGCGGTTATCTGCTGTTTGAACATGTGTATGTGTTCCAACGACACATGATGCACGGCCATCTGTATACCAACCCATTGCTTGCTTTTCACTTGTGGCTTCGCCATGAAAATCAATAAAAATAAACGGTGTACGTTTTGAAGCTTCTGCTATAAGCTCATCTACTTTTTGAAATGGGCAGTCAATCGGAGGTAAAAATGTGCGGCCTTGCAAGTTGATGACAGCTAGTTCTTTACCTTGTTTTTTAATAAAAGTGAGCCCTTTCCCTGGTGTACCTTGCGGGAAGTTTGCCGGACGAACAATATGGGGTGCATCATCGATGAAATCGAAGATGTCTCTTTTATCCCATGTATGGTTCCCCATCGTGAGCACATCAGCCCCAGCTTGAAGCAGCTCATGATAGATTTTTTCAGTAAGACCTTTCCCATGAGCCGCATTTTCTCCATTGACAATCGTAAAGTGTGGCTGATATTTTTTCTTTAGCTTTGGCAAGTATTCTTTCAGTGTATCTCTGCCAGGTGAACCAACGATATCTCCAACAAATAATATTTTCATACGTTTTGAACCCTTTCTCTTATAAAATGATCTTCTTATCAGTGTTGCATATTTACACAAAAAAATAAAGCGGCGCTAAGCGCACCGCTCTATTTTGCATACTCTACTGCGCGAGTTTCTCGAATAACTGTCACTTTAATGTGACCAGGGTAATCGAGCTCGTCCTCAATCCGCTTACGAATATCCCTTGCTAGACGGTGAGCTTCAAGATCATTAATTGAATCTGGCTTCACCATAATACGCACTTCACGTCCAGCTTGTATCGCAAACGATTTTTCAACACCTTCATAAGATTCAGAGATGTCTTCTAATTTCTCAAGTCTCCGAATGTAATTTTCAAGCGTCTCACTTCTTGCACCAGGGCGTGCTGCAGATAATGCATCGGCTGCCGCAACAAGAACAGCGATAATAGATGTCGGTTCTTGGTCACCATGGTGAGATGCAATACTGTTGATGACAACAGGATGCTCTTTATATTTCGTCGCAAGCTCAACGCCAATTTCCACGTGGCTTCCTTCTACTTCATGATCAATGGCTTTTCCAATGTCATGCAGAAGACCTGCTCGTTTTGCAAGCTTTGCATCTTCTCCAAGCTCTGAAGCCATGAGACCTGCAAGATGTGCAACCTCAATTGAATGCTTCAGGACATTTTGTCCATAACTTGTACGGAATTTTAAGCGACCGAGAATTTTGATGAGATCCGGATGCAAACCGTGAACTCCGACTTCAAATGTCGTTTGCTCACCCATCTCGCGGATATAATCATCGACTTCACGGCGTGATTTTTCCACCATTTCTTCAATTCGTGCAGGATGAATACGTCCATCCTGGACTAGCTTGTCCAGAGCTATCCTCGCTGTTTCACGTCTTATCGGATCAAAGCCCGATAAGATGACAGCTTCAGGTGTATCATCAATGATCAGGTCAATACCTGTTAACGTTTCTAACGTACGGATATTTCGTCCTTCACGTCCGATAATACGACCTTTCATCTCATCATTTGGAAGATTGACTACAGATACCGTTGTTTCAGCTACATGATCAGCTGCACAACGCTGTAACGCAAGTGAAAGAATGTTTTTCGCTTTTTTATCAGCCTCTTCTTTCGCCCGGTTTTCAGATTCTTTCGTCATGACTGCAATGTCGTGGGAAAGCTCATTTTCAACTTGATCCAGAATGATTTGTTTCGCTTCATCTCGAGTTAGACTAGAAATACGCTCCAACTCAGCTTTCTGCAAACGAATCATATCATCCACTTTGCTTTCCATCTCTTCAATATGTTGTTGTCGTTCATTCAGAGAATGATCTCTCTTCTCCAACAGGGACTCCCGTTTATCTAAAGTCTCGTCCTTGCGATCAAGGTTTTCCTCTTTTTGAAGTAAACGGTTTTCTTGTCTTTGAAGCTCATTACGTCTTTCACGAACTTCTTGCTCCGCCTCTACACGAAACGAATGAATTTCATCTTTCGCTTCTAAGAGCGCTTCTTTCTTCAATGCTTCCGCATCACGCTTTGCATCCTCAACAATTTGTTCGGCCATGTTTCTTGCGCCGGATATTTTTGCTTCTGCAATGGTTTTACGAACAAAGTAGCCAACAACTAAACAGATTAGGCTCAGCAAAATGGAGATGATCGTAAACATCGTAGGCGACATATTTTCACCTCCTCTTGCTATGAACTTGGTTTTACAAATAAAGTGTCGGCATGTACATTGTTTTGTGTCTCAACATACAGGGCCTTCACAGGGAATGAGATCCTCACTGCCCTTGTCAAGTTTAAATTAGTTATCAATCATGTTAAGAAAAACAAGTGATACATTCCCATTGTAATTGTGTCGGAAATACTTGTCAAGCTAGTCAGACTGAGGCGTAAGTCGTTATTTCAAGCAAAGACAGAACTTTTGACCCGCTAGCTGTTATGTAATTGTAAAAAAAAGACGCTTTTCAGCGTCTTTTTAGTCATTCAATTCCAATTCTTCTTGTCCTTCTTCGTCAGTTGATTTCACTCCGTTTGTATCCAAACCGTAGTGCTCCCTGATCTGCTCTTGAATCATAAGAAGAATGTCTTTATTCTCTTTTAGGAATTGCTTCGCATTTTCACGTCCTTGTCCAAGACGTTCCTCTTGATAAGAATACCAAGCCCCGCTCTTTTGTACGATATCTAGTTCGCTTCCAAGGTCGATGATTTCTCCCTCTTTCGAGATACCTTCACCGTACATAATGTCTACTTCGGCAATACGGAATGGCGGTGCCACTTTGTTTTTCACAACTTTAATTCTCGTTTTGTTCCCCATGATGTCGTTCCCTTGTTTCAACTGTTCAGCACGGCGTACTTCTAAACGAACAGATGAATAGAACTTAAGTGCACGTCCACCAGGCGTTGTTTCAGGATTACCAAACATAACCCCTACTTTTTCACGAATTTGGTTAATAAAGATCGCAATTGTTTTTGATTTGTTGATAGCACCAGATAGTTTACGAAGTGCTTGAGACATCAAACGTGCTTGAAGACCAACGTGTGAATCTCCCATGTCTCCTTCGATCTCTGCTTTTGGTACAAGAGCAGCTACTGAGTCAATAACAACAATATCAACTGCACCACTACGAACAAGTGCTTCTGCAATTTCAAGTGCTTGTTCTCCTGTATCCGGCTGAGAAAGCAATAACTCATCAATGTTGACACCTAATTTTTGAGCGTAAACTGGATCTAGTGCATGCTCCGCATCGATAAATGCAGCTTGTCCTCCCTGCTGCTGAACCTCAGCAATCGCATGAAGTGCTACTGTCGTTTTACCAGAACTCTCTGGACCATATACTTCAATAATACGGCCGCGAGGGTATCCACCTATTCCAAGCGCAGTATCAAGTGCTAACGAACCACTAGGTACTGTTGAAATACGTGTATCTGTTTGCTCTCCTAGTTTCATAATAGAGCCTTTACCAAACTGTTTTTCTATTTGTTTAAGAGCCATATCTAAGGCTGCTTGACGATCACTCATTCTATTGTTTCCTCCTTTATCAATTCCACTATCTATACTATACCTTGTTTTACGTCATTTGCCAAGAAAAAAACGAACACATATTCGATTTTTTCTTGGCAGATTATTTAAGAAAAGAGCTGTTTCTATTAGAAGAAACGCTCTTTTATAAAGGAGTAAACCTCATAAAAAACAAAATTAACTTTCTTTTAATAATTTGAGAAGGTGGTGCAAACCATATTTCACAGCACGCTTGCGAATGCCTGATCGGCTGCCAGTAAACATCCATTCAAACACGTCTGTCTGATCTTTTGTCGATAGCCCGATAAATACTTTTCCAACCGGCTGTCCTTCGTGTGGTTCAGGACCTGCCACACCTGTAAAGCTAATACCGATATCGCTTCCCGTCAGTTTTCTAACGCCTTCTGCGAGCTCTAACGCACACTCTTTGCTGACAGCACCATGAGAAGACAATGTTTCTTCACGGCAGCCCAGCACTTGCTGCTTGACTTGATTTGTGTAACAAACCACACTACCGTTTAAAATGGATGATGCCCCTTCGAGATCTGTCAGCCACTCTGAAAACATACCACCAGTCAGGCTTTCAGCTGCTGCTACTGTTTTCCCGTGTTCATGCAAGGCCTTTGAAGCTTCAAAGGCAAGAGATGTATCACCATATCCGTAGAAGTACTCGCCGACCCGTTCTAAAATTTGTGCTTCTGTTTCTTTTAACAGACGCTCTGTTTCTTTTTCATCCTCATGCTTGGCTGTCAGCCTTAGCGTCACTTCCCCGTCAGCTGCAAGCGGTGCAATCGTCGGATTGGTCTGTGCATCAATTAAATCTTCAAGATCTGTTTCCAGCTGAGATTCACCGATGCCAAAGAAACGCAAGACAACAGACACGATTTTTTCCTTTAGGCCGAGTTTTTCAGAAATAAGCGGCTTCGCTTCGTTTTCAAACATCGGATGCAATTCACTTGGCGGTCCAGGGAGCAGAATGTAAAACGTATCTCCCTCTTGTATAAACATACCAGGTGCCATTCCGAAACGGTTTACGAGCACATCAGATCCCTCTAGAACGAGCGCCTGTTTACGGTTGTTCGGTGACATATCACGTCCGGTTTTACGGAAGTATTCTTGAATAGACTCAAATGCTTCTTCATTTAGCACAAGCTCTTTACCGAGCGTACTCGCAATGGTTTCTTTTGTTAAATCATCTTTCGTTGGTCCAAGACCCCCTGAGAAGATAATAAAATTCGATCTTTCCTGTGCCACTTGAATGGCCCTTTTTAAACGCTCTGGATTGTCACCAACTGCTGTGTGGTAATAAACATTCACACCAATTTCAGCTAGTTGTTTGCTGATGAATTGTGCATTCGTATTCGTAATTTGCCCTAGCAAAAGTTCGGAACCGACTGCAATAATTTCTGCTTTTCTCTCTGACTTCAAAGCGTACACGTCCTTTTTAGTTAGAATTCTTTAAGGCTTCCCAGTTTTTCGCAAAGTAATCCCAGCCTGAGACAACAGTGAAGAACACCGCTACCCACATAGCAAGATCACCAAATGGGAATGATACAAGTTCAAACGGCAGGTTATGCAAAAGAAGTGCCGAAATCGCAATGATTTGCGCCCACGTCTTCACTTTTCCAAGCATATTGGCTGCGACCACTTCACCGCCTCCAGCTAAGACAAGCCTTAGGCCTGTTACAGCAAATTCACGGCTAATGATCACAATTGCCATCCATGCCGGTGTGAGATTGTATTGAACAAGTATAATTAAAGCCGCTGAAACAAGCAATTTATCTGCAAGCGGATCTAAAAATTTACCAAAGTTTGTGACTAAATTGAGCTTACGTGCATAGTAACCATCAATCCAGTCGGTTGTCGAAGCGACAATAAACAAGATCGCTCCAACAAGGTGAGTGACTTCGATGCTGACGTCACCAAAGCGCGCAACACCCCAATCTAATGGAGCAAGCATAATCAACATAAACACAGGAATCAAGGCGATCCTAGAAAGAGTAATTTTATTCGGTAAGTTAAACATGAATTCCAATCCTCCAATAAGGCATTTTTTTATGTATATAATAGTAGGAACAAAAGAAAAGTCATCTACTTGCTTAAGATGACTTTTCCTTTCCTTTATTCACAATCACAATGTTTTGTGTCATGGTGTTTTTAGGGTCTAATTCGTACTTCAGCGTTTCGTCATTGACTTTAATATCGATTCCCGATGCATTTCCTAAGCGAATATCGACTTGGGAAAGATCAGTCAAGTCTGTTTTAAACGATTCGCCATCTTTCAATTCACCCATCTTCAGCACTTTTCCAGATTCGTCTCTCACACGAAGCCATGAAGCTTGTGAGGCAGAAATGGTTAGCTCCATCTCTTCTGCACCTGATACTTCATACGTTGTCGTAGAACCCTCTGTATTCGTCGCCTTCAAAGAAACATCTTCATCGTCTTTAGATGAATCCTTTGAGGAATCGTCTTTTTCAGATGATTTTTCTTGATCATCTGACGAAGCTTTTTCCTTTTTCTTTTGATCCTTTGCAAGCGATGAATCCTTAGACACTTCGTATTTTGATTCTGATTGCTGAGGAGCCGCCTGATTATTTTTTTGTCCGCTATCATGATTAACCGCTTGAACGATCACATAAATGATAGCGATCACCACAAGGATCCCTCCAATGATTAAAATCGTCGGAAGCAGCTCCAGTACCTTTGAGGCAGGCTTTGGCAGCTCTCGTTGCGGTTTAATATTTGATAATTTATCAGACACTTCATCGTTATACGTGCTTGGTACATCTTTACGAAACTCTTCGAACAATTGTTCAGGATTCAGTCCAACGGCTTCGGCATATTGTTTAATAAACGCTCTGACGTAAAATTTACCTGGAATGATATCATAGTTTCCTTGTTCTATTGCTAGCAAATAGCGCTTTTGGATTTTGGTAGCCGCCATCAAATCCTCCAGCGACATCCCTTTTTCCTCTCTGGCCTCAACGAGCCGTTTTCCCAATTCAGTCAAAACAAACACCTACCATTACCATATTAAAAATCGAAGCCAGAAAAACCAGAATGATCAAACACTTGTGGTTCTTCAGCGTGCTCGTATGTAATTTCTTCGTCTGCACTATTACGCAATTCAATGATGTAGTCGAAATCATCCATTGTATATTCTGAATTTTGAATAAAGATATCTGGATGCTCTACCACCTTTGTAGCAGGCAGTCTCATAATTTCTCTTAAAAGCTGCAAGTGCTTTTCAGAACCTCTTCTTGTCGACACAATCCCATCAATAATAAAGACGTTATCTGGGCTGTATTCATCTGCAATCAGCTGACTGCGAATGGTCTGTTTCAAAAGAGTCGACGATACAAACAGCCACCTCTTACTTGCACATACACTTGAAGCAACAATTGATTCTGTTTTTCCAACCCGCGGCATGCCGCGAATTCCAATCAATTTATGTCCTTCTTTTTTAAATAATTCAGCCATAAAATCGACAAGTAGACCAAGCTCGTCCCTTTCAAAACGGAACGTCTTTTTGTCATCCGCATCACGCTGAATGTATCTTCCATGACGAACAGCTAAACGGTCACGAAGTTTTGGCTGTCTTAGTTTCGTTACTTTTATCGTTTCCATTGTATTTAAAATTGATTCAAGCCGCTTAATTTGGTCTGTGTGGTCACATCGAAGAAGCATGCCGCGTCTTGATACATCAACACCATTAATTGTCACAATATTAATTGAAAGCATCCCCATTAAAGAAGAAATGTCTCCTAAAAGTCCGGGACGGTTCACCTGTATCTCATATTCAAAATACCATTCGAGCTTTGCCAAATGATATTACCCCCTTCATTGTGGCAAATTTTTACCTTCCTTTATCATAAAGCATTTTCACATTTTTAGAAAGCACAATGTTGCTAAACGGTTAAAATAAAAAGAGAGGCACAAACGACCTCTCTTTTTGTTTAGTGCGAGCTATTATTTTCAACTAGCTTGACCATCATGTTTGCAATGGCACGCTGCTCATCTTCTGATGCAACGCTCCAAAGGTCAGAAAGTACTCTTTCTTGCTCATTCTTTGCTTCAACTTCATTAGCCAGGTATCCGCCAATTTCATACGCAAGGTTATTGATGGTATCATCTGATAAACCTTTATCCTGTGCATGATTTAAACGGTCACCTAAAAAGTTTTTCCAATGGTCCCAGCTCTCAAGTACAGACATGTCGATTCCTCCATTCGAAAAGATGAATTACAGCCATAGCTTTTGTCATGGAGAGACGAATTATACACGTTTTTTAACAGTACCAGCCGCCATTGACAGATAAAATTTGACCTGTGATATAACTTGACTGCTTGGAGGCAAGAAACCAAATGGCATCGGCTATCTCTTCAGGTGCGGCAAGACGGCCTAGTGGAATCTCCTCTTCCATCATCGCAAGGTCTTCTTGTGTGAAGCTTTTCATCATATCAGTCTGAACCGCACCTGGTGCGACTGCATTTGCTCTAATTCCACTTGGGGCAAGCTCTTTGGCAAGCCCCTTAATGAAGGCATTTTGAGCACCCTTGACCATACTGTACAGTACTTCACACGAGGCACCCGTTTCCCCCCATATTGAGCTAACCGCAATAATATGTCCTGACTTTTTTTGAATCATGGCAGGCAAAATGGATTGGGTAAGCTCATATGGACTTGTCACATGAAGCTGCACCATGCTGGCTAGAACTTCTTTTTCAGTATCTGTCACTAAACCAACATGACTCTTTCCGCTATTTAAAACAAGAATATCTGGATCAAGCGGCAGGCGGCTGACAAGCTCTGCTGCTCCGCCTGTTTTCGCTAAATCAGCTTGAACGACGTACGTTTCTACTTGATATGTTTCTTTGAGATCGGCGGAAAGACGATTAGCCGCTTGTTCATTTTGATGATAATGGAGCATCAGATGGCAGCCTTCTTGGGCAAGCTTTTTGGCTGTCGCCTGCCCAATTCCGCCACTGGCACCAGTAATTAGTGCCCAACGACTCATACTTTGTTCCTACTTTCTTTATGGAATCCTTATTCTTTTCGTTTAAATGGGAACCAATTCGCTGATCCGAACAATTTGACCATCACAGGTACGAACAATGGTAGCACAACGAGTGCATACAATAAAAGTCCAGTTAGAACAAGTGTTGCAATTTGTAAGAGTGACAATACACCTGAAGGTAGCATCGCTGCAAATGTTCCTGCCAAAATGACGGCAGCAGACATAATAACAGATCCCATATTTTTCATTGATTCAGTCATGGCAAACTGGATGTCTTTTGTTTTGTATTCATTGAACCGTTCCATTAAGAAAATCGAATAATCGACTCCAAGCGCCATTAAGATGACAAAGCCAAAGAATGGAACAGCCCAGTTGATGCCCGGATATCCGAAGAAATGGGTGAAAATAAATTCTGTTACACCAATGGCGGTAAAGTACGTTAAAATCAGCGATCCAACTAAGTAAAGCGGCATCACGAGAGAACGGAAGAGAATCACTAGTATTAAGAAAATACCGATCATCATGTAAAGAACCGTCTTATTGAAGTCTTGGTCTGACAGCTGTTTTAAATCAGCGTTCATACTTGAAACACCAGATACGCCAAATGAAACATCTTTTAGGTTTGTTTCAGGAAGTGCACGTTTGACCGAAGCTTCTACTTGTTTAATTGTTTTCATGGCGTCGTTTCCATATGGATTGTCTTCTAAAATGACGTCAATCTTTGTCATTTTGCGGTCATCAGACATATAGGAATCGAACACTTGCTTGAAAGCTTTGTTTTTCAGGACATCTTTTGGAATAAACCAACCGGCCATGTCTTGATCTGGCGCGTTTTTCAGTTCATCTAAGTAGTCTCCTGCACCCATTAAGCCGTTTGAAATTTTCTCAAGGCCGTCGACACTTTTGTTTAGACCATCTGTCAGCTTGGTCAGATTGTCACCAAAGCCGCCAATTTTTTCTTTCATTTGTTTTTGACCATTAATGATGTCGCCGGCTCCATTTGCAAGTTTAGGCATACTATCAGCTAACTGCCCTTGGCCTTTAGACGTTTGATCTAGCCCGTTTTCAATGGCTTCTAAGCCAGCAATCAGCTCATCAATTTGATTTGTAAACACTTTTTGCTGCTCTGAAGCTTTTGCGATAAAAGCATCTGCTGCTTCAAGCTGTTTTTTTGCTTCTTTTGCTTGTTTTGCATAGCTGTCAGCCTGTTTGGCTCCTTCTTGCAAGGTAGTAGAAAGTTCCTTATATGAAGCTTTGATGGCTTGATATGATTGGTTTTCTTTCACCTGCGGAATTTGCTGCTCAAGTGTACTGAATTGTTTATTCGCTTGACTGATCAAAGCTTTCACATCCGCTGCGGCAGAGGATGACGTATCGACTTGTGCCAATGCTGCTTTTAATTCTTTAGAAATGCTTTTATACAGTGCCACTTGCTGATTCACTTGTGCGACTTGATCTGTTAATTCCTTTTTCGCACCCTTTATTCTTTCTTTAATTTCAGAAACACCTTTTTTGTTTTGATCGATATAGGTTTGCAGTTCTCTCATCGTTTTTTCGACGTTTTGAATACCTGATTTTACGGATTCAGTTCCAGAAATCAATTTGTTAATGCCTTTTCCTGATGCTTTAATTTGTGGTGTTTGATCCTCGATGGATTTACTCATGGTTGTAAGAGCATCTTGGATCTTTTTCAACCCTTCGTTACTTTTATCAAGCCCGCTATTTAGCTCTTTGGCTTGAGATTTCACGTACAGATCATTCAGTCCTTTACCAACAGGACGAGTGGCACTTCTTACTTTACTCACGCCATCTGTTTGTTCAATAGCGCGGCTTAGTTTTTCAACAGCAATCAGACCTTCGTTATTGTCTAAAAGATCGGATGATTTCACGACAACGGTTGCTGGAAGGGCTTCACCTGGTCCAAATTTGTCAGAGATCGTATTAAATGCATTGACGGATTCGTATTTATTGCCGATTTCGTCTAGGTTGTTATATGAAAGTGTTCCTTTATACATGAGAATCGCTGGAAGGGTAATAATTGCAACGATTAGCAAGCTGAGAAGTGGTTTCATAAATGAAAAACGACCGGCTGTTTCCCACATTTTCGATTGCGGGTGGGCAATATCGCCTTTGATCGGCCAAAATAACACTTTTCCTAAAACCGCCATAAAGAATGGAACGACAGTGAGCAATGCCACAATTAACACGGCAACACCAACCGCCACGGCGACAGCTGATTTATACAGTTGGAATTCGGCTAAACCGATACACGTAAAACCAATGAGGACAGCAATTCCGCTGAATAAAACGGTTTTACCTGCCGTCTTATATGTTGTAATAATCGCCTCAACCTTATCTTTTCCGTGAGATAGTTCTTCTTTAAATCGGCTTAGCAACAGGATGCAGTAGTCGGTTCCAATCCCAAACATGATGGCGACCATAAAAATTTGGGTAAAGGTCGAGAGCGGAAAATCAACATACTTTACTAGGTAAGCCACAATGGATTGGCTGACCAAATAGGAAAGCGCTACGGCCACTAAAGGAACGAACGGTGCCACTGCGGATCTAAAGACAAGCACAAGAACAATTAAAATAAACCCAATTGTAATGAATTCTGTTTTTTTCAGACCTTCTTGTGAGCTTGTGATGACATCATCGTCGATTAGCGGCTGCCCTGTCATTTCAAATTTCAGGTTCAGGCTCTTAAGCTTTTCATTGACTCTTTCTTTAAAATCGGATGCTTTGATTTTGTTCGAGTCGTATGTAACTGGAACAAGAAGTGTTGTTTGATCTTTAGAGAGCATCTGTTTTTTAATATCTTTGTTTGCATCAAAATAAGAAGTGATGTCTTCAACATGGAGATCTTGATCCTTTTCTAAAATCTCCATCGCTTTCTTTAAAGAGGCTTCTCTTTCTTTAACGATATCCTTTCCTTGAAAGACAATGACGATCGATTTTTCCGTATCACCATTTTCAGACATGTTCTTTAATAATTGATCGGCGTAGGAAGAAGGATAACCATCTGGAACAGAAATCTGCCCTTTTTCTTTTGTTAATTGCGCCATATTAGGAGCGGTGATTAATAATACAGCCGCTAGTACGACCCAAAGGATCGTGATCAGCCATCTACCCTTTATGATTGCTCTCATTACTATGTTGTGCCTCCTCTTCGATGATAATCTGATAAATCTTTTCATATGTTTGAATAAATGATTCGATTTCTTTTTCATCAAACTTTTCTAAATATGACCGAACAAGATCCTGAAGCTGCTTTTCCATTCGGCTGACCACGTCTTTTCCTTCGGGCGTCACATAGAGATGAACATTTCTTCGATCAGCTTGATCATGCTCACGATAAATATAATCTTTATTAAAAAGACGATTGGTCATGGATGTCACAGCACTTTTGTTGACATTACATTCGATGGCAAGGTCTGTTGATGTACATCCTGGGTGTAAATTGATGTATCGAAGCGAGTAATATTGATCAAGTGTCAGTTCTTTATCGAGCTTTTCCGTGATCATACTCGATACTTTTTTCTCCATCATGAGATAGACGTCCGCATATCTCTGGATGAGTTGGGCAATTTTATTTTGTACCATATGCTGCTCCTTTAGTTTGATTGTTTAACTATTAAAGAGTTTAACTAATTACCGAAACAATTGTCAATCAATATCTTCGCATATAAAGCGCTTTCTTTATCTGGACACAAAAAAGACAAACTCTTATACGTTGAGTTTGTCTTTTTTTCATTTATTTTGCTTTCGGCACGACTTTGAAAACTGACATTCTTTCTTCATCAATTTCTTCGTCTAAGATTGCCTGAATATCTGTTAATTGGATTTGCTCCAGTACTGGCACGACATCAAATAAGCTCATTTCTAAGAATGCGTATCGAGTGAATTGATTGGCGATGTACTCTGGGGAGTTCATCGCTTTTAAAAAGCTGCCAATTTTTTTCTTGCGAGCAAGTTCAATCTTTTCTTCTGTGATCAGGCTTTTTGCTTGAAGAAGCGTTTCTTTTAATTCATCTGCGAGTTGATCAGGGTCATTTGTGTCTCCGCCAACTGAAGTGAAGCCAAAACCGCCTTCTTCCGTATAATCGTAGCTGAAGGTCTCATCAATTAAGCCTTTTTCATACATACGCTCATATTGCAGAGAACTTTTACCAAACAATGTCTCTAAAATAAGATTCATGCCAAGCTCATGTTTGAGGAGCTGTTTTCCTTTTTTATGCGGGTTTTTCGTTTTCAAACCAAACATACATTTAGAACCTTGTACATTCATTTTCAGTTCGTATTCTTTTCGGTATACACGATCAGGTTCATTGATCTCTTTCCGCTGAATATCCGGCTGATCGGTAAATGGTTTTTTTGCCTGATTCGCTCTTACTTGGTCTAAAATTTGCGCCGGATCAACAGGACCCACTACAAAAAGAAGCATATTGCTTGGGTGATAGAACGTTTCGTAGCATTCATATAAATGGTCTTTCGTAATGGGCGCAATGCTTTCAACGGTTCCAGCAATATCAATTCTCACTGGGTGCTCTTGATAGAGGTTTTCGATCAGACCAAAGAATAAACGCCAATCTGGATTGTCATCATACATGTTGATTTCTTGACCAATGATGCCTTTTTCTTTTTCGACCGTTTTTTCAGTAAAATAAGGCTCTTGCACAAAATCAATGAGTGTTTCAAGATTCTGTTCGACATTGGCCGTGCTTGAAAATAAGTATGCCGTTCTCGTAAACGTCGTAAATGCGTTTGCGGCTGCTCCCTGTTTACTAAATGTATGAAACACATCACCATCTTCTTTTTCAAACAGCTTATGCTCTAAGAAATGGGCAATTCCATCAGGCACTCGGATCATGTCTTCTTTGCCAAGCGGAACAAATTCATTGTCGACAGAGCCATATTTTGTTGTGAAGGTTGCATATGTTTTGTTAAACCCTTGCTTTGGCAGCACATAGACGTCTAGTCCGCTGTCCATTTTTTCGTGATACACCGTCTCTTGCAGCTGATCGAATTGAATTGTTTTCACTGTCATGAAGCACCCTCCGTTCCTTTAAGAAAATAGGTCGTATCCCATTCGATTTTTTGACCCACTTTGATGATGTCCTCTTTTGTCACTCTGTCTAACGCATCTAAAAAGGAATCGAGGCTCTCCCCTGTTGGCACGACGGCATGCTGATATAAGTATTCCGCTGTTCCATAAGACGTATCAATTGTTTCGAGCAACTGGTTTTTGACGACAGCCTTTGTCTGTTCAATTGCTTCATCAGAAAAATCGCCTTTTTGCATGGCATCAAATTGTTCTTTGATGATGTCTACTGCCTGCTGATAGTTGCCGACTTCAATTCCTGACATGACCATCATCAAACCTTTAAAGCTCTCAAGTCTAGAAACAGCATAGTACGCAAGACTTGCCTTTTCGCGCACATTGATAAATAGCTTTGAATGCGAGAAGCCGCCGAATATGCCATTAAACAAATGCAGCGCCGGATAATCTTTATCCGCTATCGTTGTATGTGTGCGAAAACCAATGTTTAGCTTTCCTTGTTTTACGTCCTCTTCATCAATGACTTCTTTTGGCTCTATTTGTAATCTTGATGATTCGGTATTTTGTTTGACCGGCTCTCTTTCACTTGTTTTAAAGTATTGCGAGACCATTCGATTGATGTCTTGTTCATCAACGTCTCCCACAACATAGAGATCCAGCTGGTTTGACTGAAGTGCATGCTCGTATGCTTTAAAGAGCGCTTCTGACGTAATCGCTTCGACGTCTTCCATTTCACCATTGACGTGCAGTGCATATGGCTCACCTTTACACATTTCCTGCACAAGTCTTAAGTTTGAATAGCGCATTTTGTCATCATAAACGGCTTGAATGCGCTGTTTCAATGTTCGTTTTTCTTGCTCAACGTACAATTCATGAAATACCCCGTTTTCCACGTACGGGTGGAATAATAGTTCAGAAAGTAAGGCAATCCCTTTTTCTAGTAAAGGGGTTTGATCCTTTAAATATTTTTCATTCGCCATTTCTAGACGAAAGGTAATGATGTGATTTTCACCTTTTTTCGCCATGTCTGCGGAAACGGTCGCCCCATAGAGCTCGTCGAAATAAGCACGAAGCTCTCCCGTTTTCGGCATTTTTTCTGTTCCTCTTAAAAGCACATGCGGGAAAAGAGAACGCATGGTGACGTCATCTTTGGATAAAGGCGCAAGCATTTTAAAAAGGATCGTCACGGTTTTAAATTTTTCTGTTTTGACAATATGAGTATGAAGACCAGGTGTATCAAATGTCTTCTCTTGTAAGTACGTCATGAGAAACCTCCTTTGTTCATCCTATTTATTATGTATTAGAACATAGCTGATATATACGTGAAACAGCCATTTAATAGTCATTATATCAATCAGAGGAAAGGATAGGAAATAAAAACGCCTCTGCTAAAAGCAGAGACGCAGGTTGTTATTTCATTCTAAACGGCCACCAATTCCATTTTCCAAAGATGCGAACCATGACCGGGATAAAGAGTGGTAGAACAACAAAAGCATATAATAAAAGTCCAATGAGTACGACCGTTGCAATTTCAACTAATGATAATACACCCGAGGGCAGCATCGCAGCAAAAGTACCCGCTAAAATAGCAACTGCTGAAATAATGACCGACCCCATATTTCTCATCGCTGATATCATGGATGCTTGAACATGCTCTCCCTTCCATTCATTAAAACGATCCATGAGGAAGATCGAATAATCAATGCCGAGGGTCACAAGGATCACAAAGCTGAAAAATGGAACAGCCCAGCTGACACCATCGTAGCCAAAGAATGTTTTGAAAATCCATTCTGTTAAGCCAATGGATGTAAAATACGTTAATATGAGTGACAGTGTTAAGTATATCGGCATGACGATTGACCTTAATAATATAACTAAAATAATAAAGATACCAATTAACATGAAAATAACCGTTCTAATAAAGTCACCGTCTGACGTTTCTTTTAAGTCAACATTTAAACTGGAGATACCAGATACACCGTAGTTGGCGTTTTTCAAACCACTTACAGGTAAATATTGATCAAGGGTTTCTTCAATTTTTGCTACACCTTTCATTGCTTCATTGCTGTATGGATTTACATTTAAAATCACTTCAAAGGTTGTTAATTTACGATCTGGGGACATATACGTATTAAATATTTTCTTAAATTCATGGCGTTTCAGTACTTCTTCTGGTATAAACCAGCCCGTTACTTCTTCATCTGGTGCTTCCTGAAGCTGTTTTAAGTAGCTGTCCGCCTCGGTAAAGCCGCTTTTTACTTGCTCAAGTCCGGAAATACTTTCATCTAATCCATCTGTTAATAGTGAGAGTTTAGATGATAGCTGGTTAAACCCTTTTTTCACGGCTTTTTGGCCATCAGTCAGTTGATCTGCACCATCTTCAATTTTAGGCATTTCTTTGATGAGCTGTTTTTGTCCTTTATTCGTTTCATCAAGACCATCATAAATTTGATCTAGACCTGTCATCAGCGCCTTTACTTGTTGTTTGATTTCTTTTTGCTTGTTTGAGAACGTTTGAATGACTTGATCTGCTTTCTTGATCTTTTGTTTAAAGGCAGATGCTTCCTCTTCATAGACGCTCATTTGCTCTCCAGCTTGATCGAGCATTCCTTTTGTGTCTTTGAATACTTTTTTGATTTCTTTATATTCATTCATATCTTTGATTTCTGGAAGCCGGTTTTCAAGCCCTTCAAATGATACGTTTTCATAGGATTGTTTCACTTTCTTAATCGTTGTCATCAGTTGCTCATTTGATGTTGCGTGACCTTCGAGTGTGCTTACGACTCGTTCAAGGTCTTGAATCATGGTTTCACTTCTGCGGTATTCTTGCTCTAATTCTTTTTTCGCTTGTTTGATTTCAGTGCGAATGGTTCCTACGCCCTCTTTACTGCGCCTCACACCATCCTCTAAAGAAATGAGTGATTTCCTCACTTCTCCGATCCCGCCTTTGATGGCTTTTGTCCCATCAATCAATTGATCAATCCCTTTAGCGGATTCTTCAATTTTTGGTTTTTGTTTGAGAAGTGCTAAGTTTGTTTCGGTCAAGCCATCTGTAATTTTCCCGATGCCCTCATGACCTTTCCCAAGCTCTCCTCCTAGCTCTTTCGCTTGAGAGGTAACATAGAGCTGACTCAACCCATCTCCAACTGGGCGAGTGACACTGCGAACCGCTTTTACTTCCTCAATGTCACTTAACTTACGGGTCAGTTTTTCAATCATGACGATCTTTTCTTGATTATCGAGCTCATTGTCACTTTCGACAAGCACATTCAGCGGCAGCGCTTCACCAAAGCCAAATTGCTCAGATATCGTATTAAATGCAGACACTGACTCATACTTTGTCCCAATCTCATTTAAACTATTATAAGAAAGAGTGCCGTCATACATCAGAATTGGAGGAACAGTGATGAGTGCAACTACCCCTAAGCTGATGAGCGGTCTTTTAAATGAAAAGCGCCCAGCCCATTCCCAAATCTTACTTTGTGGATGACGAATGTTTTCTCTTTTAGACGGCCAAAAAAGGGATTTTCCGAAAACCGACATAAAAAAGGGAACGATTGTGACAAGTGCAATGAGCAGAATGCCAACGCCTACGGCAACGCTGACGGCTGATTGGTACAATTGGAATTTTGCGAAACCAATACTTGAGAAGCCGACTAACACAGCTAAGCCGCTGAAAAAGACTGTTTTCCCTGCACATTGATACGTGATGATAATCGATTCTTTGACATCACGCCCCTGACCAATCTCCTCTTTAAAACGGCTTAACAGTAATATACAATAATCCGTTCCTATACCGAACATAATAGCTACCATAAAAATCTGAGTGAAATTAGACAGAGGAAATGGTGTATATTCTACGAGAAAAGCCACAATACACCGGCTGACAGCATAAGAAATGCCAATCGTAATAAGCGGAACAACAGGTGCCAGTATCGATCTGAATACAATTATTAAAATAAAGAAAATAAAAATCATCGTAATAAGTTCAGTTTTCTTCAGACCTTGTTGAGAGCTTTTAATGACATCTGAGTCCACAAATTTTTGACCTGTCATTTCATATGAGACGTTGTAGGGCTTTAAAACTTCCTCAATTCGTTCTTTAACCTTCACAGCTTTTGTTTCGTAGTGGTCGAATTTGAATGGAACAAGAAGTGTACTTTTATCCTTTGATAAAAGTTGTTTTTGAATGTCACGTTCTACATGAAAATACGAAGTAATTCCGTCAATGTGGAGTTCTGGGGCATGTGTCATGAGTGCAGCTAAAGCCTTTTTTAATTCCTGCTCTTTGGCAGGGAACAAATGTTGTTCGGAGAATACAATCACACCAGTATCTTTTTTCCCATTATGATCTGAAAGCTTATCCAATAAGTGAAGTGCCTCAGCTGTTGGTGTCCCCTCTGGAACCTTTAACTGCCCTTTTTCTCTTGTTAATTCCTCTAAATTGGGCGCAGTAATAAACAGAATCACAGCTGTTATCATCCACACCATTAATACAATCCATCTTGCTTTAATTATTTGCAACATAGCTGCTTCAAGCTCCTTCTAGTTCATCAATCAATTTGCTGTTTTTGAGCGTGTCTGAAGTGCTGACTTCGTCTCCATCAACGTGCTAATGGCAGGATGACCTATTCAATTGTCCTTTCGTGTTGAAGAAACGCATATCCATCATCAGCCACGAGCTCAATTTCTGCCTTAAACAAAGACAGAAAATGAATGTTTTTGAACACCTCCTATTTGGGATAATTTAAAAGATATTACTATACATTAGTTTAACTATCAAAATTTTACATGTCAATTTATAAAAAAGAAAAAAGATGGCAAAATACCGTCTTTTTTCTATGTTTAAACCGTTTTCAATTGTTCACTTTCATCCTTTTCATCTGGCTGGATGAAAAAGAGGACCAAAAATAATGAAATGAGACTACATATGGTCGATAGAATAAAAACGATGGAGTCTCCTTTATCCATAAGAAATGCGTAAATTGGAGGTCCTAAAGCAACACCGATAAACCGCATGCTACTATAAAATGACGTAATGGTTCCGCACTGCTCTTTTTCAATACCTTCTGTTATCAACGCATCAAGTGCTGGAAGCACAATGCCGATCCCTACGCCGCCAATACTTAAGCAGACAAACAACACGTAAAAACTGTGATTCCACCATAAAAATATATACGAAAGTGATAAAAGAGCCATACCAACGATGAGAAATATCCTCATTTTCCCCTTTTCTTTTCCAATTGTTTTCCCCGCAATGTACGAGCTGATTGATAAAAAAAGGAGCGGGATGCTTAGCAGCAAGCCTTTTTTGACACCCGTTATTTGATACGCCGCCTCTAGGTTATCTGACAAATAAAAGAGCACGCCAAAAAGAAGAAACATAATAAAACCGCCAATAGCAAAAATGGCATAAAGCCAGCGTCCTTCATGCTTAAAAATCGTCTTTGTTGATTTTAAAAACTCTTTAAATGTAGGCGGATCTTCCTCTTTCTTTGCGGATTCAACCATAAACAGTACCATCACAAAGCTGATGATTGAAAAGAATGGAATGAACCAAAACGGTACAAACCAAAACCAAGAAGCGAGAAGTGCCCCAATAATAGGACTTAGTACCTTTCCAGCTGTATTAGAAGTTTCAATGGCTCCAAGTCCCGCACTTACCTCTTCATCATCGTGAAACAAATCGCCAATAAACGGCATGACGACAGGTGCTGCCCCGGCTGAGCCAACTCCTTGAAGGACCCTGCCAAATAGAATCCACATATAGGGTTCTTTCATGATGGTTGAGGCAACAGCTGCCACAGCTCCTCCAAGTCCTGCGATTAAAAGACACGGCAAAAGTACCTTTTTCCGCCCAATTCGGTCAGATAAATAACCGGCAATCGGAATACACAAAATCGCCACAACGGAGTATACCGTAATAATGAGTGACACTTGAAAGGAAGTGATTGAGAGTTTCTTTTCTATCTCTGGTAATACGGGTATTAGCATCGAGTTCCCAAGTGTCATGATTAGAGGCACTGATGATAATGCAATAATATTCTTTTTACTGACAGTTTTCTCGCCCAACATCATTCACCCAATTCTATATACTGTTACGTATTAGTGTGGCATGTTTCACGGGTTTTATGTATGGGCAAACAAAAAGCAACCGCCTATGGAAGCGACTGCTTTGTTAAAATCGTTTACGTATGACATGGAAGCTGAATTTATCCGCTCGAAAATAATTGAGCGAGTATAAGACCGGCTGATCATCTTGATCATAGTGCATTTGTTTCAGTAATAGTAAGGCTGTTTCTGGGTCACATTCTAGTATCGGTGAAACCTGATCGTGATAACCAATCGGTTCGATGTCTGCCACTGCATATTTAATTCCGCTGTGCGGTTCTCTGCCAAACAGCTCAAAAAGCGATTCTTCCTCATGAGTAAAAGAAGCGGGAAGATGTTTGACCGGAATTTTATCTAAACAATAGACGACTGGCTGTCCATCTGCTGTTCGAACGCGTTCCATTGAAAAAACCTTCTCGGATTCATCACACTGAAAACGAATGACATCATTCTCTGTAGGCTCTCCTTCTTGTGAGGACAAAAAGATGGTACCTGGCGTCATATTGACCTGTTCAATCATTTTTGTGACACTTGTCAGCTGTTCAATGCCAGTAGAAAAAAGCGGTCTTGAGTTGACGAAAGTTCCCACACCATGCCTTCTAATTAAATACTTCTCTTCTTCTAATATACGAAGGGCTTCACGAAGGGTCGCTCTGCTCACGCCTAAAAGCTTTGAGAGCTCAAACTCAGAAGGGAGCTTTTCTTTTTCGGCATATACACCTGTTTGAATATCTTCTTTAATACGGTCAATCACTTTCAAATATAAATGGCGATTGTCTGTTTTGGTCGACATGTTTTCCCTCCGTCTAATCAATGCAAATGATAAGATGAGAAATCTCTATTCCGAGATAAGATGAACATAACTATATCACGTTTTTGCAAATAAATAAATAGTCTGACATCCAGTTAACATAATCAATATATCGTTAACTTCATGTTAGGAAAGCTCTCTTCGAATTATGAAGAGAGCTCGTCATGTTGTTCTTTTGAGAGGAGGACTTCTCTCGGTTTACTGCCTTCATATGGTCCGACAACCCCGCGTTCTTCCATTGCGTCAATAAGACGTGCGGCACGGGTATAACCGATGCGGAACCTCCTTTGCAGCATAGAAACAGAGGCCGTCTGCATGCCAATGATCAGTTCAACTGCTTCATCATATAAGTCGTCGTCCACAGCCCCAAGCTGATCTTGCGTTTCTTCACTCGGGATCATTTCTTCTTGATATTGTGCTTTTTGCTGCGTGATGACATGATCAACGACATGTTCCACTTCTTCATCTGATAAAAAGGCGCCTTGTACACGAACTGGTTTGTTCGCACCGACAGGTAAGAACAACATATCCCCTCTTCCCAGCAATTTTTCTGCGCCTCCCATATCAAGAATGGTCCTTGAATCGGTTTGTGACGATACGCTAAATGCAATGCGGGAAGGGATATTTGCTTTAATGACACCTGTAATGACATCAACAGAAGGCCTTTGTGTAGCAATAATTAAATGAATCCCCGCAGCACGTGCCATTTGAGAAAGCCTTGTAATGGAATCTTCTACATCAGAGGAAGCAACCATCATTAAATCAGCAAGCTCGTCTACAATGACGACAATATAAGGTAGTTCTGGCTGCTTCGCTTCTTCTGATTGATTCATTCGTTTAATGTAATCATTGTACCCTTCAATATTTCTTGTACCCGTATGAGAAAACAATTCATAACGGCGCTCCATTTCACTAACCACTTTTTTAAGTGCCTGTGAGGCTTTCTTAGGATCAGTCACAACTGGAGCCAACAGATGCGGGATGCCATTATAAACATTTAATTCAACCATTTTCGGGTCAATCATCATCATCTTCACTTCATGAGGTTTTGCTCTCATGAGAATGCTTGTGATAATGCCATTGATACATACGCTCTTTCCGCTTCCTGTCGAGCCAGCCACAAGTAAATGCGGCATTTTGTTCATTTCAGCCAGCACAGCTTCACCAGAAATATTTCGGCCCAGTCCGATGAGCAGCTTGGCATTTGGGCGGTCATTTTGTTTCGATTCTAAAACCTCTTTTAAAGAAACCATTGCAATTTCTGCGTTGGGAACTTCAATTCCGATGGCGGATTTACCAGGAATCGGCGCTTCAATTCGAATGTCTTTTGCTGCTAATGCAAGGGCTAAATCATCACTCAAGTTGACGATCTTACTTACCTTCACGCCGACATCAGGGTATACTTCATATTTTGTGACGGCCGGCCCTAAATGAACTTGTGTCACTTTTGCTTTTACACCGAAGCTTTGGAAGGTCTTTTCAAGTTTTCTTGCATTTTCATAAATATTCTTCTTATCTGTTTGCTGACCTGAATGCTGCGGCTCAGCTAAAATATCAAGCGATGGCAGCTCATAATCCTTGTTTTCAAGCTCCGTAAACGTCATAGGCGGAGCTTCTTTCGGTTCATCTCCTGTATCATGAGACGGAGTGCCTTGTACCGTTTCTTGAAGAGGATCTGGCTCATTAACCGGCTGATCTTTTTGAACTTGCGGTGTGAGCATGTCATCTCGATCAGCAAAACTAGAGATAATGGGCTGACGATTGTCAGAAGCCTGTTCTTCTTCCTCGATCAAGATATGATCATGATCTTCTTCGGCCTCTTCTTGCAAGCGTGAACGTTTTTTCTTTTCACTTGTTTTTTGCGCAGGTGCATTCTTTTTCGCCTGCCTTATGCCTTTCATATCTTCAATAAATGCTTTCCACTGCTTCACCAAAAATTGTGATACAGGCAGCGTCACTTTTTTGACCATTTCTTGCAGTGACCGGTTTGTGATCAGCACAATGCCGATCAGCATTAGCACAATGGCCATGATTTGCGACCCTGCTTGTGCAAACAAGAAATAGGAGGCCGCAAATAATACAGCACCGATCATACCGCCTCCTAAATCGGGCGAGCCTGTCTCACCTTTCATATCCATTAAGAATAACTCAAACGTATTTCTGATTACACTTTGAGAACCTATCACGCCTGCAGCTGAAAGATGCTGAAAAAGCTTCACATGGGACAAAAGCAAGATACTCGCAATGATGCAGTATAAACCTGCTTTTCTTCTGGTCAGTAAATCAGGAATTTGTTTTTTCCAAAAGATCGTCACACCAAAAAGAAATAATCCGATAAGGCAGAGAATAAACCATTCACCTGCAAAGAATCGGAATAGATGTACAAAGGTTTGTCCAACTACACCTAGCTGTAAAATGGCAATGATCGCTATGGCAATACAGACTAACCCATTTAGTTCATATTTCAGTTTTAGCTGTTTATTTTGTTTTTTTCTTGTTTTACGTTTTCTCTTTTTCGCCATACTCATCACCTTACTACAAAAGAAAATATAACCTACGAAAAGATCAGAAAGAAAGCAGCCTGGTTTTGGCTGCATCTTGTTGTAAGTTTTCCCTTTATTATAGCATAGAATCATTCATATGAGTCGGTTTGATTGGTGCCTAAATGTAACTTCAATCGCTTACCTGGTGCAAGCTCCTGATTCAAAAAGTCCATTGGATTTGTACTCATTACTTGAACGATTTCCGCTTCATCTTCTTTCATTTCAACCATCACTGGCACGCCCTGAATGTTTACCTGCTGGAGTTTGCGTTCTCCTTGTTCCTCAGCGTAAATGGCTTCATAAGGCATAGTTGTATATAAAATCATTGGATCAGCCCCTCGTTTTGTGCAGCCCGTTCGCCAATAAGCTCGTTCAGCTTTTTAATCGCTTGTCCAACGCCGCCGACTTCATGCATCAGTCCGTATTCAGCCGCCTCATGACCAACGACATTTGTCCCGATGTCTCTTGTTAAATTGCCTTTAGAGAACATAAGCTCTTTAAATTTCTCTTCTGTAATGTTTGAGTGACTCGTGACAAAATTAATGACTCTTTCCTGCATTTTATCTAAGTATTCAAAGGTTTGCGGAACACCAATGACTAGACCGGTTAAGCGTACAGGGTGAATGGTCATCGTTGCTGTTTCGGCAATGTATGAATAATCACACGATACGGCGATTGGGACCCCAATAGAGTGGCCGCCGCCAAGCACAATGGATACAGTCGGTTTGGATAAAGAAGCGAGCATTTCCGCAATGGCTAGTCCTGCTTCTACATCGCCGCCGACTGTATTTAAAATGATTAGAAGTCCTTCAATTTTTGGGTTTTGTTCAACTGCTACGATTTGTGGAATGACATGTTCGTATTTGGTTGTTTTATTTTGTGGCGGCAGCTGCATGTGCCCTTCAATTTGTCCAATAATAGTCAGGCAATGTATGTTTGTATCTTGTGACAACTGCGGGACGGCTGTTTCACCAAGCTGTTGTATTTTGCTCATAATGCTATCTTTTTCTTCTGGTTTTCGCTCAGGCTGCTGTTCATTCTGTTCGTCCATTTGTCTCCATCCTTTCCTAAAAACTCTCCTCCTATTATGAACAAGATCGTCACATTCCATCCGCATTCATCATGTCACATCAAAAAAGCCCAAAGAGCTTGTGCTCCTTGGGCTTAGCGTGTAGACAAACCCTCGCATTCGTTGTCAGTCCTGCGCTTCGGTACTCACGAATGTCAAATTCGCTCCGCTCCGGTGCTCGTCCTTCCTAGACTGCAAAGGTTTTCTATCACGCTAAAAAGAAGACAAAGTGCTAAAATAAAGTTCATTTTAGCACTTTGTCAACAATCTAAAGCCCAAAGAGCTTGTGCTCTTTGGGCTTTTCTCATCACACTTCCATAATAATTGGAATGATCATTGGCTTACGTTTTGTTTTTTCATATAGGAATTGATTTAGTACATCGCGCATGGATTGTTTCAGTGTTGACCATTCAACAATTGAGTTTTCCGTTTGCTCTTTCACAATCCCTTTGACCATTTCTGTTGCTTTCACAATCAGCTCTTCGGATTCTCTTACATAAACAAATCCTCTTGTGATGATCTCAGGTCCAGAAATTAATTGTTTCTTTTGTTTATCGAGCGTAATGACTACAATCAAGATGCCATCTTGAGACAATAGGCGTCTATCACGTAAGACAATATTCCCAATATCACCAACACCAAGACCGTCGATCAAAATGTTCCCTTGATGTACTTTTTCACCGATTTTGACGTTTTGACCTCTAAATTCCACAACATCCCCTTTATCAATTAAGAAAATGTCGCTTCGTTTCATGCCCACTTCTTCAGCAATACGAGAATGTGCTTTTTGCATGCGATATTCGCCGTTTACTGGAATTAAATACTTTGGCTTCAGTAAGTTCAGCATAAGCTTTAACTCTTCTTGACAGCCATGTCCAGATACATGCACACGTTTTTGAGCAAAAATCACTTGTGCTCCGCTTCTTGTAAGGAAATCCACCGTTTTTGAATAGGTAAGTTCTTGTCCTGGAAGAGGTGTAGACGCAATCACAACCGTGTCATCTTTTTCAATATGAAGCTGTTTGTGATTTTGTTTCGCCATTTTTGTTAAAGCAGCGAGAGGCTCGCCGTGGCTTCCTGCTGTGAGAATGACCACACTGTTTTTCGCCATTTTTTTCACTTCTTGGACTGGAACAAATAATTCTTCGTCCGCTGTCACATAACCAAGTTTGATCGCAAGCTGAAGAGTTGTCATCATATTTTTCCCTGCTACTGCAAGCTTACGGCCATTTTGGTTTGTGGCATTAATGATTTGCTGTACACGATTAATATTTGATGAAGATACAGCCACAATCACACGGTTTTCAGCATTGTACATCGCATTTGAGATTTCGTCTTGGACGAGCGCCTCAGAAGGTGTATAGCCTGGTTTTTCAGCATTTGCACTGTCTGAAAGAAGTGCTAAAACGCCATTGTTTCCAATTTTCGCAATCTCTCCGATGTCACAGGCTTGGTTAAGCGCTGGGGTTTGATCAAATTTAAAATCACCTGTGCATACGATTGAACCAAGAGATGTTTTGAAGCTGATTCCGACTGAATCAGGAATACTGTGATTCGTTCTAAAGAATGACACCTTTGTTGTTTCAAATGTAATGACTGACTTTGCATGAACCTCTCGCAAATCAGCTTTTTGATTGAAGCCGTATTGCTTTAACTTTTCTCGAAGTAACGCAAGGGTCAGCTTCGTGCCGTAAACTGGTACAGACAATTTGCTTAAGCAATGGAATACGCCTCCGATTGCTTCATCATGTCCGTGGGTAAGAAAAATTGCTTTCACCCGATCAGCTCGTTCTGTTAAATAAGAGATATCAGGAATGACCACGTCAATGCCTAGCATTTCGTTTTCTGGATGCATGAGTCCTGCATCTACAACATATATGTCGGAATCAATCTCAATGACATATAAGTTTTTCCCGATTTCTCCAACGCCTCCCAGTGCAATAATTCTTACGTTCTCTGTATTTTTCTTTTTCAAAATTCTTATCCTCCTAGTCTCAAGCCCGTCCATCATCGCTTAATGCTATTATAACTGAATCTAATTTTAGAAAACAAGATGAAGTCACATTTTAAGAAAGTGTTTATGTATAAAAAACGGTCATACTCAGGGACATCTGAGAATGACCGCTTACGAATTTTTTTGTTTTGATCAGCTGTTTAATACGCTGCTTAAATTCAGTCTTTCTTCTTCTGATAAAGGTAAAAGCGGGAGTCGAACGGATCCGACATCTAATCCTTTCAGCTGAAGAGCTGTTTTGACAGGCGTTGGATTTGGCGCTGAGAATAGCTGGTTCATGATCGGCACCAGCTTTTGATGAATCAATGCCGCATTCGCTGTTTGTCCTGAAGCGTAGCTTTTTAGCATTTGCTGCATATCTAGGCCTACGATATGAGAAGCAACTGAGACGACTCCTTTTGCACCAACCGCAACCGCAGGAAGCGTTAGGCTATCGTCACCAGAGTAAACGTCAAAATCTTCTGGTGTCTCTGCAATGATTTTTGTCATGGCATCTAGATCACCGCTTGCTTCTTTGATTGCGACAATGTTCGGTATTTGCGCAAGCTTAATCGTTGTTTCTGGTGCTAATGAAGCAACCGTTCTTCCTGGTACATTGTAAAGCATGACAGGAAGAGATGTAGACTCGGCAATTGCTTTAAAGTGTGCATACATGCCTTCCTGTGATGGCTTGTTGTAGTAAGGTACGACAAGCATCACTGCATCAACGCCCGCTTCTTCTGCTTTTTTCGTTAGTTTAATAGACGCATTTGTGTTATTACTGCCTGTTCCTGCAATGATTTTACAACGACCATTTGCTAATTTCACCGATTGCTGAAAAAGAGCGACTTTTTCTTCAGTCGATAAAGTTGGCGATTCGCCTGTTGTCCCTGCAACGACTAAAGAGTCACTGCCGTTTTTTAACAAGTAATCAATGAGAATTGATAGCTTTTGGAAATCAATGTTGCCCTTTTTATCAAAAGGTGTAATCATAGCTGTTGCGATATTTCCGAAATTCATTTTTTTCACCTCATCATGATTCAATCACATTTATCTTGAAAGTTCAAACACTTCATGAAGGGCATTGACAGCCGCTCTCATGTTTTCTTCGTTCACTAACACCCAAATCGTCGTATGACTGTCAGCGGACTGTAAGATCGGAATATTTTGCTCAGATAGTGCAGATACAATTTTAGATGTGACACCTGGTACACCCATAATGCCTGCTCCAACAGCTGATACCTTTGCACAGTTTGTCGTGACAATCGGCGTATAGCCCAGATCTTTTAGGATCGCCGTTGCTTTTTCAGTCATTGCACCTGTCACCGTATAGACGATTTCGCTCGGTGTAATGTTGAAGAAATCGACACTGATTTGGGCATTTGCCATTGCTTTAAAGACTTCTGTTTGTACGCTGTACTGTCCCTCTTTAGCTGGGACTTTGATTTGTGTGACATCATTGACATGTGCAATACCCGTAATCAGGCGGTCGTACACATCATGACTCATTTTATCTGAGTAGTGTGATGTCACGAGTGTGCCCTCATCATCAGAGTATGTTGAACGGACCCTCATTGGTACTTTTGCTTGCATGGCAATTTCAACAGCTCTCGGGTGAATGACTTTTGCCCCTTGGTATGCGAGGTTACAAATTTCTGTGTATGTCACGACTCTCAGTGGTTTTGCATTTTCTACGATACGGGGATCTGCTGTCATGACCCCTTCTACATCTGTAAAAATATCGATGAAATCTGCCTGCAATGCAGCGCCTAACGCAGCAGCTGACGTATCACTGCCGCCTCGTCCGATTGTTGTCACGTCTCCATTTTTTGCAGCGCCTTGGAATCCAGCTACGACAACCACATCATGCTCTGAAAGTGCCGCCTCAAGACGTTCACACTTCATGTCAATAATTTTCGCATTTGTATGTTCTTTATCCGTCACAAAGCCTGCCTGTGATCCAGTCATCGCAACAGCCTTTAGCCCGTTTTCATTCAGCATACTTGAAAAAACAACAGCTGAAATATTTTCTCCGCAAGACACGAGTAAATCTTTTTCTCGGTTTGTCATATGCTGCGCACTGCCATAAAGCAGACCAAGCAGCGTATCTGTCGCATAAGGATCGCCTTTTCGTCCCATCGCAGACACGACAACGACCGATTTATAGCCTTTCTCTTTTGCAGATAGGATATGTGCAAGTGCCCTTTTTCTCCCTTGATCATCTTTGACAGATGTACCGCCAAATTTTTGGACAATTATTTTCACTGTTTTCACTCCAAGTTCATTCTGACGTAACAGAAGAGAGTAGGCGAAAGATGCCTAACTCTCTTCTATTCGTCCTCATCATCCATTGAATGTTAAACTAATTTTAATGCTCGTAAGCTTTCTGCAATTTGAACGGAGTTCCATGCAGCGCCTTTTAGCAGGTTATCAGATACAATCCACATATGGAAGCCATTTGGACGATCCAAATCCTTCCGAATGCGGCCGACAAATACGTCGTTTTTACCAACAGCATCTGCAGGCATTGGATAAATTTGCTGAGACGGATCATCTTGTAATGTGATGCCTGGTGCATCTTTTAGGATGGACTTGACGTCATCAACCGTTGCGTCATTTGATTCAAGTTCAACGTAAACCGATTCTGAATGACCCGTTTCAATTGGCAGTCTCACACATGTTGCCGCTACTTGCAGCTCTGGCAAGTGCATGATTTTTTTCGTTTCATTGATCATTTTCATTTCTTCAAATGTATAGCCATTGTCTTGGAATTTATCAATTTGCGGAATCGCATTAAAGGCAATTTGATAAGGCATGACTTCTGGTTTCACATCTTCTTTATTTAGAATGGCTTGCGACTGGCTGTACAGTTCGTCAATGGCTTCATGTCCTGCACCTGATACTGCTTGGTAAGTAGACACAATGACTTTTTTCATGCCATACGCTTGACGAAGCGGTTCTAGCGCCGCCACCATTTGAATCGTTGAACAGTTAGGGTTTGCAATGATCCCTTGATGATCATGTAAATCTTTTTCGTTTACCTCTGGTACGACAAGAGGGGTATTTTCGTCCATACGAAAAGCACTTGTATTATCGACAACAATTGCACCTCGTTTGACTGCTTCAGGAGCTAGCGCTTTGGAAACATTTCCTCCCGCACTGAATAGTGCAATATTGACCCCTTCAAAGCTTTCAGGTGTTGCTTCTTGAACGGTATACTCTTGACCTCTGAATGTCACTTTTGTTCCAGCAGAACGTTTTGAGGATAGTAGAGTAAGTGTATCCATTTCAAAATCTCTGTCAGCTAGTGTTTTTAACATTTGTTGACCGACAGCTCCAGTCGCTCCAACTACAGCTACATGCAATCCTCTTCCCATCAGTAAAACTCCTTCCGACCCATCCATGATTCTTTTCTTTCGGATGGCCATCCTATGACTTTTTACATTTTATTTTACCATAGAAAAGCAAGGCTTGAAGTACCTTTTTTGAATCTTTCATGATTTTCTAGTGAATCTATTATTCGTTTGATCCAATTAAAATGGGCTGAATTTGTCTATGCTGGAGCGCCTCTTCTACTGTTTTCGTCAGTAGATCCATATGCGCTACCATGGAAGTCGGTTTTTTGAATGGATCATCTTGGCCGAATGGAATAAAGAAAATGTTCTTTGTCGACATGAGTCTCATGAGATTTGTACCATTTAAACCTAATGCATCATTGGTGGAAATGCCTAAAACGACAGGGCGATGATTACGAATGGTCGCCTTAGCAGCCATTAAGACTGGACTGTCTGTTAGTGCATTTGCAAATTTCGCCATTGAATTGCCTGTTAAAGGCGCAATGACCATACAATCAAGTGGAAGTTTTGGTCCAAGCGGCTCTGCTTTGACGATTGAGTCAATCGCTTGAAATCCTGTCAGCTTCTCAATCCGCTCAATCCAGTCCGCTCCTTCTCCGAATCTCGTATTCGTATTTTGCACCGTATATGACACGACAGGACGCACTTCTGCCCCTTCTTTCACGAGTGATTCGATTTGCGGAAAAACGGCTTCGTACGTGCAGTGAGAACCTGTTAAACCAAAGCCGATTCTTTTCCCTTTTAGTGTAGTCATGATTCCATCCCCCTTTTTTCCTCCGCAAGTTCACATAAGAGACCAGATAGCACTTTTGCAATGATCTGCCCGGCTGTCTTTGGTGCCACAATTCCTGGAAGTCCTGGTGCAAGAAGCGCCTTCACTCCATGCTTTTGTGCAAAGTCAAAGTCTGTTCCACCTGGGCGGGAGGCGATATCCAAAATGAGTGTCTTTGGTGTCATGCTGACGATGACAGATGAATCTAATACTAAGCTTGGAATCGTATTGATGATGATGTCGACATCCGTTACTTCATCTTTTAAACGGTCCATTGAAAATGGATCAAGTCCCATCTCAAAGGCTCGCGCTAAATGGGCTGTATCCGCAGCACCAACTTTCACTTCCGCACCTAGCGCCCGAAATGTGCGGGCAATGGTGAGCCCTGTTCGACCAAGTCCGAGAACAGCGACATGTGACCCATGAATCGTATAGTCCGTTTGCTGAATAGCCATCATGATAATCCCTTCAACTGTTGGAATAGAGTTATATATGGCAATATCATCTCGCTCAAACAGCTTCACAAGCTTCCGGTTCACCTGCTTTGCCATATTGTCTAAGTACATATTAGAAATACCTGAGTACAAGGTACAATGTGCAGGGGTTCTTTCTAAATATTTAGCTTCTAGCACGACCTTCTCATTTGAAAAAACGGTGGCAACGACCCCTTCGTCTGTAGCACCTGATACCGGAAGGATCATACTGTCTACCTGCTCAAATGGAAGCTCTGACATTTTCAGCTTTTCAGCACCAATAAATCCATGATCCAGCTGATCAAAACCGACCAAAAACACTTTGGCATGCTGCTGTGACAGCTTGCGAATGATTTCAAGCTGCCTAGCATCTCCCCCGATCACCGCAACCGTTAAACCGCTCAACATACTGACCGTTCACCTTCTTTATTTAAAAAAGTCTGTAATATTTTCCGAATCTCCCTTTCAGCATATGAGGAGAGGATTCAGCCTGTGAACAAATCGGAGAGAGAAAAGAAAAAGAGCACCCATTTATGGTGGGTGCCCTTTCAAATCATGGACAAAGAGCTAAAACGATCTTGATTTTAGAGTCTAGGAAGGAAGTACTGGCGCGGAGCGAATTTGTCATTCGTGAGCACCAGCACGCAGGACTGCTGGCGAATGCGAGAGTTTGTCTACACACTGAGAGCACCCTTTTATGATGGGTGCTCTTTTTCTCCGTGCGGCTGAAGTTCTTCAGGCACATCAAGAATGATCATATCTGATCCTATTTTTTGAATGTGATTCCACGGAACGCGGATGTCATTTCCTTGTTTTCGAAAGCCAAACCATTTGACGGAAGGTATGATGAGTGCTGTAATTTGACCGTCCTGTTCATTTATTTCAAGGTCGGTTTGTCCAAGCACGCCAAGCCGCTCCGCTCTTTTAATATCGACGATCTCTTTTCCTGACAACTCACTCAGCCTCAAAATCGCATCACTCCCCTTCCATATCATATATGCAGCAGGGAGGGGGAATAGACCGTCCCGTTCTACACGTCACGAATGAAGCCAATCTGTATACCAAACTGGCGTCAGTTGAGTAAAACGCTTATGGTCTGTCAGCATTCTCTCCACTCGATTCACCATGTCTTTTACATGCCCCGGGTCATAGGATAACGTCCAAACAATAGAAGAAAAACAGCTCATGGCTGTATAGATGGAAAAAAGAAGCCAAAAATCATGTGTTGTCTGCGTACTTATATAGGCATCCAATTGCCCGGCTGAAAATGGAATGCTTCTTTCTCGACTAAATAAAGACAGTTTATAAAAGTCATGAATCGGATCGCCCCAGTCGGATTGATCAAAGTCGATCGCCCCAGCATATTGATGACGCTGTATAATGATATTCCCTAAATGAAAATCATCATGCTGGAACTGGTTTGGCCTCCCTTTTACCGCATCAGCATGTGACTGAATAAAATCTAATACGAACTGATCATGGGAAAAGGTCACTCCGCTTGATTGATAGGCATGTACATACCGTTCATGTTTCGCTAATACCTTCTTATCCCAGGGGGCTGCATAAAAAGGGGCATCGCATGTATGCATGATACTCAAGTCTCTGCCTGCCCGCCTTCCGATTTCATACTGCTCTTCTTCTGTGAGCAGATGAATGGATGCTCTAGCAATCTCTCCTTCGATAAATGGAAAAATACGAAAGGTACAGTTTTGTTCAGCACTCACTCCGACCTCCATCACTTCAGAACAAATAACGCCTCGATTTTTTAACTTCTGCTGAATGGACGCTTTCTTTTTCAAACTGGAATATTTCTGAATGTCTGATAGCTTGAGTACTAGCTTTTCACTAGGCGTTATGACCAAAAAGGTGCGGTCTCCCGAAAATCCAGATGTCATCGGCTGGAAAGAGATGGCTTGTTTAAGAAGCGGAGATAGCTGTTTCAGTTTTTCGTGTTTCATGAACGCAGGGCCCCTTTCTTCTTGGTATACAATAAACGGCAGACCTCTTGAGAAGTCTGCCGTGTTGTTTACATTATGATGGCTGATCACCCGTTGGACTAATAAGCGAGAGAGCATAATCTTCTGTAAAGATTCTTTTCGATAAATTGTTCACGCCGTCTAATGAGACGCGATTGATTTCATCAATAATTTCATCAAGCGTACGATGTTTGCCAAGGAGTAATTCATTTTTACCATTTCGGCTCATCTTGCTGTTTGTGCTTTCAAGACTAAGCATGAGGTTGCCTTTCATTTGCTCCTTAGAGTTTTCAAGTTCTTTCTGCGTAATTCCCTCACGTTTTAAGACGTCTAATGTTTGTAAGATGGTTTCAGATAGCAGGTTCAGCTGCTTCGCTCCAGTTCCACCATAGATCGTCAGCATTCCATTATCTGCAAATGAACTATGATAGCTGAATACAGAATACGCAAGTCCTTTATCTTCTCTTACGTCTTGGAACAACCGGCTGCTCATGCTACCGCCTAGAACATTATTTAAGACGATTAAGTCATAGATGCCCTGATCTCCAGCAGGAAGTCCGTTAAAGCCCATGCAAAGATGCGCCTGTTCTGTTTCCTTTTTGCGTGTCAGTTTGTCATAGTGGAATTGCGGGGCTTCGACAGGCTGCTTTTTCCCCTTTCCTTCATACGAGCCAAATAATGTTTCGACCTCACGAATGAAGGTGTCATCGACGTTCCCTGCAACAGAGATGACGACGCGATCCGGCGTGTAGAATTCATCCATATATTTTCTAAGGGAATCACCGTTAAAAGTAGAGAGTGTTTCCTCTGTCCCTAAAATCGGATAACCTAATGAATGATCACCGTAAATGGCTTTACTTAACAAATCATGAACGATGTCATCAGGAGTATCTTCATACATTTTAATTTCTTCATAGACCACATTTTTTTCTTTCTTCAGTTCTTCTTCGTCAAAAGCAGAGTTGAAAAACATGTCACTCAACACATCGAGGGCATACCCAGCATGTGAATCAAGTACCTTTGCATAATAGCAAGTATATTCTTTTGACGTAAAGGCATTCACTTGACCACCAATGCGGTCAAAGGATTCTGCGATATCACGTGCAGATCTCGTCTTTGTTCCTTTAAAGAACATATGCTCTAAAAAGTGTGAGATCCCATTTACTTCTGGTGTCTCATGTCTAGAACCTGTTCCAATCCAGACGCCAATTGCGACAGACCTTACAGTGGGATTGTTTTCAAGTACAATTCTTACTCCGTTTTGGCATGTATACGTTTTGACCAAGTTTTGCTCCTCCTATTCAACAAACAGATCGCATCACGGGTGTCTTTTTTCACTTAGGAGGTCAGAAACCGTTCCTAATTCATATCCTCTTTCTTTGATTTGAGTGATAAGTGCGTCAAGACTTCTCGCTGTTGCGTCTGTTGGATGCATTAATATCATCGCCCCATTGTGAATTTTCCCAAGCACTCGTTTTTGTAATACAGCTGGTGATGGTTTTTGCCAGTCGATCGTGTCTACTGTCCACATAATGGTTTCCATTCCTTCTTGTTTCGCAAGCTTTACTGTTTCTTCTTTAAAGCTGCCACTTGGAGGCGCAAACCATATCGGTTTTTTCCCAAGGGATTCTTCAATTTGGCGATTTGTTTTAATCATCTGCTCTAATGCTCGTTCTCTTGTCAGTGTGCGCATATCCGGGTGATTGTATGAATGATTTCCAATTTCATGACCATCTGCCACGATTTTTTTAGCAAGGTCTGGACTGTTTTTCACCCATTTGCCTTCTAAGAAAAAGGTTGCCTTCACTTGATGCTTTTCTAGTGTATTCAACATCTTTGTTAAATGCTCGTCGCCCCAAGCTACATTGATCAGGAATGCATTCATCTTTTTGTCTGGATGTCCCTTATAGATAGGTTCAGCACCAAGTTCATGTAAATGGACAGAGGGTTTTGTTTCTTTAAAAACAAGCAGCTTTTCATCGAAAGAGCCCTGTTTTTTCATTTTTTCGTAAGAAGCATCGATATCGACTGTCTGTCCATTTAAACCAGGCATCTTTTTCCACACTTTATCAATCTTAGCATTTTGCGGCTTCTCTTCATAGTCAGAAGACTTCGATTCGATCTCTTGATACAGAATATCTTTTGAAACAGATGCTACCTCGGCGTGCTCTTTCATTGAATTCATATATGTAACAGCAGCCGGCTGCTTCATCGTTTGATATGACACGAGCAGTAAAAATACAAACACAAAGAATGGTATCGTTTTTTTCAATGGTTGTCCCTCCCCTTTACCACAAATTATGATGGGGAGAAACAAGCTAGAACTATTGTTACGCGCAAGAAAAGAAAGAAGCCTGGCACGGATACCTGGCTTCTAACACATTTTATTTGTTCTCATTAAGACTGCTTTTCTTCTTTTTCCTTTTCTTCACGTAAAACAGCTTTACGAGAAAGGTTCACACGGCCTTGTTTATCGATCTCAGTGACTTTGACGAGGAGTTCATCACCAATCTTCACGACATCTTCTACTTTGCCAACACGTTCAAGTGCAAGCTCAGAAATATGAACAAGTCCATCTTTGCCGCTGAAGATTTCAAGGAAGGCACCGAATTTTTCAATTCGTTTCACTTTACCTAAGTAAAGTTGGCCAACTTCAACTTCTCTGACAAGATCTTCAATGATTTTCTTCGCTTTTTGGTTCATGTCTTCTTCAGTAGAAGAGATAAAGATTGTACCGTCTTGTTCAATATCAATTTTCACACCGGTATCTTCAATGATTTTATTGATTTGTTTACCGCTTGGTCCAATGACATCGCGAATTTTATCTGGATTGATTGTCATCGTTAAGATTTTTGGTGCATAACGTGACAATTCTCCTCTAGAAGCTGGAATCGTTGACAGCATGCTATCTAAAATTTCCATTCTTCCTTTTTTCGCTTGTTGAAGTGCTTCTTCTAAAATGTCTTTTGATAGACCATCGATTTTGATGTCCATTTGAAGCGCTGTTACACCTTTAGATGTACCTGCTACTTTAAAATCCATATCTCCAAGTGCATCTTCCATTCCTTGAATGTCTGTCAGCACTGTGTAGTATTCACCAGATTTAACAAGTCCCATTGCAATCCCTGCAACTGGTGCTTTAATTGGAACACCTGCATCCATCATCGCAAGTGTGCTCGCACAAATACTTGCTTGTGAAGTAGAACCGTTTGATTCTAACACCTCAGACACAAGGCGAACCGTATAAGGGAAATCTTTTTCAGATGGAATGACTGGCTCTAATGCACGTTCGCCTAGCGCACCATGTCCAATCTCACGACGGCCTGGACCACGCATTGGGCCGGTCTCACCAACACTGAATTGTGGGAAGTTATAATGGTGCATGAATCGCTTAGACTCTTCAACACCAAGACCATCAAGAATCTGTACATCACCAAGTGCACCTAATGTACAAATACTGAGTGCCTGTGTTTGGCCCCTTGTAAACAATCCTGAACCGTGCGTTCTTGGAAGAAGTCCTACTTCTGAAGAAAGTGGACGGATTTGATCGACGCCGCGTCCATCTGGACGTACCTTCTCTTCAGTAATAAGGCGGCGAACTTCGTTTTTCACAAGCTTGTTTAAGACATCCTTCGCTTGTTTAATCGTTGCTTCGTCACGCTCTTCTTCTTCAAATTTTTGAACAACAGCTTTTTTCACAGCACTGATGGCATCTTCACGAGCATGCTTCTCATGTACTTGAATCGCTTTCAGTAGATCCGCTTCAGCAAGTTGTTTTACTTCCTCTGCTAATGCTTGATCGACTTCATATAAAGGAATATCGATTTTTTCTTTACCGACAGCTTTTACAATTTCTTCTTGGAATTCGATTAAGCGTTTGATCTCTTGATGGCCGTACATGATAGCTTCAAGCATTGTTTCTTCTGGTACTTCATCAGCACCAGCTTCTACCATGTTGATTGCATCTTTTGTTCCAGCTACAACAAGGTTGATATCGCTTTGTTCAAGCTGCTCAACATTTGGGTTGATGATGAGTTTTCCATCTACTCGTCCTACTGTCACGCCAGCGATTGGTCCCTCAAATGGAATGTCAGACACACATAAAGCTAAAGATGAGCCAAACATTGCAGCCATTTCAGATGAACAATCTTGATCCACACTCATGACAATACTAATGACTTGTACTTCATTTCTAAATCCGTCTGCAAATAGTGGACGGATCGGTCTGTCAATTAAGCGGCTCGCAAGGATTGCTTTTTCACTTGGGCGGCCTTCTCTTTTAATGAAACCACCAGGAATTTTACCAACTGCATATAATCTTTCTTCGTAGTTTACAGTGAGCGGGAAAAAATCAAGTGGTTTTGGTTCTTTAGAAGCTGTTGCTGAGCTAAGCACAGCCGTATCTCCGTAGCGTACGAGAACCGCTCCGTTTGCTTGCTTTGCAAGCTGGCCAGTTTCAACTGTCAGTTGACGTCCAGCCCAGTCTATGGTGAAGACTTGTTTCTCTTGTCCCATTCTGTGATAAACTCCTCTCTTGTCGTAAAGTTTTTAGGTTATTTCTTATTATGAACAAAATGATTTTCACATATCAATGTGAAAGCTGTATGTAGAAGGGTTTTTGCCATTCTTTCAACATTTTAACCATAAAATATTAGTGATTATACGATAAAAAAGCGGGAATCCTCCCGCTTTTTACGATTATCGACGTAAGCCTAGTTTGTTAATTAACTCACGGTAACGAGTTACGTCTTTATTACGTAGATACGTAAGAAGATTACGACGTCTACCTACCATTTTCAAAAGACCGCGACGTGAGTGGTGATCTTTCTTATGAGTACGTAAATGCTCGTTCAAGTTGTTAATTGATTCTGTTAGGACAGCGATCTGAACTTCTGGAGATCCAGTATCAGATTCGTGTGTTTTGAACTCATTAATTAATTGAGTTTTACGCTCTTGAGTAATAGCCATCCTGTTTCACCTCCAAATCATGTTAGCCCCATCTACCTCGCAACCGTCGGTGAAGTCGGCCTGCCAAGTAAGTGGTTTTAAAGCTACAGGAATTATCATACTAAAAATATGCCGATTTTGCAAATGATAGAGCGGTTTTTCTGCGATTTTTTTGTTTAATGAAGATGATTTTGAAAAAACTGAATCGCTTCTTCTTTATCTTGACTAATTTGAGCCGTTAATTCTTGGATACCGTTAAATTTTTGTTCACTGCGAATCCGTTTGTACCACTGTAATTTAATCGGTTCACCATAAATTTCTTCGTTAAAATCAAAAAGGTTCACTTCAATCGCAGGCTGATCAGGACGTTTTTCATAAAATGTTGGTTTGTAGCCAACGTTACAAACACCGTCATACACCTTGCCTTTCACTTCCGCTCTCACTGCATATACGCCTGTTGGCGGGATGATGTATTCAGCAGATAAACCAACATTGGCGGTTGGAAAGCCAATCGTGCGTCCTCGTTTATCTCCATGAATCACAATGCCTCGCAGCTGATACGGTTTGCCTAAAAGCTCACTCACATATTCAACGTCTCCATTTTTCAATGCGGAACGTATCAGGGTCGAGCTGACTTTCCGGTCTTGGTTGGAAAGCTTAGGTACAATGGTCGCAGCAATCCGCCCTTTCCCGTATTCGTCAAACGTTTCCATTGTGCCTGCGCCAAACCGGCCGAATGTAAAATCGAAACCAGCGACTGCATGCTTCACATTCAGTTCGTCCAAATATTGATCGACAAAGTCTTGAGGAGACAGTGCTGCAAAGCTTTCGCTGAATTGCACAATGTATAAGTAGTCAGCACCTAATTGTTCGATAAAATCAATCTTATCCTCAAGCGGTGTGATTAAGTCTTTTGGTTCACGTGCTTTTTGCAGAACATGTGATGGATGCGGATGAAAAGTCATGACAGCTAGAGCTAAACCCTCTTTTTCCGCAATGTTTTTCGCTGCATCAATCACTTTTTGGTGTCCGAGGTGAACACCGTCAAAATACCCTAAAGCCATCACAGACGGGACTTGATCCTTTTGATTCAATGTATGTGGGTGTGAAATATGTATAGTCTTCACGAGATGGTCACCTTTTCTTTAAGATTGCTTGTCCTGTGATAAAATCTTCGCCGGCTTCATCAGGTTCTGTTTGGTCGGGTGTTTCATATAAATCGCCATACAACGGCCTGAAGGAGCAAAGACAGCGACACGATCTTCCTCTGCAAAATGAGCAAATTCATCAGGCATAGGTAGGACTGCACCGTTTTCCACTTTACTTGCTAATGTATCATTTATCTCCCATTTCGGCAAATGATTGAGCGCACGCTCGATCGGCACAAGATGTTCCTCAACCGTTCCTTTCTCACTGATCTCCCTCAACTCATCAAGAGTGATACATTCATCTAACGTAAAGTCACCAGATCCTATGCGAATGAGGTGAGACATGTGGGCTGGAAACCCAAGTTTTTTTCCGATATCGACGGCTAACGTTCTCACATATGTGCCTTTTGAACACAGTACGGTGAATCTAAAGGATACCTTACCATTTTCAAATGTGACAGATGTTGTCCGCTCGATGCGATGAATGGTAATTTCACGGCTTGGACGTTCAATTTCAATGCCTTGCCTTGCATATTCATAGAGCTTTTTTCCGCCAATTTTCACAGCAGAAAACATCGGAGGGATCTGTTCAATGGTTCCTTCAAATTGTTTCAACGCAGCATCAATGTCATCTTCTGACATCGGTACCGGCACCTTTTTTTCTTCTACTACTTCACCTGTTTGGTCTTCTGTCGTTGTAGAAAATCCAATGGTGATTTCCGCATCATACGTTTTCGATTTATCTGTTAAGTACTCCACAATTTTTGTAGCTCGTCCAATACAAATAGGCAGAACACCTGAAACCTCTGGATCGAGTGTCCCTGTATGTCCCACTTTTTTTGTGTGTAAAATCTTTCTCACTTTAAACACACAGTCGTGAGAGGTCATGCCTCTTTCTTTATGTAATAAAAGAACACCGTTTTGCACCTGCGTTCTCTCCTTTCATAAACGATGAAAAAGGACAGACGATCATCGCCTATCCTTATTCCAACGTCTTATTCGTGATCTTTTGTGTTTAGTTCAGCAATCAGGCTTTCAATTCGGTTACCGTAATCTACAGACTCATCGAATTCAAAGTGAAGCTCTGGTGTTTTGCGAAGTCTAATTCGATTGCCAATTTCAGAGCGGATATACCCTTTCGCCTTTGCAAGGCCTTTTAGGGTTTCCTCTCTTTTCTTCTCGTCGCCAAGAACAGAAATGTAGACTTTAGCAATTTGCAAATCACCGGATACTTCAACATCCGTTACAGTCAAAAAGCCGATTCTTGGATCTTTTAGCTTTCTGCCAAGGATGTCGCCTAATTCTTTTTTCATTTGCTCACCCACACGGGTTGCTCTCATACTCATGATCTTATCACCTCTAGTTAAAACCACTCAGTTTTCGTGATCGTTCGTTCAATTTCAGGAAAAGAATCAATAAAGCTTAACACACGCTGAAGTTCCTTTTCCACTTGAACCCGGGAGGAGGAAATGACGGCGATTCCGATCGAAGTACGCTGCCATGTATCCTGATAGTCCATTTCAGCAATGGTCACATTGAATTTATGGCGCGTTCTTGTCATGATACGCTGCAGAACCGCACGTTTTTCCTTCAGTGAGGATGCATCATAGATCATACACTCACACTCGGTATAACCGATCATTTTCTTTCGATTTCTTGCATAACGAATGATTCCATGACATCACCTTCACGGATATCATTGTATTTCTTAATGGTAATACCACATTCATAGCCTTGTGAAACTTCTTTCACATCGTCTTTGAATCGTTTTAATACGTCGACTTCACCTTCAAAGATGACGACGCCATCACGAATTAAGCGGATACCACTGTCTCTAGTAATGGTACCTTCAGTGACATAGCCACCAGCAATTGTACCGATTTTTGATACTTTAAACGTTTGACGAACTTCAACTTGACCGATGACTTTTTCTTCATATTCAGGGTCAAGCATCCCTTTCATCGCAGCTTCAATTTCATCGATGACTTTGTAGATGATGCGGTGTAAGCGGATATCTACGTTTTCTGTTTCAGCTGTGCTCTTCGCATTGCCATCAGGACGTACGTTAAATCCAATCACGATCGCATTAGAAGCACTTGCTAAAATGATATCAGATTCTGTAATCGCTCCAACACCCGTATGGATGATTTTCACTTTTACGCCTTCTACTTCAATTTTTTGAAGAGCTGCCGTCAGTGCTTCAGCAGAACCTTGTACGTCTGCTTTTACGATTAAGTTGATATCTTTCACATCACCTTGTTTGATTTGCTCAAATAGGTCATCGAGAGATAATTTCGCTTTGTCTGAACGCTGTTCATCAAGTTGTTTAGACGCACGCGCCTCACCGACTTGACGAGCTGTTTTTTCATCTTTGAATACGAGGAACTGATCCCCTGCATGCGGTACATCATTTAAACCAGTGATTTCCACAGGTGTAGATGGTCCTGCTGTTTTCACGCGGCGTCCGATGTCATTGACCATTGCACGTACACGGCCAAATGTATTTCCGACAACGATTGGGTCACCTACTTGAAGTGTACCAGTTTGAACGAGAAGGGTTGCAACAGAACCTCTTCCTTTATCAAGCTCAGCCTCGATCACAGTTCCTTTTGCCGCACGATTTGGGTTGGCTTTTAGTTCTGCTACTTCGCTGACAAGAAGGATCATTTCGATCAATTCGTCAATGCCTTCACCTGTTTTTGCAGATAAAGGAACGAAAATGGTTTCGCCGCCCCAAGCCTCAGGTACAAGACCATGCTCAGTTAATTCCTGCATCACGCGGTCAGGGTTCGCTGTTGGTTTGTCAATTTTATTGACAGCCACAATGATTGGCACCTCTGCCGCTTTTGCGTGGTTGATCGCTTCAATCGTTTGCGGCATGACACCGTCATCTGCTGCAACGACCAAGATCGTCGTATCTGTTACTTCAGCACCGCGTGCTCGCATCGTAGTGAAAGCTGCGTGTCCTGGTGTATCAAGGAACGTGATTTTCTTACCATTTTCTTCAATTTGGTATGCACCAATATGCTGCGTAATTCCACCCGCTTCGCCTTCAACAACTTTCGTTTTACGAATGCTGTCAAGAAGCGTTGTTTTCCCGTGGTCAACGTGTCCCATGATCGTTACGACTGGAGGGCGTACTTGCATATCTTCTTCTTTATCTTCAACTTCATACTTTTCAAGTTCAGTTTCTTCTAAAATGATCACTTCTTCTACTGGAACACCATATTCAGAAGCAATTAATTCGACTGTATCTTTGTCGAGCTCTTGGTTGATCGTAGCCATGACACCAAGCATCATCAGTTTTTTGATGATTTCAGCAGTTTCTTTGCCAAGCTCGTCAGCAAGCTGGCCGACTGTCATTGAATTTGTAAATTCAATTTTTTCAGGAAGCTCTTTTTTCGGCTTCACAGGTCTTGCTTGCTGATGCTGCGCCTTGTTGTTGCCGCCGCGTTTATTTTTGTTTTTGTTTTGGTTGTTGTTTTTTTTGTTTTTATTAAATTGATTATTCTGCACGTCATTCTTCTTTCTATCATTGTTTTTGTTAGATGATTGTTTTTTTTGTTCTGCGGGTTTCTCGTTAGCTGTCTCTTTTGCTTTGGCTTTTTTATAGATAGCGTCTAGCTTTTTCACAGTGTCGTCTTCAAGCGTCGCCATGTGGTTGTTCACTTCCACGTTCATATCCTTAAGCGCTGCTATAATATCTTTACTTGAAACATCTATGGCTTTTGCGTATTCATATACTCTCACTTTAGCCATTCGTTCACCCCCAAATAAATTAATCGAGCAAGCTTATGAGCTTCTTAGCGAAGCCTTGGTCAGTGACAGCGACAACTACGCGAGCTTCCTTCCCTATAGAACGTCCGAGAACGGAACGGTCTTCAACTTTTCTAACCGGAACATTGTAAAATTTGCATTTGTCAGATACCTTTTTCTCTGTGTTGGATGAGGCATCTGCTGCAAGAAGAACCAGCTTAGCACGCGCATGTCTAATTTCTTTGATCACCAGATCTTCTCCTGACACGACTTTACGAGCTCGATTTGCTAGACCAAGCAAAGGATACCATTCAGATTCAGTCATTCGGTTTTTTCACCTTTTCAGCTAGTTCTAGTAATTCTTCAAAAATGTGTTCGTCAATCTGTGTCTGAAATTGCTGCTGTAAACTACGTTTGTTCTTCGCCGCAAGAATGGTTTCTTTATCGAGAGAAAGGTAAGCGCCGCGCCCGTTCATTTTTCCGGTTGCGTCAACAGACACTTCACCTTCTTTTGAACGAACAACGCGAATCAGTTCTTTCTTTGGTTTCATTTCTCCCGTCACGACGCATTTTCTAAGCGGGATTTTTTTTCGGCTTTTCACCTTTTATATCACCTCTTATTCGTCAGATTCCTCAGCTACTGGTTCAGCCTCTAAGAAAAGAGATTCAGAGTCTTCAGTTCTTGGGAAAATACCGAGTTCTCTTGCATCTGTTTCGCTTTTAATGTCAATCTTCCAGCTCGTTAATTTCGCTGCAAGACGCGCATTTTGACCTCTTTTACCAATGGCTAATGACAGCTGATAATCAGGGACAATGACAGTTGTCGCCTTATCTTCTTCATTTACAATGACATCAAGAACTTTTGATGGACTTAACGCATTGGCAACAAATTCAACAGGGTCATTAGACCAATGAACAATGTCAATTTTTTCGCCTTTCAGCTCATTGACAATTGCTTGTACACGCTGACCTTTAGGTCCTACACAAGAACCAACTGGATCAACATCAGGATCATCTGTACGAACAGATATTTTAGAACGGTCCCCTGCTTCTCTAGCGACAGATTTAAGCTCTACAGTACCATCATAAATTTCTGGCACTTCGATTTCAAATAAACGCTTTAAAAGACCTGGGTGTGTTCTTGATACATAAATTTGTGGTCCTTTTGTTGTTTTTTCTACTTTCGTAATGAACACTTTAATGCGGTCATGTGGTTTGTAGTCCTCATTTGGCATTTGTTCGTTTACCGGAAGAAGGGCTTCGATTTTGCCAAGTGACACGTAAATGAATTTACTGTCAATTCGCTGAACGATTCCCGTCATGATGTCTTCCTCACGATCGATAAACTCAGTGTAAATCACACCTCGCTCTGCTTCTCTCACTCGCTGCGTCACGACTTGTTTCGCTGTCTGAGCTGCAATGCGTCCGAAATCTTTTGGTGTGACTTCAATTTCAACCACGTCACCAACCATGTAATTCGGGTTCATATTTGCTGCATCATCTACAGAGATTTCAAGGCGAGAATCATACACTTCATCTACAACATCTTTTCTTGCGAATACGCGAATCGTTCCCGTTTCACGGTTCAAATCAACACGCACATTTTGTGCTTGATTAAAATTACGCTTGTATGCAGAAATGAGTGCAGCTTCTATCGCTTCAATAATAATTTCTTTACTAATGCCCTTCTCTTTCTCAAGAACAGTCAGGGCATCTAACAACTCACTACTCATTTTTATGGTTCCCCCTTATATCAATGAAAAGGTTAATTGAACGAAACTGCTAATCTTGCGTTAGCGATTTTTTCGTATGGAATATTGATCTCTTTCTTTCTTGTCTTGATCTTCACTGTCACTGTTGCAATCTCACCATCAAAGCTTGTAAGCTCACCTTCAAATGCCTTTTCACCATCAATTGGTTCGTATGTTTTCATGAAAACATTTTTTCCAAGTGCTTTTTCAAAATCAGCTTTTTTCTTTAATGGGCGCTCCGCTCCAGGAGAGGACACTTCAAGAAAGTAGTTTTGGCTAATTGGATCTGCCTCATCAAGCTTTTCGCTCAAGGCTTCGCTCACTTTGGCACACTCCTCGATATCGACGCCTTTATCAGAGTCAATAAATACGCGAAGGAACCAGTTTTGACCCTCTTTGACAAATTCAACATCAACGAGTTCAAGCTGTAAGCCATCTAAAATTGGCTGCACCATGTCGCTTACGATATCCACTACTTTTTTGCTCATTCTCTTCCTCCTTGTGCTTTCGATAAACGCTCTTATCAATCATTCTGCATAAAAACCCTGCTTTATTGTGAGCAGGGGGAGCAGAAAACGGATGAATAATGTCGAGACAAAAATTGCCTGTTCAATACAAAAGAGCGGGTTTCCCCACTCTTGTCTCGGTAATCGTTAGCATTTCCATAAAAACTATACCATATCCAATTTTTTTATGCAAATGAAGTTCCTTATAAACAGGCATTCTTCATCAGTTCTTTTCATTCATTCTTTTGGCGTGTTCACGAATAATTCCTGCCTCCCGGCTCTCCTTTAAAACTCGAAAACCATCATAATCCGGGTAGAGGGAATCATCGTCTTGAATGCTTGTTAAAATCCAAAATTGGCTACCTGCGCCTCCGAGCTGTTCAATTGTCTTCAGCCAGCTATCATATACATCAGGACGGGCTGCTTGATTTTGATAGCCAAACTCTTCTAATACAACAGGTTTTCCGATTGCGTTTCCTCGGGTGATATGATCTTTGATCCATTTCACTCCCCATGCAGCAGACTGATTCCAGTGATCCGGGTATAAATGATAGGTTCCATAATCAATATGAGGGAGAGCAGTCAAACGATCCCAATCAACACCTTCTCCTCCACTGTAAAACCAATCATCATGACCTGTCATGCGAAAGAACCCTTCGTCTCCTACAGCAACAAGATGATTCGAGTCAATTGATTTGATCCATGCACTCATTTCATCTGCCCAGTTTACTAGTATATCTCCCGGAGGGTCTGACTGAGCGCGCGGCTCATTGGCGAGCTCCCATGTCATAATAGCAGGATCATCTTTATATTGAACACCTGAGTACGTATTGGTTCTCTCTAATACATAGCGCACATAGTTTTTGTAAGCTGTTTTAATCCGAGGATCTGTATAAAAGTGATCATGTGATCCTGCCTGAAACCACTTCACATATTGATTCATCCCGCCAAAGTCATCCCAATTGTTCACGAATGGGATGACCAGCTTGATTCCTTCCTGCCCTGCTTTATAAATCGCATAGTCTAGTTTTTGAAAACCGGATTCTTCATAAACACCTGGACGAGATTGTAAGACTGAGTTTTCTTGAGGGGTACCATCGTGAAATCCCCAAATACGAATAACCTTTAAATCCATTGCCTTCATATCGTCAAAAACAGCATCTACCATCTTTTTTGATTTGTAATGAAAATAATAATTATTTGTGCCAGCAAAGTAAAATGGGTGGTTGTTCAATACAAAATGTGTACCAGATGTTTGCACATAGGAGGAGGCCTTTACGGTCAGAGTGAACCAACCCGCCCATAAAGTGATCAGCAGCATAAAACAAGCCACCCGTTGAACCCATTTTTTCATTCCATTCTCCTCACAATCCCTTATTCTACTGGTACGATGATATCTAGTTGCAGCGGTGTTTGTTTAGTTGAATCAAGTTCAATCGTCTGCTGCTGCAACATTTTACTTACTTCACCAATTCGAACCTCATACGTCCCGTGAAACGCTGGACATGTCACTTGGCCATTCGCATCTGTTTTTTCCACTCTTTGTGTCGTCCATTCCTGTAGTAGCTTTTCATAACGCCTGCCTGCTTCATTTAACGACCAATCATGATTCACGATGGCTGCGTGCTCACCTCTCCAATGAGCACCCGCCCAAAATCCCCACATCAGCACACCTTTTACAGCTGGATGACTAAAGGCTACCCGATATAAAGCTTCTAAGTTATCCGCTCGTCTATTGGCATCCGGATGAACAGAGTCATACTCTGTCACCCATATCGGTAGACCAAGCTCAGCAAGCACATCTAGTCTTTGTTTTACAACGACTGGATCCACTCGATCTTCAAAGTGACCTTGAACTCCAATAGCCTCAACTGGTGCCCCCAACTGACGAAGTTCATTGATATGTGCTTTATATGCATGATGTTCGCCGTATGAGATTACATTATAATCATTGACAAACAACAAGGCTTGAGGGTCAATTTTCTTCGTTTCTTCATACATCCATTTCCAAATCTGTTTCCCAAACCGGTCTTTAAAAAATGAACCATGCATCATTTCGTTGTTTACATCCCAATGACGGAATTTTCCTTTAAAATGATTCCCTGCATGTTCAAGCCGCCTTTTCATAGCTTCATATACTTCATGATTCGGTAATGATTTCAGCCAGTTTGGATTGGCATCCTCTACCTCCCAAAATAAGGCGTGCCCCCTCACTGGAATTTGGTGTCTATTGGCAAAATTCAGCATGGCATCTGCTTTTTCGTAGGTTATTTTCCCTCGTTCAGGCTCATTTGCATACCATTTTGCCTCATTTTCAAACACAGCCCAATTAAAATGTTGAACAAAAAAATCAGCATACCTTTGATTGAATAGTACTTGGTCATTCATTGCTGAACCAAATGCAAATTCATGTCTGATTTGTTTTATTTCCACCTCTACTCCGGCAACTGGCTTTTTTTCCTTATTGATGACGTTTATGACAAGCTCTCTTTGTCTATGTTGTAAGATTCGATCATTTGCTTCTTTTCTCCAGCTTTGATTTTCTTGTTCCTGTGATCCGCCATTCGATGAATGATTCATAAATTCTTTCTTTTTAACCATAATGACATCACCTTTGCTTTCACTTCATTTATCTTATGAGAAGACCGCCGACTAAAAAAGCCGGCAGCTGTACTACGTTCTATTCGTTTATGAGACGATGGTATTCTGCATAAGCCGTAGCCATATCAACTTGCGACCAGAAACGGTGATAGGTGAAACTTGGCGCTCCGTTTTCCCATTTGCCTGTTGCTTCATTAAAAGATGCTTGATATTTACTCTCCAGTGCTGACCAAGCTGGGTCTTGCTTGATTTTCGGACGAAGATCTGCAAAGCTCGTATACACTCCGTTACCTCCTCGCTGCGGGTCAGAAGGAATGGTGCTGGAACCAGGGATCTGATTTCCTTGACCAAATGTTCCGTTCCAGCCATTTGGGAAGTACACTTCTTTTTTAAAGAAACGGTGGTAGTCTTCTCTGTCTTCCTCTGTCACAATCCCTACACCATCATTGTAATTCCAAGCAACCTCAAGGAGCTGTGCCGCTGTCTCTTTTGCTCTTATGCCAAGTGCTGTGTAGTTTCCTGTCTCTTTCTGTGTTGCAGCAGCAAAGAATGTGAGTGCTTTGATGAGACTGCCCAGTACACCAGTATCTTGAGTAGGATCTTTTGTAACTGCCGTTAAATTTGGATTACCTGTTGCAGATTGGAATCCGCTCCAAGTGTCAGGCTGACCGCTCCATTCTATATTCCCAGGAATCCAAAACTCTCCAGGTGCACTCGTCGTAGCAACAGCAACATTTGTCCCCCCTAGAATCCTTTGACCCTGACCATCTAAAAAATACCCATCTTGATCCGACACAGGACGAGTGCCAATAAAAATATAATCTAGTGAATAGTTGACCCATTTTGTGATGACAGATTTGGCCATTTGGAAATTTTCAGATGTTTTGTCGCCATCTTTTGCAAAGATATAATAAAGCTCTGCTACACGCTCAATCGGCCATGCTTGCATTCCAAACCAGTTATTGGACGGAGGATCATGGTAAACAGGCGCATCTTCATAAGCCATATCATAAAATGTGCTTCTTCCTGCTGGATAAGCGCTATAGTCTCCATTCCAGCTGTTGGTAGCACCTCCTGCAATCGCTCCCTCTTTTGATTGAAGCCAGACGTAAAATTCAAGCTGTCTCTTTAACGTCTTTTCCCAATCACTTGCACCAGTCGGTGACGATGGCTTTAAGCCTCCCTTATCTGAGGATAAAGCGTAGGCAGCGACTGGGTTTTGATACCCTTGATGACAATGGCTCGCTCCGATACGCCATGACCAATTCGCATATTCTCCAAGTCCCCCGCCCCAAGAGGTGTACCATGCCATTAAGTGATGACATGCACTTTTTCCATTTCCAGGATACGGATTACCTTGTTTGCCGCTTCCAATTGTTTGAAAATATTTATCGTACATTCCGTAACGAAGGAAATCACCCATCTTTTTCGCTTTATCAAGATAGGCTGACCCATTATAGCCAAGTTCCTTTGCCCAATACATTGCCTGTATCGCACGTGCATCAGCATCCGTCGCATTTGTGTAGCGCCACTGGGCGGCTGGCGCTTGATTTTCTTTTGTGAACAAGCTCATGAAACCTTCATTGGGCTTTCCGGCCGTTTTATCATCTTGTGATGGATGAGGGATGGCCTCCCATACGGATTCTTGCGGACCCCGCTGGAATGTGTTTACATATGCGGCTGTATGTGATGGATTGAGCAAATTCCCATATTCATACCAGTTGTCTACATCAAGAAGCCAGTGCATTAAATACGTTTCATTCGTTCCGTAAGTTGACTTCAGTTCACCATCAATCGGATCTTGACCAGCAGGGCGAGCACCCGTCAACTGGCTCGGATATTGATCTGGATATGGTTTTTCTGAAGCGTATGTGGCTGGGCTAGATGGATTGTAAGAACTCATATGCGGCTGTTCGTCATGTCCATCTTCGTTTACTGGAATGATAAACTTCTCCATATTATCCCAAGCCGCTTCTAGTTTGCTCCAATCGCCTGTGTAGTGACCATACAATGCTTCAAGCCATAACCAATAGCTGTAAGCTTCTGAAGTGGTCATATGCCCGTAATCAGGTGCCTCACAAATGAGTGTCTCAACGGAATGATACGGAATGCCTTCTTTTGAAAAATATCCATTCGCATCGTTTTTCATTTGATGATAAAGCGTTAAAAACCGTTCTTTATTTGTCATGTCCTCACCCTTTATATTTATTTATTCGGAAGCGTACCAAATTCTAAAATACCTTGATCAAAAACAGGAATTCTCGCTGTTTTCTGCATATTGGATGTTAATCCTTGAAAGGAATAATCATTTGAGGCATCCCATATATTCGCACCATTTGGCGCAGATAACCGGAACTGTATTTCCTTCTTATGAAGCGATTCACCTCCTGGAAAAATAGCTACGCCAGTAAAATCGATTTCTGTAAAATAGATATGGGATGATGCGTCATACACCGTTAACGGAGTTAAGGAAGCGCCTTCATTGTAAACAGCTGTCACTTGAATATCTTTATCAGTGAATCCCTTCGCAAATATCTCACTTAGATTGACATAATATCTAAAAGAAAGTGATTGACTACTTCTTGCCGGCCAGCCTGATCGATTGTATAGAATGGCTTTGATCTGAGTAGATGTTGTATCGTTACTCATGACAGCTGCCTCTACAAAAAACTCATCTTCCACTTTTTCTTTAGGCGGAAAATTCGGCAGCTTTGACTGCCCCTGACCAAACAACTGCACCATTTTGGCTACATTTCCAGTAAAGGCGGCATTATAGTCTGTTGCTACCTCGTTTGATACATAGTCAGAGATGTCATCGGTATACTGATCCTGTGCATTAGGCCCCCCAACAAGCGCTCCATAAAGCGTGTGCCGATGAGAAGAAGGAGTTGTCAGCTGATTAGACCATGAGCCATGTGCAGTTCGATGGTGTGGATGCATCGGCGGATTTTTGCCAAACCCAACGACATAGCTTCTATTTTGCGGATTATCCCCTAACATATAGTGTGTTTGCCTGATCGCAAACGTTTGGTATCGATTCTTTTTTTCTTGATCAGAGACCCAATCTGCGTACACAAACGCTAAAAATGCAGCATTTGCTGTATAACGAAGTGAACCCCATTGATCTAACCACGCTAGTCCGCCAGGCGTATAAGTGATTCTTTCTACTTTTCCATTTTGAACAAAACCCGTCGACCAGTAATCGAGATTACGCTCCGTCGATTCGATAAACCTTTTCTCCTTTGTGATTCTCGCAAGTAAAATTTGCGAAGCAAAAAAGGTATTGTCCCACGACATCGTAAACGTATAATCCCAATCCTTCGGCCATTCTTCTACTGCTTTTAGTGCTTTGTTTAAATAGGTCTGGTCATTTGTCGCCAAGTACAGCCATATTCCACCCCAAATGAGCTCATCAATATAGCCGCTCCAGGAATTATAAAATGGCTGAGCATTGGTGACACAATCTGTATACTCACCGCGATATTGGTCAGCAAATGCATAAAGCTGCTTTGCATGGGTGAGAAGCTTTGCTGCATAAGGCGCGTCTGTTTCTTTAAAAATAATTGAACCTGCTGCTAAAGCGGCTGCCGTTTGGGCGGCTACTTCTGTTCCTGGACAATGTTCATCAATTTTAAATGCTGGCCGGTTCATCGGCATCACTTCTGCTGGACCCCACCAGCCATGATCCGCGTTCCCATCGCCTACTTGTGCCCAAAATTCATTTGGACCTGTATGGGCTTTCAAAAAATAATCGGTTGCCCACTTGATTTGATCTAACATATCATCAAGCAGCTCTGCTTCTTCGTAAGCTTCTCGGTACTCATAGACTGTCCATGCAAGCACGGCTGCCGAGTAAGCCATCGGAAGCCCGAACTTCACATGATCACCAGCATCGTACCAGCCGCCTGTTAAATCATGACCAACATCTTTCCCATCCTCTAGTCCAGAATCCCCTCGCCAGTTAAGACGATTGCTTTCAGGAAGCTTTCCGGAACGCTGGGCTTCGTAAAACAAAATGGATTTTTGAAGCACCTCTACATAGTTGTAATCTGACATGTACCTACTTCTCACCCCTTCTTTTTTTAAAACGTGAAACATTGAACAAGAAATGACCACCTCCTTGTCATTCCGTACGTGTTTTGTACAGTGTTGAAAAGAATCAAGCGTGTTTCAAAAATGTGCATAGTAAACAGCCATCAGCTTGACGCTCACCGAGGGTTTTCTCCTGATTCTTCATGTGACTGTACCCAAAATGATCATATGTCGTATGAGAACATTTCAGACGGCTAAATTCTCTTTTTTGCTCTATTTGGGTAGAAAGAATGACATACAATCTCTTCTCTCAAAACACGACGTTAAATCAAGATATATGAACCAACAAGAAAATAATTCCAGTTAAAATATTTTAGTTTACATAATAATTTTATTGTATATATAAAAAGAACGCCCTTTAAGGGCGCTCTTCATTTTTCACATTAGAACAAAGAAAGCTGGTTTTGATCAGGAAGTGCTTCTAAGCAGCCTTGACGATCCAAATACTCAAGGATGGTCTTAGACACTTTTCCTCGTTTTTGTAAATCTTCTTTTGAAAGGAATTCACCATCTTGGCGTGCGCGTACAATATTTAACGCAACGTTTGTTCCGAGTCCAGGGATAGAGTTGAATGGCGGGATTAGCCCGTCTCCATCAATGATAAACTCAGTGGCACTTGATCGGTATAGGTCTACTTTTTTAAAGTGATAGCCTCTTTCACACATTTCAAGTGCAAGCTCTAGTACAGTTAATAGGTTCTTCTCTTTCGGTGATGCATCAAGACCTTTTGAGTTAATATCGTCCATGACCGCTCGAATCGCATTTGATCCTTTTGTCATCGTTTCGATATCAAAATCATCAGCACGAACGGTAAAATAAGCCGCATAGTACAGAAGTGCATGGTGCACCTTGAAATAAGCAATCCGAACGGCCATTAATACATAAGCAGCCGCATGGGCTTTAGGGAACATGTATTTAATCTTTTTACAAGAATCAATGTACCAGTTCGGTACGTTATTATTCTTCATTTCTTCTTCCCATTCAGGAGGAAGTCCCTTCCCTTTACGAACAGATTCCATGATTTTAAAGGCAAGTGACGGCTCTAAACCTTGATAAATCAGATAGACCATAATATCATCACGACAGCCAATCACTTCACTTAGTTCACACGTTTTATTATGAATCAGCTCTTGGGCATTGCCGAGCCATACATCTGTACCGTGAGATAGACCAGAGATCTGAACAAGCTCCGAGAAGGTGGTCGGTTTTGTATCCTCAAGCATCTGACGAACAAACCTTGTGCCAAACTCTGGGATCCCAAGTGTTCCCGTTTTACATCCAATTTGTTCTTCTGTGACACCGAGAGGTTCCGTTCCTTGGAAGATTTTCATGACCTCAGGATCATCTGTCGGAATCGTTTTTGGATCAATTCCGCTCAAGTCCTGAAGCATCCGAATAACCGTTGGATCATCGTGTCCAAGAATATCTAGTTTCAGCAAGTTATCATGGATTGAATGGAAATCAAAATGCGTCGTTTTCCAATCAGAACCTGTCGCATCTGCTGGATATTGAATTGGTGAGAAATCGTAAATGTCCATATAATCCGGCACGACGATAATTCCGCCTGGATGTTGGCCCGTTGTCCGTTTGACGCCCGTACAGCCCTGTACGAGCCGGTCAATTTCAGCACCTCTCATATGAAGGTTATGATCTCCTGCGTAGCCTTTTACATAACCATATGCCGTTTTTTCTGCAACGGTACCGATTGTACCTGCGCGGTATACATACTCTTCACCAAACAACTCTTTCGTATAGTTATGGGCAATCGGCTGATATTCTCCTGAGAAGTTCAAGTCGATATCGGGCACTTTATCTCCTTTAAAACCTAAGAACGTTTCAAACGGAATATCGTGTCCGTCTTTTTTATACGGCGTCCCGCATTCAGGACAGTTTTTATCAGGAAGGTCAAATCCTGAGCCAACCGATCCATCATTAAAGAACTCGGAGTGCTTGCAACTTGGACATACATAGTGCGGCGCAAGCGGGTTCACTTCTGTAATCTCTGTTAATGTCGCAACGAGAGATGAACCAACTGATCCCCTTGAACCAACTAGATATCCATCATCAAGTGATTTCTTAACAAGCTTATGAGAAATTAAATAAATAACAGCGAAACCGTGACCAATAATACTCTTTAATTCTTTCTCAATCCGGTCTTCTACAATTTTCGGTAAATCGTCACCGTAGATGCTGCGAGCCATGTTATAGCTCATTTCCCGAATTTCTTCATCTGCACCTTCGATTTTTGGTGTATAAAGATCGTCTTTGATTGGTTTAATACTTTCGACCATCTCAGATACTTTTTGCGTATTCATCACGACAATCTCTTTCGCCTTCTCGTCTCCAAGGAAAGAGAAGGCTTCTAGCATTTCATCAGTTGTTCTAAAATGAACTTTTGGCAGTTCATGACGATTAAGCGGATTCGCCCCGCCTTGTGATGAAATTAAGATTTTGCGATAAATTTTGTCTTCTGGATGCAGGTAGTGCACATTTCCAGTCGCCACGACTGGTTTATTCAGTTTTTCACCAAGTTTCACAATGTTTGTGATGATCTCTTTTAATGCACGTTCATCCCGAACAAGCTCCAGCTGGAGTAAATGCTGATACACTTCTGGCGGATGAACTTCTAAATAGTCGTAAAATGCGGCAATGTCTTCTACCTCATCAGGTGACTTCTGCATCATCCCTTCAAACACTTCACCCTTATCACAAGCAGACCCAACAATTAAACCTTCTCGATATTTCTCAAGCTGTGAGCGCGGGATGCGCGGCACGCGGTAGAAATAATGAATATGAGAAAGTGAAACAAGCTTAAATAAATTCTTTAGACCTGTCTCATTTTGGGCAATCACCGTTGCATGGTAAGGACGTGAGCGCTGATACGCATTGGACTGCCCCATGTTTTCATTCAATTGATCGTGGTAAGCAATCTCTTTTTCAGCCGCATCTTTTAGCATCTTCAGCATGAGGTAACCAGTTGCTTCTGCATCATAAATCGCCCGGTGATGCTGCGTGAGTTCAATATCGAACTTTTTACACAGCGTGTTCAGCCGGTGATTTTTAAATTCTGGATAAAGGAATCGGCCGAGTTCTAGTGTATCAATGACAGGGTTTGATGCTTTATCTGTTTTTAGCAGACGCTTATATGCTGCATTTAAAAAGCCCATATCAAAGCTCGCATTGTGAGCAACAAGGATATCTTGTCCAATCCACTCTTTGAAATCCCGAACAACATCGACCACATCTGGTGCATCTCTCACCATATCATCCGTGATACCGGTTAGTTCAATGGTTGTGGCTGATAACGGATGATGAGGGTTTGCAAATGCCTCAAAGCGGTCAATGATTTCCCCGCCTTTGATTTTCACGGCTGCAAGCTCAATGATCGTATCATACACAGCAGAGAGTCCTGTTGTCTCAACATCAAATACGACAAACGTCGCATCTTCTAATAAGCGGTGCTCTGGATTATACGCAATCGGTACCCCGTCGTCGACTAAATTGATTTCCACCCCGTACATCATTTTGATGCCATGCTTTTTACTTGCTGCATACGCATCTGGAAAGGATTGTACAACGGCGTGATCTGTCAGAGCAATGGCCTCATGCCCCCATTTTTTTGCTTGTTCAACAAGTTTACCGATGCCAGTGACAGCATCCATCTGGCTCATTGGCGAATGCAAATGAAGCTCAACACGCTTTTCTCCCTCAGGTGCAGTATCTTCTTTCAGCTGAGGTTTCATTTCATTGACGTCATTTGCGATCATGACAAGATCTCTCACAAACGTATCGTTTTGAATGCTTCCTCTTGCTTTAACCCACATCCCTTTTTTCAAGGATTTCATGAGCTGAGCATCTTCTTTTTCTCTCGCAAACATTTTGATCAAAATACTATTTGTATAATCGGTAATTTTAAAGATACAAAGGGTTCTGCCGCTTTTTAGTTCGCGCGTTTCTGCATCGAACACGTACCCTTGGACGGTGATTCGTCTTTCTTCGTCCATAATACTATCAAGCGTACGTATTTCTTCATTGTCTTTGATTTGATAGCCAATCATCAGAGGGCCAGAAGGAGCTTCCTCTTGATCCTCACTTTCCTTCTTCTCCATCTCAACAAGGGCTTGCATGGCTCTTTCTTGATCTTCAGCAAGTTTTTGTTCTCTGAACTTCTGAATCTCTTGATCTGATACAAAAATTTCTGTATCAAATTGAAGTTCTGGAAAACCAACTTGTTTAAATGCAGCCTGAAGCATTGGGCTATATTTCTTCTTGATGGCCAGAGCCTCAGTTTCGCTTTTTGTTTTGATGATGATCTTATGTCCAGACAGCGCTGGTTTTTGCTGTTGAAGCAAGCTGATGATTGGGGGAGAAATTCCTTGAAGCTCTTCCACACAATGGGACCAATACGATTGAACGAGCTCTTCAGATATGTGCGGATCATTGACTTCAATCGTACAAGTGACTTGTGCGATATGAGAAAATGCATTTGTCAGCCTGCTTAAAAACATTGCATATACTTGGTAAGGCAAAAGCGCCTTAAATTTAAAATGGAAATGCCATGTTTTTGCCGCCTTATGCACCGTCAATTTGACGATCTCGCCTTCTTCAAAGTAACGACTGAGGTCATCATCTGTCATTTGAATCTGATTGAGTAATATATGAAATTGCCGCCGGGTAATCGGTAATTGTTCATCCAAGACAGGACCCTCCTTTTGTAAATCAGAAAGGTACCTCTTTTTTGCAGGAGGTACCTTCATTTTTTTGTTCGTTTTTTATGCTTGGCGTATAAATGAAATCAGTTCATCAACAGATACTTCGTGTGATTCACCTGATTTTCTGAATTTCACTTCGACAATACCTTCTTCTGAACGTTTCCCGCAGCTAATGCGAATTGGCAGTCCAATTAAGTCACTGTCGGCAAATTTGACGCCTGCTCGCTCTTGGCGGTCATCGAAAAGGACATCATAGCCCTCTTCCTGTAAACGCTCATACAACGTTTCAGCCAGTTCCTTTTGTGCATCGTTTTTCATATTTAAGGCAAGTAGATGAAGATCATATGGCGCAACTGTTTCTGGCCAAATAATCCCCTTATCATCATGATGCTGTTCAACAATCGCAGAAAGGGTTCTAGAAATTCCAATACCATAGCAGCCCATGATCATTGGCTGCGCACGTCCATTTTCATCGAGGTATGTTGCATCCATTGCCTCTGAATAACGCGTGCCTAGTTTAAAGACTTGTCCTACTTCAATTCCTTTTGCGAACTGGATTGTGCCTTCACCATCTGGAGAAACGTCTCCTTCTTGAATCAAGCGAAGATCTGTATATTCCTTCACTGACAGATCACGAGCAGGATTAACATTGACATAGTGATAATCCGATTCATTTGCACCTACAACTGCGTTTGTCATTCCTTTTACAGCGTGGTCTGCATAAATCGTTACTTCCGCTTCAAGCTTCACTGGTCCAACAAATCCTGGTTCTGTTCCGATCACGTCTAGTACTTCCTCACGTGAAGCAAGCTCAACAAGCTGTGCTCCAACTAAGTTTTTCACTTTCACATCATTTACTTCATGATCGCCTCTTGTCAGGACAAGTACATACGCATCGTCCGCTTTAAACAAGACAGATTTGATACATGTAGAAGGAGCGACTTCTAAGAATGCCGCAACATCTTGTATCGTCTTTACCTGCGGCGTGTGTACTTTCTCAAGTTCTTTGAAGTCCGCAGGGTTTGCTTCTTCTCCGTGATACACAGCCTCAGCCATTTCAATGTTCGCAGCGTAGGAAGATGTGTCAGAGTATGCGATTGTATCTTCTCCTACTTCTGACAGCGCCATAAACTCATGTGTATCTTTTCCTCCCATTGCCCCAGAATCGGCAATGACGGGTCTAAAGTTAAGACCTACTTTTGAAAAGACATTCGAGTAAGCTGTAAACATCTTGTTGTATGTGTCATCAAGGCTCTCTGGTGAAGAGTGGAATGAATAGGCGTCCTTCATAATAAATTCACGTCCGCGCAATAACCCAAAGCGAGGTCTTTGTTCATCACGGAATTTAGATTGGATTTGATACAGTGTCAAAGGAAGCTTTTTATACGATTTGACTTCACTGCGTACGAGTGATGTGATCACTTCTTCGTGTGTTGGGCCAAGTGCAAACTCGCGGCCGTGGCGATCTTTCATACGCATGAGTTCTGGACCGTATGTATACCATCTTCCTGACTCTTGCCACATTTCTGCTTGCTGCAGCACTGGCATTAACAGCTCAGCTGCTCCCGCCTTTTCCATTTCCTTGCGAACAATGGCTTGAATGTGCTGAATCACTTTATGTGCTAAAGGCAGGTAATGATAGATACCGCTCGTGTTTTGTCTAATAAATCCAGCTCTTACTAATAGCTGATGACTTTTTGCCTCAGCATCTGCCGGCACCTCTCGAAGAGTTGGAATGAAAGTCAGGGATTGTCTCATGTCGTTACACCTCATTTAAGAAATAGGACTTCTCACAAAAACTCTTGTTTCCCAGAATGAGAAACAAGAGACAATGGTTTTTATAAAAATAATCGCTGGATGTCATTCCATGTCACTACTAGCATTAATAGCATGAGGAACGCAACACCAATGAAGACAACAAGTGCCTCTTTCTCACGATTAATTGGTTTGCCGCGAATGGCTTCAACGAATAGGAAAAGTAATCTTCCTCCATCTAATGCAGGAATCGGTAATAAATTCACGATCCCTAAGTTGATACTAAGAAACGCAGCAAACTGCATTAATGTTAACACACCTTGTTTCGCTACTTCTCCTGTCATGTCATATATTCCAACAGGACCTGCAAGCATATCTAATGAAAATTGTCCTGTGACAATCTTTTGCAAGTTCGTTAAGATGAGACCTGCTGTAGATATCACTGTCGTGCCTGAGGATGAGATGACTTTGAGAAAGCCATTTTCCGTTGGCGGATAAGAGCCAAAACGGCCAATGGTTTTTCCTTCGGCCTTCACAGCTTCCGGTACAACTTGAATGGTGCTTTCTTTGCCATCTCGGTCAATGACGACATTCATTTTTTTATCTGGGTTCTTTTGAACCGTTTGAACAACGTCTGTCCAAGAATTCATTTTATCCCCGTTAATTGAAACGATATGATCTCCCTGCATAAGCCCGGCTTGCGCTGCCCGGCCGTCTTTTGTCAGCTTACCAAGTACAGGATCATCCACGGTTACACCTTGAATAAATCCTAAAGCCACTAGAATCACATATGCCAGGATAAAGTTCATAATCGGTCCAGCTGCAATGGCTTTAATACGCTGCCATACTGTTTTTGAACCAAACTGACGGTTGTATGGCGCAATTTGAATTTCTTCACCATCTGCAATATAGAAGCTTGTTTGGCTTACATTGTAGCCAGTCAGAATGTCTTCATTTCCAGCCTCATATCCTGAAATTCTCATCGCATGATCTAAATCAATTTGTTCAACTTCAATGACAAGTGCATCAGGATATTTCTCTTTATCATTTAAAATGATTTTTTCTACTTCATTTTGCTCATTGAATAAGAGCCCCACTGTATGACCCGGTTTAATTTCAATGACTTCAGGATCTTCTCCAGCCATTTTAACAAATCCGCCGATTGGCAGAAGTCTGATGGTATAGACGGTTTCTTTTCGTTTAAAGGAGAAAATCTTCGGTCCAAAACCAATTGCGAACTCGCGGCATAAAATGCCTGCGCGCTGCGCCATAATTAAATGGCCAAGCTCGTGGAAAAAAACGAGCGTTCCAAAAATAATAATAAACGCAATCACTGTATTCACGAACATACCACCTTATGCGAGGATTGATTGAACAAAGTCTCGTGTATCTTTGTCCACTTCATGGATATCTTGCAAACTAGGCGTTGAAATCACATGATGTCTGTTCAGTGCCTTTTCAATCAATTCTTCAATTTGCAGGAACGTTACTTTGCCTTTTAGAAATGCATCAACAGCAATTTCATTGGCTGCATTAAGCACAGTAGGCATTGTCCCTCCTATTTTACCTGATTCATAAGCAAAATGTAAGCAGCGATACCTGTCAAAATCCGCTTTTTGGAAATTTAATTGTCCAATCTCCCAAAGGTTTAATGATTTCGCTTCTTTTAATGGCGCTCTATCAGGGTAAGTGAGCGCGTATTGAATCGGAACCCTCATGTCAGGTGTACCTAACTGAGCCATGACACTTTTGTCATGGAATTCCACCATGGAATGGATGATGCTCTCTTTATGTAACAGCACATCAATTTGATTGTATGGGATATCAAACAGCCAATGCGCCTCAATCACCTCAAGCCCCTTATTCATCATGGTCGCTGAATCGATCGTAATTTTTGCGCCCATGGACCAGTTCGGATGATTCAGCGCTTCTTCAACCGTTACACCTTCAAGCTCCGTGCGTTTTTTATCTCGGAAACTGCCGCCTGAAGCTGTGACGATTAAGCGTTCAATGTTTTTAGCTTGTTCACCTTGCAGGGATTGAAAAATAGCGGAGTGTTCACTATCGACAGGAAGTAAAGGAACGTCATACTTTTTGGCGTACTCTTTTACTATATGACCAGCTGTCACAAGTGTTTCCTTATTTGCAAGTGCGATCGTCTTTTTTTGTTCAATGGCTTTTAATGTCGGCACAAGTCCGACACTTCCTACCAGTGCATTGACCACAACATCCACTGCATCATAGGTCGCTGCTTCGATGTTCGCTTCATCACCCGCAGCCATTTTAACATCGTATTGAAATGAATGACCTTTTAACGTGCGATAGGTCGCTTCGTCTACACATCCAACAAATTCAGGCTGAAATTGTTCAATGATAGGGATGGCCTTGTCTATATTTCTGCCAAACGTCATCGCTTTCAACTTGAATTTGTCTGGATGCTGCCTGATCACATCTAATGTTTGTTCTCCGATTGATCCTGTTGCGCCTAATAGCGAAATATATTTCAAATTGCCACTCCTTCTCTCGTTCAATTAGTTTCTATGAGGTTAGCTAGCAAACGTGGCCAGCAATAAATATAAAAACGGCAGAACGAATAAAAAGCTGTCAAACCTGTCCAAAATTCCGCCATGACCTGGGAGTATTGTCCCTGAATCCTTCACATGGTAATGACGCTTTAAAGCAGATTCCACAAGGTCGCCAAGCTGTCCAAAAATACTGAGCAAAAGAGTAATAAACATAACAAGCAGATATGATGGCAAAAATCCTGTAACCGCCTGGAACACAAGTGACAGCACGACCGCTGTGACGATTCCGCCGATAAATCCTTCTACTGTTTTGTTTGGGCTGATCTCTGGCCAAAGCTTTCGTTTCCCCATAGATTTCCCAATAAAATAGGCACCTGAGTCAGTGGACCAAATAATCACCGCTGCGAAGAAGATCGCACTCATGCCATACAAGCCTCTAATTTGAATAAAATAATAGAAACTAACGCCAATATATAATGTGGCTAATATAACAAAAGCAACCTCATCGAATGTGAAAGAGTTTTTACTCAGAACTGTATAAGTTAAAAGGATTAAGACTGCAAATAAAGCAATCTGCATTTTTGATGCGTCTACGTTCGGGAAGAAGCTATTTTCTCCGCCCATTAAAAGCCAAAGCAATATTAAGCTGACAATGCCAGGAAAGCTGAAAATCGAAATCTTTTTCATTCTAAGAAGCTCAAAGAGAGCGACACTTCCCATTAAATAAATCAGCAGGGTAAATGGCATTTGTCCATAAATCACTGCAAGTAAAAACACTGCAGCTGCCAGAACACCCGTCAAAATTCTTTGTTTCATCTGCACCACCCTCTAAATTCCACCGAACCTCCGGCCGCGGCGCTGGTACTCTCCGATAGCGCCTATGAGATGCTCATCAGAAAAGTCAGGCCAAAGCACATCCGTAAAGACAAACTCGCTGTATGCAATTTGCCAAAGCATAAAGTTGCTTAATCTAATTTCTCCACTCGTACGAATAAGCAAATCCGGATCTTGAAGAGATTCTGTCATTAAATAAGCTGAAAACATCTCTTCTGTTATGTCTTCTGCTCGAAGCTTGCCTTCTTTGACTTTTTCAGAAATTTGTCTGCATGCAGAAATAATTTCTGTCCGTCCTCCATAATTGAGCGCAAAATTTAAAATGAGTCCGTCATTATTCGCCGTACTCTTCACTGCGTTCTCTACCGCTTTTTTCGTATGCTGCGGGAGGCCGTCTGGATCACCTGTTAAACGTACACGGACATTTTCCTCGATGAGTTCAGGCAGATAGATGTTTAGAAACTCTTCAGGAAGCTTCATTAAAAAGTCTACTTCTAATTTTGGACGTTTCCAATTTTCTGTAGAGAAAGCATACAAAGTCAGCACTTTGACATTCAGCTCATTTGCAAGCTTGGTCATGCGCTTGACAACTTTCATTCCTTCATGATGTCCTGCTACCCGTGGAAGCGCACGTTTCTTCGCCCATCTTCCATTCCCATCCATGATAATGGCGATATGTTCAGGAATTTCTCCATTTAATATGTCTTCTTTTGTCAGGCTTTCTAAGTTGGAAGCTGCTGTTTGCTGATTCTTCCAATTTTTGAGTATATTGAGCATGAGATTCCTCCATCACCCAAAAAGGTTGCGTTCCCGCTAATAATATAGTCCTCAACAGTATTAACAAAAAAACCCCCTGTAAACATGAAGAGGGTCTTTTCACTATTATCTATTGTACATAGTTTTTTCTTAAACTTCCATGATTTCTTTTTCTTTATCTTTTGTCACTTCATCAATTTTAGCGACATATTCATCTGTCAATTTTTGAACATCCTCTGTAGATGATCTTAATTCATCTTCAGTGATCTCCCCATTTTTCTCTAGCTTTTTCAATTCATCGTTTGCATCACGACGAACGTTACGAACAGCTACTTTTGCTTCTTCTGAGTATTTTCTCACAACTTTTACAAGTTCTTTACGTCTTTCTTCTGTTAGTGCTGGGATCGCAATACGGATCACGTTTCCGTCACTTGTTGGTGTGATACCAAGATCAGACTTTTGGATCGCCTTTTCGATATCACCGATCGCTGTTTTATCGTAAGGTGTGATAATCAGCATACGTGCTTCTGGCACTGTAATTGACGCAATTTGGTTTAGTGGTGTTTGCGCACCATAGTAATCCACTGTTACTTTGTCTAAAAGGGAAGCATTAGCTCTGCCCGCACGGACAGTTGCTAGTTCACGTCCGTATGCTTGAACGGCTTTTTCCATTTTTTCTTTTGTTTGGTTCAACACTTCTTTTGACACGTTATTTCCCCCTCACGATCGTTCCGATTGATTCGCCATTGACGGCACGTTTAATATTTCCTTCTTCCATAATAGAGAAGACGATTAATGGAATGTCATTGTCCATACATAATGAGGACGCAGTAGAATCCATTACAGCAAGCCCTTCTTTTAGTACATCAAGATATGAAAGCTTATCATATTTTACTGCATCCGCATCTGTACGAGGATCAGCACTGTAGACACCGTCTACATTGTTTTTCGCCATTAAAATGACATCTGCTTCAATTTCAGCTGCACGAAGTGCTGCTGTTGTATCAGTAGAGAAATAAGGGTTACCAGTACCTGCAGCAAAAATCACGACACGTTTCTTCTCAAGGTGACGGATCGCTTTTCTTCTTATGTATGGCTCTGCAACCTGTCTCATTTCGATAGAGGTTTGTACTCTAGACTGAATGCCAAGCGTTTCTAGGCTGTCTTGTAATGCCAATGAATTCATCACTGTTGCAAGCATTCCCATATAGTCTGCTGTTGCCCGGTCCATTCCTAAGTCACTGCCTGTCTTACCACGCCAAAGGTTTCCTCCGCCTACAACGACTGCAACTTCAACATCAAGTTCTGCAATTTCTTTTACTTGCTTTGCAATTGATTGAATGACAGTTGGGTTAATTCCATTTCCAGCATCACCAGCTAGTGCTTCTCCACTTAGCTTCAGTACAATGCGATTATATTTCGGTTTGCTCATGATAACCTCCAAGTGTAAACTATACCGTCTCTTATTATGCGTAAGAAACCGTCTTTTGTAAATCAATATCCTCTAAAAAATAGGGAACACAGTGCTTGTGCTCCCTAAAAAAGCCCCAGAGAGCTTTTCAAACATTATTTTTTCACTTGGCTCATAACTTCTTCAGCAAAGTTGTCTTGACGTTTTTCGATACCTTCGCCCACTTCATAGCGAACATAAGTTTGAACAGTTGCATTTTTCGCACCTACAACTTGTTTCACTTTTTCATCTGGGTTTTTAACGAATGCTTGGTCAAGTAAGCAAATTTCTTCGAAGAATTTGTTTAGACGGCCTTCTACCATTTTAGCAACGATATTTTCAGGCTTTCCTTCTTGTAGCGCTTGTTGTGTTAATACTTCACGCTCACGGTTTGCTTCTTCTTCAGACACTTGGTCACGAGAAATGTATTTAGGGTTTACAGCAGCAACGTGCATTGCGATGTCTCTCGCAAGCTCTTCATCAGTTGTTCCGTTAAGAACCGCTAATACACCGATGCGTCCGCCCATGTGTAAGTAAGAACCGAATGCAGCGTTATCTTCTTTTGTGATGACTGAGAAACGGCGCAGCGTAATTTTTTCTCCGATTTTCGCAATTGCAGAAGTAATATGTTCTTCAACTGTTGAACCATTTTCCATTTTAGAAGCATGTGCTTCTTCAATTGTTGCAGGTTTCGCAGCAAGTAAATGATCAGCAAGTTCGTTAAGAAGATTTTGGAATCCTTCGTTTTTCGCAACGAAATCAGTCTCAGAGTTCACTTCTAGGATAACGCCAGTGTTGCCGTCAGTTTTAATAAGAGTTAATCCTTCTGCCGCAATACGGTCTGCTTTTTTCGCAGCTTTTGCGATCCCTTTTTCTCTTAGAAGATCGATTGCTTTATCGATGTCACCATCAGTTTCTGTTAACGCTTTTTTACAGTCCATCATACCTGCACCAGTTTTTTGACGCAGTTCTTTTACTAATTGAGCAGTAATTGCCATTTTACATTTCCTCCTTCTATGTTAAAACACGGATTACTAGGTGAAAAAAAGGTGATAAAAGGCAGTTCCCTCTTATCACCTTTTGAATAGGTTACGCAGTTGTTGTTTCAGTTTCTGTCGTTTCTTCTACAACAGCTTCTTCTTCGCCTTGTTTAGACTCAAGAATCGCATCTGCCATTTTAGCAGTTAGAAGTTTTACAGCACGGATTGCATCATCGTTTGCAGGGATCACAACATCAATTTCGTCTGGATCACAGTTTGTGTCAACGATACCGATAATTGGGATATTCAATTTACGAGCTTCTGCAACTGCAATACGCTCTTTACGAGGGTCGATAATGAAAAGTGCATCTGGAAGACCCTTCATGTCTTTGATTCCGCCTAGGAATTTTTCAAGACGTTCTAATTCTTTTTTCAGTTGAACGACTTCTTTCTTAGGAAGAACTTCGAACGTACCGTTTTCTTGCATTTTTTCAATATCTTTTAAACGTTTGATACGTTTTTGGATTGTTTCAAAGTTTGTTAACGTTCCACCAAGCCAGCGTTGGTTTACATAGAACATACCAGAACGGATTGCTTCTTCTTTCACTGAATCTTGTGCTTGCTTTTTCGTACCAACGAAAAGAATTTTTCCTCCGTCAGCAGCAAGGTTTTTCGTGAAGTTGTAAGCTTCCTCTACTTTTTTCACCGTTTTTTGAAGATCGATGATGTAGATACCGTTACGCTCTGTAAAGATGTAACGCTTCATTTTTGGGTTCCAACGGCGTGTTTGGTGACCGAAGTGAACACCAGCTTCTAGCAATTGTTTCATAGAAATAACTGACATGTTGTTGCCTCCTAATATAATGGTTTTTTTCCTCCGCTTAAGTCATGTTCACATAAAACTGCGCCACGGCAGCACCTTCATACGAATCATTAAGCGTGTGTATTTAACACCAAGAAATAATATAACACATGATGGACTGACAATCAAGAATCCTTTACAGCTTTCCGCTAAATTTTAATAAAAGCTCGATTTCTGTCTTGCCCGTTTTTAATTCTTTCGCTATTTCTTCTAATGATAGCCCTTGATCATATAAGGCCTTTACTTGATCCTCAAATGTTTCTTCTATTTCACTTTCAGAAGGCACAGAAGCTTCTGTTTCAAGACTTGAAACGGGTTCGTTTACCTTCTCTTCCTGCACCTCAACTTCGCTAAGGAGAGCCGACAGGTGCTCTGGAACTGGATCTTCACTTTCTACCGATTGCTGGGATTCAATTGGTGGTTGTGGTTGCTTTGGTGTCTGAAGATCCGATTTCAGCTCTTCAGCAGAAAAATCAGGGGAAGTGGCTGCAGCTTTTGATAGTTTTTCATTCTCTTCTTTGACTTCCATCAAAAATGCAGCCAGGGTATTTTCCGTTTCTTCTAAAAGCTCTCGCTGCTTTTGTTCTGTTGCCTTCAGCGAATTCATTCTCGTGTATAAAATGATCACAAAATAAATAAGTGCAGCATGAAGCATAAAGCTAATCAGCCATAGCATATTTTTTCACTCACTAACTCTTTAAGATTGAATGGCTTTATCAAGCAGATGCTTAAGCTTGAACAATGCCTTTGAATGAATTTGCGAAATGCGGGAGGTCGATAAGTTAAGCACTTGACCGATTTCCGTTAACGTCAATTCCTCTTTATAGAAAAGACTAATCACAAGCTTTTCTTTTTCCGAAAGCTCTGTCATTTTTTCGGCAAGCTGTTCAATTAATTCATCTTTTAGCATTTTCTCTTCAGGTGTCACAGTCTTTTCGTCGCGAATCATGACTTGAACGTTTTCTCCGTCTTCTTGATCATGCAGCTTCTCATCAATTGAGAGCAAATTCGCAAAGAACCCTTCATTCATCGTTGTGACCACATCTTGTTCACTCATGCCGAGTTCTTCAGCAACCTCTGTTGGTGTCACATTTCGCAAATATCGCTGTTCAAGCTTTTCAATTGCCGCTTCTACTTTTTTTGTTTTTTCTCTTGATGTACGAGGCAGCCAGTCCTCTTTACGAAGACCGTCGATGATGGCCCCGCGAATTCTGAAGGATGCATATGTATCAAACTTCAGATCTCTTCCGGGGTCAAATTTTTCAAGGGCATCATATAAACCGAGCATCCCTAGACTGATCAAGTCTTCTTTGTGCACTGACTTCGGGAGACCGATGGAAATTCTTCCAACATGATATGTGACGAGCGGCATATAGCGGCGCATAAGATCATCTCCAGCAGCTGGGTCCTTCCACTCTTTCCATCTAGCCCATAGCGCCTGATCTTCGTAATTTAAGGATTGCATCTTTCTCCCCCTATACTTCCTTAGTTATATCTTCATAATGCCTTGTTTCACAGTGCGGATCTCAAGTTCTGTTGTAAGCGGATCGAATTCAATCGTGCGTCCATTGTTTCCGCCCGTGTCCTCACTAATGATCGGGATATGATGAAGAGACAGATGTTCTTTCACAGCTGATACATTTCTAGGTCCAATTCTCATCAGATCATTGGTTGACTTAAATTTAAACATTTCTGCACCGCCAGCAAGCTTCGCTTTTAGCGCATGTTTGCGCGCTCCTTCTTTTAAGAGCAGATCAATTGTATGCTTGACACCTGTATCTGCATACTTAGCCAAGTTCTCTACAGCTCCTTTTGAAAGAGAGGAGTCTGGAAGCATGACATGGACAAGTCCTGCCAGTTTTTTTTCTTGGTCAAAAAGGACAAGTCCTACGCAAGAACCGAGACCGGATGTCCGAATACGGTCCGGTGTTTTCACAAGCTGAACATCCGCTATACCAACCTTTACAACTGCCGGAATCTGCACGTTCATTATAGGTTACCTAATGCTTTGAACAGTTTTTCAAACGATTCAAAGTCTGGTAATAGAAACATATTTCCTTTCAGCTCTTGCTGATTTTGATCATCGAAAATCGATGTATCAATCACAATCGCCTGATCGCCGAGAGGGCTAAACTGCATTAATCCTTCACTAATGACAGCCCCGAACATGTCGAGCGTGACATCTGGAACACTTGGGTGAAGCTGCAGTTTTGTTAAATCGGCAAGTGCTGATAAATAAGAGCCTGCTAAAATATTTCCTAGCTCATGAAGCGCTGATGTTCCTAGCATGTGTTCATGAATCGTATCAATATCAAATGCTGGGTCCTGAACAAGCTCTCTTACAAATTGTTCAGCTTGTTCAAACGGCATAATGAAAAAGATTGAACCGGTAAGATCACCCTCCATTCGCAAAAAGATACTGGCAACTGGAAGGTCTGCTCCACCAAAGAAATCCATTAAATCTTCAAACGAGAGAACTTTGACAAAAGGAACAGCCATATCAATTTTGCGATTCAATAGGCTGGCAAGAGCAGACGCTGCATGGCCTGCTCCGATATTCCCAACCTCACTTAATATATCTAGCTGTTCATCTTTAATTTCATTGAAAATGCTCATCTCACATCCCCCTTAATGAACAGGTGCATCTTGCACGCTCTTGTCGAGGACCGCACCAGCATGAATGATATTGAATAGACGCTGATCATGCTTAATAATTCCTGTCACCCATGACAGTCCTTCTTTTTCAGCTGAATCAGTAGAAGATTCTACCTCTTCCTGATGAACAGTAATGACATCATTTGCTTCATCAACAATCCAGCCGACTTCAATGTCACCAACTTGTACAATAATCATTCTTGTTTCGTCTGTAATCTCGTTGTCAGTTGATCCAAGTCTCACTCTAAGGTCAATGACAGGTGTCACGACACCACGTAGATTAATGACACCGCATATATAAGGGGCAACGCCAGGAACTCTTGTCGGCTGCTGCCATTTTTCAATGGACTTTACTTCTGATACTGAAATGGCGTATTCTTTTTTGTTTACGATAAACACAATCATCTTTTCGCCAGTTTTGATATCTGTACTCATTTCAGACCGCTCCTCTATTGTTTTTTACTTAATCAGTGCATTACAGTCAACGATGAGTGCAACCTGACCGTCACCTAAGATTGTTGCGCCTGATATCGCAAATACGTTTGGTAGGTAATCTCCAAGTGATTTCAATACAACCTCTTGCTGACCGATAAACGAATCGACCACAAATGCTGTTAGCTTGTCTCCTTTACGGACAACAATAATGTGCAGTTCTTCTTCTAAATCATTCGCATTTGGTACGTTGAACTGTTTCTTCAAGTACACAACCGGTACGATAAATCCACGGAAATCAATGACTTCACGATCATGCGTTTGAAGGATGTCACTCTTCTTAATGACAGCCGTTTCTATAATAGAAGAAATCGGAATAGCAAATGTTTCTTCCTCTAGTTTCACAAGAAGTACGGAAATGATCGATAATGTGAGTGGAAGCTGAATTGAGAACAGTGAGCCTTGACCTTCTGTTGAGTTAATACTCACAGAACCACCTAATGATTCCAGCTTGTTTTTCACAACGTCAAGACCTACACCTCGGCCCGAGATATCAGAAATCGTATCAGCTGTAGAGAACCCTGCTGCAAAGATCAATGAATCAATTTGGTGATCTTCAAGTGTTTCCGCTTCTCTTTCTGTAATAACCCCGCGCTCTAATGCTTTTTCAAGGACCTTTTTACGGTTAATCCCGCCGCCATCATCTTCGACTTCAATGAAGACATGGTTTCCGCTATGATATGCTTTTAAAAGAACAGTTCCTTTTTCTGGTTTGCCTTTTTTCACACGTTCTTCTGGTGATTCAATCCCGTGATCGAGACTGTTTCTAAGTAAGTGTAAGAGCGGATCGCCAATTTCATCGATCACTGTTCGATCAAGCTCTGTCTCAGCACCTTCAATGATCAGTTCAATTTTCTTATTGAGCTCTTTCGTCAATTGACGAATCATACGTGGGAATCTGTTAAACACCGTTTCTACAGGCACCATTCTCATGTTCAAGATGATCGATTGCAGGTCGCCAGAAATACGGGACATTCTTTCCACTGTATCCGTGAGTTCGTTGTTTTCAAGTTCTTTGGCAATCTGTTCTAAACGTCCTCTATCTATGACAAGCTCTTCAAACAGGTTCATAAGTGAATCTAGACGATCGATGTTGACACGGATCGTTTTCGTTCCGCCGGCAGCTGCACCGTTATTGCCATTTGCTTTTGGCGCATCGTTTGCTGGCGCTTTAGTGGCAGGAACTGTGGCTTCTTCATTTTTCTGCTCAGGTTTCGCTGCTTTTGTTTCAGCCGGAGCCGCTTCTTCAAAGGCAGAGACTTCAGAAATCTCCACTTGTTCAACCTCTGAGATCGCTGTCACGATTTTTTTCACTTCTTCCATCGGCTGTTTCGATAAGTAAGAAATGCTGAATTCAGATTCAAAATCTTCTGATTCTAAAAGTTCTGCATTCGGAACCGTTTTGACAACTTCTCCTGCTTCGTTCAGTCTTTCAAAAATCATATAGACACGAACGGCTTTTAATAAGCATGCGTCACTTAATGTCACGTTCAGCTCATAACATTTAAAGCCTTGTTCTCTCGCTTCATCAAGAACTGTTCGTTCAAATTCGTTATAGTCTAGGTCGCTTGCAGCTGATGATGCTTCAGCTGTCTCAACGGCAGATGCTGTTTCTGCATGGCTTCCTGTCACATCTAGTTTTTTACTAATCTCCGTGACATCACGTTTTCCATCCCCGCCCTCTGCAATCGATTGAACCATTGCTTCAAGGTGATCGAGTGCTTCAAACATCGTATCCATTGATTCAGGAGTGACAATCATTTGTTCGTTTCTGATGGCATCAAACATGTTTTCTAAATGATGTGTTAATTGAGCCATATCATCATAGCCCATCGTTGCACTCATGCCTTTCAGTGTATGAGCGGCTCTGAATATATCATTCACTAGCTGCAAGTCTGTTGGGTTCTTTTCTAATTCAAGAAGTTTTTCATTACAAGTTTGTAAGTGTTCTCTGCTTTCATCTAAAAAGATATCTAAGTATTGGTTTACATCCAACGTGTTCACGCCCTCTCTTTTTTCATGGAGCTTATAATTGCATGTGCGATGTCATCCACATGCCTTGTTTCATGTGCAAGGCCTGCTTTAATGACTGATTTAGGCATTCCGAAAACAACACATGATTCTTCTTTTTCTGCAATGACTTTTGTATGACCGCTTCCGACCATTTTTTTGACACCTTCTGTGCCGTCACTACCCATTCCTGTCATAATGACAGCGATTTTCTCGTAACCTTTTATGTTGCTGATGGATTCAAATAAATAGTTAACAGAAGGTTTGTGACGGCTGTCAGTGTCTTCTGGGGACAGCCTGATCACTAAAGCTGCCCCTTGTTCATGAAGTGACATATTCAATCCACCAGGAGCTATGTAAGCCACTCCATTTTTAGCGATGTCTCCATCTTGAGCTTCTTTGATTGTAATTTCTGATAAATGATCTAATCTAGTAGCCAGCGATGCCGTAAATCCTGCCGGCATATGCTGCACAATCAAAATCGGCGCCTCTATGTCTTTTGGCAGCTTCGTGACGACTCGTTGAAGCGCCCTAGGCCCTCCCGTAGAAGTTCCGATTGAAATAATCTTTCGGAGTGATGAGCCGCTTCTTACTTCTTGCAGACGGGGAGCGGCCGCTGGAATTGGACTTGGCGGCTTCATGAACGGCTTAGGAGAAACTTGTTTCTCAGTACGTTTTCTAGACAGGCCTGCCGCAAGTACCCGCTCTACAATTTGACCTCTTACTTTGTGTAAATCGAGCGAAATACTTCCTGATGGCTTTGTCACAAAGTCAAAAGCACCGAGTTCTAAGCAATGGATGGTTAATTCCTTCCCTTGCTTCGTCTGGCTTGACACCATAATCACAGCAAGGTCGTGTTCAGCCAGAATTTGTTTTAATGCTTCTGTTCCATTTAGAACAGGCATTTCCACATCAAGTGTGACAACATCTGGATTCAATTCCTTAATCCGCTTTAAGGCATCTTCTCCATTTCGCGCCGTTCCGACGACTTCAATTTCTTGCTCGGCACTTAGGAAATCACTGATGAGTTTTCTCATAAAAGCCGAGTCATCTACTACAAGCACTCTAATCATGAGTCCACCTTCCTCCTTTTAAAAAAAGAGGACAACTTATCTATAAACGTATGCTGCTCTCTCTGTGCCTCTCTTATCTGCTGATGATAAAGTGTTTCAGCCAGCATTTTAATGGTTTTACTTAGCCTTGAATGAGGCTGCTTCATATAAAATGGCATTTGTTCAGTGACTGCTTTAGGAACAGCAGGATCATCAGGTACCGCACCAGCAAATACAAGCTTTCGGTGTAGAAATGACGTCACCACTCCTGCTAATTTCCGGTACGTTTCAGATCCTTCCGAAGGGGTTTTACACCGGTTGACAATGATTTGAACAGACTGTTCAAACTGATGAATGGCTAAGTGCTTAATTGCGCTGTAGGCATCCATGATGGATGTTGGTTCTGGCGTTGTCACAACAACCACTTCTCCTGCCGATAAGACAAAAGGGAGTTGATCTTTTGACAAGCCTGCACCCATATCAAAGAATATACAATCAAAGTCATTCAATATTTTCTCCATCTCTTCTAAAAAGAACGACCATTGATCTTTGTCTAAAGAAAATAGCTGTTCAAGCCCGCTTCCGCCAGAAATGTAATACAGATTGTCCGTTCCTTTTGTCATAGCCGCTTGGAAGGATTTTTTCCTAACAAGCACGTCTAATATAGAGCTGGTCGATGTTTTCCCTAGTAAAATATCAATATTCCCCATGCCAAAGTCGAGGTCGATGATGAGCACTTGCTTGCCCGTACTTGCGATAGACAGTGCCATATTCAGCGTCAAATTCGATTTACCTACTCCGCCTTTACCGCTCATGACAGCAATGGTTTTCGCTTGTCCATTCGCACGAAGAGAGTTCGGTACAATCAGTTGGTTCTGCTGAACAAGCTTTCTTAAACCTTCGGCTTGGTCAGGCTTCATCATTGTAAGACCATCCTTGTCAAATCAAGGGGGGAACTCTCAAGAATATCCTCAGGCACATTTTGGCCATTTGTTAAAAACCCGAGCCCGATTTGAGATTCTGCAATGATTTGAAAGATCGTTCCCATCGTGTCTGTTTCATCAACTTTTGTGAAAATAAATTGATCGATTGGAACGTGTTCAAAACGTTTGACCATGGCTTTCATATCTTGATATTTCGATGTCGCACTCATGACGAGAAAACTTTGAATGCTTTCATCAAATGGAATGATATCTGTCAGCTCTTTGATGTACGCCTCTTCTTTAAAGTTACGGCCTGCTGTATCGATGAAAATATGATCATAATTTTTAAAAGTCTGCTGTGCTTTCACAAAGTCCTCTCTTGAATAACAAACCTTAAGCGGTGCATTTAGCAGTTCAGCATATGTTTTTAGTTGTTCAATCGCTGCAATCCGGTACGTATCTGTTGTGATAAAAGCAATTTTCTTTTGCTGCTGAATAGCCGTTTTCGCAGCAAGCTTTGCAATCGTTGTCGTTTTACCAGCACCAGTTGAACCAAACAACACAATGTATGTTGAACGAATCATCGGCTCATCAGAAGTGTGAGCTGGTAGCATACCTGTGAGCAGTTTTTCAAGTTCTTTTTCAATCTGATCTTCTTTCACAGCACCCTTTGTTAAAAGACCCTTTAAGCATTCATCTCGAATCTCATCATCAAGACCTTGATCTTTTAGCTTTTGATCAATCTTCATGAGAGAATCCGGCAAGATCCCAGCATGTCGCTCGTTTCTTGCATATTCTAAAGGCTGAGAATGAGAAGGCGCTGCTTTAACTGCTTGAGTGGCAGCCGACAGCTCTTGCGTAAGATGTTGAATCTGCTCCTTTTTCGGTAAAACCGGGATAGGCGCAGCTGCTGGTTGTAATCCTTTACCGGCTCTTTCTTCAAAATCTTGATCCAGCACTGCAATCACTTCGACCATTTGCTGTTTCTTTAAACCGAACAGCTTTCGTTTGACAACGGTTTTCGAATTTAATATGACGGCATCCTTCCCAAGCTGCTGCCTGATTTGGATCGTTGCCTCCTGCATAGAATTCGCTGTGATTTTTTTCATTTTCATTAGATATCCACCACTCCGATGCTCTGTACTTCCACATTTGCTTCTAGTTCGTTATAAGATAGTACCGGTAAATCTGGGAAATATCTTTCTAACAACTGTTTGACGTACATTCTTATAGGAGGTGAGCATAATAGAACCGGCGTTTCCTGACGAAGCGAAAGCTGTTCAATTTCTCTCGCCACTGATTGAATCACACTTTCAGAGGATTCTGGATCTAACGATAAGTAGTTCCCATGCTCCGTTTGCTGCACACTGTCTGCAATCACCTTTTCGACTCGGCCTGAGCATGTCACGACTTTCAGTGATTCATTTTCTCTTGCATACTGTGCAGTAATCTGTCTTGCAAGTGCCTGTCTAACATACTCTGTTAGCAAGTCTGTATCAGTCGTTAATTTTCCGTAGTCTGCAAGGGTCTCAAAAATGGTCACAAGGTTTCGAATGGAGACCTTTTCTTTCAGAAGTTTTGCAAGTACTTTTTGGATATCCCCGACTGCTAGTGGATTCGGTGTTACCTCATCTACTAGAACTGGATAACTTTCTTTCAGATGATCGATTAATTGCTTTGTTTCTTGGCGTCCAAGCAGTTCGTGGGTATTTTGTCTAATCTTCTCTGTGATGTGTGTAGACACAACAGATGCTGGATCGACCACTGTATACCCAAGCATTTCAGCCTGATCTTTTTCTGCTTCTGATATCCATTTTGCCGGCAGACCAAAGGATGGTTCGATTGTTTCAATTCCTTCAATCGGATCATCATCAGGCGTTGGGGACATCGCTAAGTAATGATCAAGCAGCAGCTCTCCTTTTGCCACTTCGTTCCCTTTTATTTTGAGCCTGTATTCATTCGGGTTCAGCGCAATGTTGTCTCGAATACGGACAACTGGAATGACAAGACCTAGTTCAAGAGCAAGCTGCCTTCTGATCATCACAATTCGGTCTAGCAGGTCTCCGCCTTGATTGGCATCTGCAAGTGGAATCAACCCGTAGCCAAATTCAAATTCAATGGCATCCATTTGCAGGAGATGAATGACACTTTCTGGACTTTTCATCTCTTCTACCTCTGCCTGTTCTTCCAGTACTTCTTCAATCTCTTCTTGATCCTGTTTGTTTTTCGACATCATGTACGCACCGAGTGCAAGTAAACCTGCGATCGGCCCTGTCAAAAGTACGCCAATTGGCGTAAACAATCCAAGCAGGAAGATCGTGCCTGCTGTGACGTAAAGCATGGCAGGGAAGGCAAAGAGCTGACCCGTAATGTCTGAACCAAGGTTTCCGTTAGAAGCCGCTCTCGTGACAACAATCCCTGTCGCTGTTGAGATGAGAAGTGCAGGGATTTGCGACACAATTCCGTCCCCTACTGTTAAAAGAGTAAAGTGGGAAGCTGATTCTTGAATCGACATTCCTTGCTGAATCATCCCAATAATGATGCCAAAAATAATATTGATAATAACGATGATAATACCTGCGATGGCATCCCCTTTAACGAACTTACTTGCACCATCCATCGCACCATAAAAGTCTGCTTCTCTTGCTACTTTTTCACGGCGGTTTCTAGCTTCACTTTCTGTCAGCATTCCTGCATTCAAATCTGCGTCAATACTCATTTGTTTACCTGGCATCGCGTCGAGTGTAAATCTGGCCGCAACCTCTGATACACGCTCCGCCCCTTTGGTGATGACAATAAATTGAATAATGATCAGAATAAGGAAGACAACCAGACCAACGAGTATATTGCCCCCAACAACAAATGAACCAAACGTTTCTACAACCTTACCAGCATCTCCAGTTGATAAAATAGAACGGGTTGTAGAGATGTTAAGCCCTAAACGAAACAGTGTTAAGAGCAAAAGCAAAGACGGAAAAATGGAAAATTGCAGTGGTTCTTGCATGTTCATTGTGGTGAGAAGCACGATAAGCGCAAGAGAAATATTAATAATGATTAAAATACTTAATAGGATGGGCGGAAACGGTATGACCAGCATCGCCACGATTAAAATAACACTGAATAAAACAGATAAATCTCTTGCTGACATGCCTGTTCTCTCCTTTTAAAACCAAAAATTCATAAAATCTTTTGTTTCGTTTTATATACGTAAGCCAAAATTTCTGCGATCGCCTTAAAATATTCTTCAGGCACCGCTTGGTTGATATCCACTTGATCGTAGAGGGCGCGGGCGAGCGGCCGGTTCTCTACAGTCATGACATCATGTTCTTTCGCAATTGTTCTAATTTTCAAAGCCAAAATATCCGTTCCCTTTGCCACAACAAACGGCGCGTCCATCTTTTCTTCGTCATATTTCAAGGCAATTGCGTAGTGGGTCGGGTTTGTAATGATGACGTCCGCTTTTGGGACTTCCTGCATCATCCGTCTCATGGCCATTTCCCTTTGCCGCTGTTTAATTTTTGATTTTATGAGCGGGTCACCCTCTGATTTTTTATACTCATCTTTGATGTCTTGTTTAGACATCCGTAAGTTTTTTTCATAATCAAATTTCTGATACATGTAGTCAAGCCCAGCTAAGATGAGAAGAGCACCTGCTGCATATAGACCCATAATCAAGGTCATATTTGCCACGAAATGAAGGGTTTCCTCTGCAGTGAGTAGAGGGAGCCGCAAGATTTCGTCAAAGTGCATCCATAGAGCGATAAATGTCGCAAAGCCAACAAAACCAATTTTTAAAATGGATTTTAATAGCTCAACGAGTGCTCGAATACTGTATATTCGTTTAAACCCTTTGATTGGATCAAGCTTTTCTAATTTGGGCTTGATCACTTCAGTTGAAAAGAGAAACCCAACTTGTAAATAGTTACTGATGATCCCTGCCAGCATCCCAACACCAAGAATTGGCATGAGGAGGAGACCTGTCTCTTGAAGCAATTCCAAGAATAACTGGTGAATATTAGATGTGCTAACCTTCATTAGCATCGTTGTTGAATAAAAACGTTCAATGAGCGCAATAATACGCTCTTTCATAAAAGGCCCAATAAAAAAGAATGATAAAAAGATTAGTAGAAATGAGATGGCTGTATTGACGTCGGTACTTTTGGCAACCTGCCCTTTTTTACGTGAATCCCGTCTCTTTTTCGGTGTTGCTTTTTCTGTTTTTTCACCTGCGAAAAATTGCAAGTCGAGTCTAAGTCTTGTCGTCATGACGAACCACCGACCAATGCTAAGAAATTCCTCATGGTGAGCACAATCGTTTCAAATGTATTTTGGACGACCCCGAAGATGACACCCATACAAATGATGATCATAATAAAACTCACGCCCATTTTAATGGGAAGTCCAACGACAAATACGTTCATTTGCGGAACTGTACGTGCCACAATTCCTAATGCCAAATCGACTAAAAACAAACTAGCCACAACAGGTGCTGAGATTTGAAATGCTATGATGAACATTTGGTTGAAGCTCTTTGCAATAAAGTACGCAAAGGATTCACTGCCGAAGTTCAGCGCATACTGATCAACTTGAATATATTGAAAACTGTAATAGATTCCATCAAGCAGCAAATGATGAGCATTTGTTGCCAGCATTAGTAGCAAGGTCACCGTATAAAAAAACTGCCCCATCAGTGGCGTTTGCGCCCCTGTTTGTGGATCAATAATATTGGCAATCGCAAAACCCATTTGAAAGTCGATGAATGAGCCGGCAATTTGAACTGCGGACACCATGATATATGCAATCAGTCCAAGAAGAAGTCCGACCATTGCTTCTTTCACGGCAAGCATCATGTAAAGACCATCGATATCGAGTGCTGGCGGTTCTTTAATGGTGCTAAAACTAATGACAGCCAAAAACAGTGAAAAACCAACTCTGTGAACTGCTGGTATCGTTCGATGCGCTAGTAGCGGCACTGTCACGAAAAAAGCGGTGATCCGAATGAAAACGAGAAGAAAGGCAGGAAATAATTCTATGATTGACATCTCTGATTAACCTGCAAATCGATCTAAATTCGAGAACAGCTCTGTTGTAAATGACACAATTGTTGAAAGCATCCACGGACCAAACACAACAAGTCCAATGAGCACTGCAACAATTTTTGGAATGAACGCAAGCGTCTGTTCTTGGATTTGGGTTGTCGCCTGAAACACACTGACAATTAGTCCCACGATTAGTGCGAGCGCAAGAAGCGGCCCGCTGACAAGTAATACAACATACACTGATCTTTCAGCCATCGTAATGACAAATTCTGAACTCATGTTTTAAGCACCTACTCTAAAAGCTTTGCAGCAAAGATTTAACAATCAAATACCATCCATCAACTAATACAAATAACAATATTTTGAAAGGGAGCGATATCATAACCGGCGGAAGCATCATCATCCCCATCGACATCAGGACACTTGCGACCACCATGTCAATAATTAAAAATGGAATAAAAATCATAAAACCAATTTGAAATGCCGTCTTTAATTCTGAAATTGCAAACGCTGGTACCATCGCCGTTAAAGGAATATCTTTAATCGATTCAGGGGTATCCATTTTTGCGTAACTAAGAAATAAAGCCAAATCTTTCTGTCTCGTATGTTTACTCATAAACTCTTTAATTGGCACTTCGGCTTTTTCATAGGCCTGATTTAACGTAATATCATCATTTAAAAGCGGCGTGAGTGCCTCTTTATTAATCTCTGAGAACGTGGGTGCCATAATAAAAAATGTGAGAAACAGTGCAAGTCCTACAAGCACTTGGTTTGGCGGCATTGAGTTGGTTGCAAGTGATGTTCTGACGAACGAAAGAACAATCACAATCCGTGTAAAACAGGTCATTAAAATAAGAATGCCTGGTGCAACTGAAAATACAGTTAACAATAAAAGGAGACGGACAGATGTGCTAATATTCCCTGCGCCACTGGAATTAAATAAATCGATAAACTCATTCATTTTGTTTCGGGCCTTTCTTTCTGACTTCTGATTGGGTCTTTTTCAATTCGGCTAGCTGCGCCTTTAAATTGGCTGAAAAAGAAGAAGTGGTCGGCTGATCGTGCTTCTTCACTTGCGATGTTAATTTTTGCATCATTTTCGGTAAGTCAGTCTTACTTTCCATCGCTTCTTCGTATTGTTTCACAATCGCTTCGCATTCTTGTTCATCATCGATTTCTTTTAGCAGCTGGATTGAGTCTGCTACGCCGACAACTAATACTCGTTTGCCCACTTTGATCAGCTGAACTGAACGATTTTGACCAACCGTCGTTCCGCCAATATTTTCAACATAGCGAAATGGCTTGAGTAAGCGGTTTTGCTTTCCAACAAATCTCACCAATCCGTAAATGAGCAGGATGACAAAAAGTAAGGCACCAATCATTTTGACAAAATCCATAATGGAGACAGAAGAAGAGGGAACTTCTTCTGCCGGATTCGTTTGATTGTCAGTGGTTTTCTTTTCTGTATCCTTTTTGCTTTCTTTCTCATCTTTGAGCCAGTCATTCACTGTGCCATTTTCAGGATCTTTTGTTTCAGCAAACAGTGAGGCGGGCTGCGCTGTCAAGAAAAGCATAAAACTGATCATTGCTATACATATCAAACGTTTTTTCAACAAGTCTTACACCCTTTTTTAGCCTAACGTTTTATTAATTGCTTCAAGTACACGGTCTGCCTGGAATGGCTTCACGATAAAGTCTTTTGCACCTGCTTGAATGGCATCAATAACCATTGATTGTTGTCCCATCGCTGAGCACATAATGATTTTTGCCGAAGCATCGATTTGTTTAATTTCTTTTAATGCTGTGATCCCGTCCATTTCTGGCATTGTGATATCCATTGTGACTAGATCAGGAGATGTTTCTTTATATTTTTCAACAGCTTGTGCGCCGTTTTCTGCTTCTCCTACTACATCAAATCCATTTTTTACAAGAATATCCTTAATCATCATTCTCATGAATGCTGCATCATCTACGATTAATACCTTAGTAGCCATTTACTTATTCTCTCCCTATATGTTTGTTTATTTTAAATTAGAAAGTCTTTCAGACTGACTTAAAATGTCAGTCACACGTACACCAAAGTTCTCATCAATGACAACAACTTCTCCTTTGGCGACGATTCGTTTGTTGACCAGAATGTCGACTGGCTCACCTGCAAGTTTGTCCAGTTCAATGATACTTCCAGCGGAAAGTTCAAGTACTTCTTTCACACTGCGCTGCGTTCTTCCAAGCTCCACTGTAATGGAAAGTGGAATATCCATCAGCATATCAAGATTACCGAGCTGACTTGTTGTATGCTGAGGCTCACTGAATGCCTCAAATTCAACTGGCGCCACATTGACAGGTTCTGCCGGCTTTGGCTTCGCCTGTCTTTTCGGCGGTGCCGATTGCTGCATAGGAGCAGATTGTGCTTGCGGAGCAGCCTGCTGTGGTTCAGGTGCACTCTGAGGTGCTTCTTGAACCGGCTCTTCTTCCGCTGGGTCTGTTAATTCTGCAATCAAATCTTTCGCAAACGTAATAGGGTAAAGCTGCATAATATTTGAATCTATGAGTTCACCTATCGTTAATCTAAAGGACACTTTAACAAGCATCTCTTCAGCTGGAATGCGGTCTGTGCCTTCTCCTTCTTTCACATCAAGCAGCTCAACGCGAGGCGGAGAAATATCAATCTTTTTATTAAAGACTGTTGACATGGACGTCGCTGCTGAACCCATCATTTGGTTCATCGCTTCTTGTACTGCACTTAAGTGAATTTCACTTAACGACGGGTCAGCATTTGTTCCATCTCCGCCCATCATTAAATCCGCAATGACTGCCGCATCGGTTTGTTGGATGACAAGCAGGTTACTAGCGCTGAAGCCTTCCGTATAATTCACTTCAATCGCGACATACGGATGAGGAAATTCCTCATTCAGCTTGCTTTTTTGAATCACTGTGACAGTTGGAGTTGTAATCTCCACTTTTTGACTTAATAGGGTTGAAAGTGCTGTTGCAGAGCTTCCAAATGATATATTTCCGATTTCCCCAATGGCATCTTGTTCCATTGCAGAAAGGAGTGTATCAGGCTCTATATCGTCATTGCTGCCTCCTTTAAGGAGCGCATCGATTTCATCTTGTGATAATTTACTTCCGTTATTCTCCATCTTCTTCACCTCTTATGTCGTGATCTAGAATTTGAATCGCCTGTTTCCGATTCACGCGGCCGGCCTGTCCCAAGAATTTCGGTTTATTTCCGACCATAACAGTAAGAGGCGCATTTACTGGTTTGTCCAAGGCAATACAATCACCAATTTCCAAATTCAAAAACTCTTCCACCGTCATTTCCGATTGTCCAAGCTCTGCGACTACCGGTATTTTCGCCGTCATAATCCGTTTTTCAATGGCCTTTGTTTCTTCTTGTTTCGGTTCATTTCGTTCCGATTGCATCCAGTAGTGTACAGACAGCTTCGGAATAATAGGCTCTAATACTACGTGAGGAATACAGAGGTTAATAACCCCGCTTACCTCACCAATTTGTGTATTAAGAGAAATGACGACAACTGTTTCGTTTGGTGACACCATTTGAACAAACTGGGGATTTACCTCGAAATCTGCCATTTCTGGCTCGATGTCGGTTATGGACTGCCACGCTTCTCTGTAGTTTTCCAAAGCTCCCTCAAACATGTTTGAGATAATCTTTGTTTCGATTTCTGTCAGTGATTCTGTCTTATTATGACTAATGCCAATCCCACCCATCAGCCTATCCATCATGGCATAGCCAATCGTTGGGTTCACTTCAAGCATGATTCTTCCTTCAAGCGGGCTGACGTAAAATAAGTTTAATAATGTCATATTAGGAATCGAACGAATAAATTCTTCATATGGCACTTGGTCAACCGAGCTGACAGAAATTTGAATATATGATCTTAGCTGCGCTGAAAAGTGTGTGGTAAGCAGTCTAGCGAAGTTATCATGAATTCTTGTTAAACTTCGAATCTGGTCTTTTGAAAAGCGCAGTGCACGTTTAAAGTCATACACTTTCACTTTTTTCGTCGTTTCTTCTTTTTTCAGCTCTTCTGCATCCATTTCGCCTGTTGATATGGCGGATAATAATGCGTCGATCTCATTCTGGGAAAGCACTTCTCCTGACATTTCTTCACCTCCATCGTGTCAATTAATCGCCTCTATTGCAGATTAAAGGAGGTTATATAAACTTCTTTCACCTTGCCATCTTGCAAATAGTTATTCACTTTGTTTTTGACCTGTGTTTTAAAATGTTCTCTGCCTTTTTTGCCATCAAGTTCATCTGCATTCGTGTCTGATAAAATGTCAATCACGGCATCTTTCACTTGGAAGCTTCTTTTTTCAAGCTCTTCTTTGGCTTTTTCTGAATCTGTTTCAATATTTAGTACAAGTTTAACCGCATTTCCTTCAGATTTTAAATTGGTCACAATCTCAGGAATTTCAACAGAAGCTTTTACGACTTCATCTGCTGTTGGCTCTTTTTCTGCTTTTGCTTCGTCTGACCCATTCACCAGAAAGACAATACCTGCTCCAATTCCGACGATAGCAATAATCATGATTAGCATTACTACGACTAATTTCTTCTTCATTCAAACTCCTCTATTCCTTGATTCAATGAAATGACTTGGATTTTTCTATAGAAAGAAATAATTTTCTCCTGAAGCTGCTCTTCATCTTCTTTCACAACGAATTTCTTTCCATTGGCGAGTGTTATGGTCGTGTCTGGAAAGCTTTCGATTTGCTCGATATGGAGAGCGTTGAGCATAAATCCTTTGCCATTTAATCTTGTCACTTCAATCATATTAAGCAGAGAAGCGATAAACCGCTCCCCCTACCTCCTATCGTTTCAGATTCACAAGTTCTTGCAGAATTTCATCAGATGTTGTGATCGTCTTTGCATTCGATTGGAATCCACGCTGTGCGATAATCATTTCTGTAAACTCGTCTGTTAAATCAACGTTTGACATTTCAAGTTTACCTGTTTGAAGTTCACCTGTTCCTTCAGATCCAGGGGCAACAGGTTGACTTGGAGCACCTGAACTTTGTGTACGCCGGTAAAGATTCCCTCCAACCTTATCCAAACCTGCTGCATTGTTAAAAGTGACTAGCGCTACCTGACCAGCTGTCTCTGTTTTGTTGTCCTTTACATACGTAATGGTGCCATCAAGCCCAACGCTGACACTTGAAACACCATCCATTGGCACATTAATTTTATTACCAGCTGCATCAAGTAAATAATTCCCATCAGGTGTTACCAGATTCCCTTCAGTATCAGGTTTGAAGTTCCCTGCTCTCATATAAAGGGTCTCTCCTTGCTTTTGTATCTGGAAAAATCCATCTCCATTGATATAGAAGTCCCATGGATCACCTGTATCTTGAGAAGAACCTGGCGACATTATTTTGTCAATAGATGATATAGAAGATCCTAAACCAATTTGTTTTGAGTTGATTGAACCAGTGTTGTCCGTTGTTCCACCAGAACTTGCAATCGTTTGGCTGACCATATCTTTAAAAGTGATACGGCTTTTTTTGAATCCGTGTGTATTGACGTTGGCTACGTTGTTGGCTACAACATCTAATTTTGATTGGAAGTTTTTCATTCCACTAATTCCTGAGTAAAGTGAGCGTAACATTTATTTTCCTCCTCGAATTACTTCGTTTTTTCTCCAACTGCTGTAACATCCCAAGGGCTGATTTTCGTTCCATCTTCCAAAATAAGCAAGTATTCATTATCTATGTTTTTAACAGACTTCACAGTGCCTGATATATCTTTATCATCCAATTTGCCCGATACTTCTTTACCGATCCACCCTACATACGTCGTAAACGGATCTTGGTGTGCAACAAATGTAGACATGAGCTGATTCAGCTTGGTGATAGAATCGTTCATATTGGTTTGCTGTTCTAAAGATGAAAATGTCGCAAGCTGAGTGACAAACTCACGGTCATCTAGTGGGTTTGTTGGATCTTGGTTTTGAAGCTGCGTGAGCAATATTTTCAAGAATTGATCTTTGCCTAGCGTATCTGTTTTCTTTTCTGCTTTTGAAGAAGTGTCTGTTTGTGTGGCTGTTCTATTCGTCGCATCAACAGTTGCCATTAGATCTCCTCCTCTTCTTCTTCTGATCCAACAAGCGCATCTAGTACATCTTGGAATTCAGCTTCCTGTTCATCAGGCTGCTGGAAACTTTGTCCTTTTGATGGCTGCTGCTTGCCTTCCTCATTAAATTGTCCAAAAGACGGCTGCTGATTTGACTGAAGCGGTATATGGAAACGGTCAACTTGAACCGACATATTCGGTAGCGCCTGCTTGAGCTGCGGCAGATGATGCTCGAGCAGCTCTTTTGCTGCTTGAGTTGAAGCTGTAATTTTACTCGCATACATCCCGTTTTGTTTCGTTAGCTGGATGGTAATAAACCCTAGATTTTCTGGATTTAATCGTACGGTAAACCGTCCGCTTGAATTGCCAAATGGTGTGAACTTCATTTGTTTCCACGTATTTAAAATCTGCTGATCAACCGTGCCTGGCTTTTCGTCAGTTGTTTGCGTCTGCTGCACAGAAGCAGCTGATTGCAGTTGGAAGAACTGTTTATGCCCTGGAAGCAGCGTATGGGTGATTGTTTTTTCAGAAGCAGGTGCCGCAGTGCCTTGACCTTTGATGACTTCTTTTTTCATAAGCCATTCAAGTGAGGCAGCACCTTTTGCTGGAGATGAGAAGGAAGATTCTTGCCTTGGAGCAACCATTTCTTTTAACTCTCCTAAGGAAATTTTCCATTCTTTATCTGACCCTTTCGCATTCGCCATCATATGATCGATTAACTGATTAAAGTGTTTCAGCTCGCTTTGCGACATATTATTCAGCTTAGGTGCCGATCCTTGCGAGAAGAACTGCTCTTTTACTTGTTGAATGAGCTTTTCATCTGCTCCGTTTTTCGTTAGAAACTTGATGAAATCTTCACCTTTTGCTTGAATATCCTGTACAAGTTTTGCATCAAAGCTCACCGGCTGCTGATTCAGTATTTGATATAAGAAAAAGTGGACTTGTATGAGCTGTTCACTATGTTCAGCAACTGGCTTCTCATCCTGATCGCCATAGATAACCGATTCCATCTTTTGAAATAGCTCTTCAAGTGACTTTAAGTCAGCCCCTTCAAGCTTTTGACCTTGCAGCGCCTGAAGTGCCGTAAGAAGATCTCCATCTATTCCTTCTTCAGGTGATTGCATCCATCTTTCAATGATTTGCATCGCATCATTCATGGATAGAGTGATTTCCGCTGGTTGAGAAATAGCTGGACCACTTTGAATACCTGCGCCATTTAACAATTGTTTAAACAGGCCGCGAGCAGATACTGCCCCCTCTCCCTTTAGTCCCGAGAGACTTTGGGAAGATTGCTGTAAGGCTCCAATGTCCAATAGCTTCACTTATTGTCCACCCCCATTTTCACTTTCTTCTTTTTTGGCAAGCTCCTTCGTGAACGTTGCTGCCTTCTGAGGTGTCAGTTTTGCTAATATGTCCGTCAGCTTATTTTTACTCAGTTCTTCAAGGATCTTCAAAGCTTCTTTATCACTTAGCTCTGATAAAATTTTGGCAGATTTCCCTGCATCCATGCTTTCATAAATGCTGGCGACCTTTCCTTTTGATTGCTGGTTAGAAGATGCTGACGAATCAGAGGAAGATCCTGATGCGTTATTACTTGATGATGTACTGTTTGATGAACTGTCACTTGCTGACGTGTTCTCTTTATCAGATGTTTTTTCAAGTGAATTGATTTTTTGATTCAATCGTTTAATCTCTTCATCACTTGTCTTCAAGTCTTTTTGAGCAATTTCAAGTTCATTCTCTTGTTCTTTAATCGTCTTTTTCAACGCTTTCAACTCTGTATCACGTTGATCGTTATTTGAAGATGACGTTTTTGATGTGTCATCTGATCCAACCAAGCTGCTAATCCCCGGAATGTTTTGGAGCGGTTTCTTTAGATCATAACCCGCCATATAAAGGATTGTGCCCGTCACGATCACAAGCACAACCAATGGGATAATGACAATAAACAAGATCCATTGAAATTTACCGCCGCCACTTGATTCCTTTGTTTTTTCCTTCTTAGGCATTCATCTCGACTCCTAATGTCCTTGAAACATGAATTGGCTGATAGAGATATCATCCATTTCTTTCATTTCAATTGCCTTATGTTCAAGGGAGAACTTTTCAAATTGCTTTTCTTTCATTTTTTCAAACTTTTTAAACTCAATATTTTTTTCAGTTAAATCAGATTGTCTTTCATTCATTTGATGGCGTTTCATGATCACAAGCTGCTGATAATGATGAATGGTGTTATCTAAGTTCGTCACAAATTGCTGGTAATGACGCATTTCTTGAACACTCATCCCACTTCTCAGCTTTTCTTCTTTGCTCTTTTCCATTAGCTCTTTTTTACTCATATTTTCATAGAGTTTTTCAGCGGCTTGCTCAAATGCCGAAACGGATTGTTGATACGCTGCGAGTGATTTGTCTTTTTCACTTTCTTTCAATTCTAAGAGCTTTTGAAATTTGTATTGATATCTCACTGTTTTTGTCAATCCTCTCTATTCATCAAACTGAGCAATATCCTCACGCTGTCTTCAATCGATACAGCCTCTTCAACGTCCTGCTTCAAAAATGAAATCAGTTGTGGGTAAGCTTGCATGGCCTCATCAATATCTTTAGAGGAGCCTTTTTTATATGCTCCAATGTTAATGAGGTCTTCAGCGTTTTGATATGTGGATAAAAGCTGGCGGAACCGGTTAGCCGCTTCCTTATGATCATGACTTGCGATATTACTCATGACACGACTGATACTTTTCAGAATATTGACAGCTGGAAACTGTCCTTTGTTGGCCAATGCACGATCAAGTACTATGTGGCCATCTAAAATCCCCCGCACTGTATCAGCGATCGGCTCATTCATATCGTCACCATCAACAAGCACTGTGTAAAACGCTGTGATGGAACCAAGTTGATTTGTACCAGTTCGTTCTAGCAATTTTGGCAGTATAGCGAACACTGAAGGCGTATATCCTTTTGTTGTTGGCGGTTCACCAGTTGCAAGTCCTATTTCCCGCTGTGCCATGGCGACCCTTGTGACAGAATCCATCATGAACATGACATTTTTGCCTCTGTCTCTGAAATATTCGGCAATAGCCGTTGCAGTATAGGCTGCTTTTAATCTTGTCAGTGCGGGCTGATCTGAAGTTGCGACAACAACAATCGAACGCTTCAGTCCTTCAGCTCCTAAATCTTTTTCGATAAACTCGCGAACTTCACGTCCACGCTCTCCAACAAGTGCAATGACATTGAGATCCGCTTCTGTCTGCTTGGCAATCATCCCCATCAAGGTACTTTTACCAACACCGCTTCCCGCGAATATGCCAATTCTTTGACCAGTGCCGACTGTGAGCAAGCTGTCGATCACTCTGACACCAACGCCCATTTTTTCACGAATAGGCGGTCTGTCCATCGGGTTTGGAGGAGATTGTTCTGTTGAGACAGGTGCAAGTCCTTTAGGAAGCATGCTGCCGTCCAGTGGATCACCGAAAGCATCAACAACTTGCCCGATTAAACCAGTTCCTACTTTGACCTTTAACGACTCACCTGTTGCTTCAACAAGACTGCCTGGTGAGATGTTAGAGGCTTCTACGTAGGGCATGAGCAAAATGTTTTCATCTTTAAAGCCAACGACTTCTGCTTTGATCGGATGATTCTTACTCCCTTTTTTGTGAATCAGACATACATCACCGATTGAGCTTTCTGGCCCCTTGGACTCGATCATCAGTCCAACAACTCGATTGACTTTACCAAAACGTTTATAAGGATCGGCAGTTTCAATCGTTTCTTTTAGCACATCTATGTTCATTTGTGATCACCTGAATCAATGACTTCTAATAACTTTTCTTTTAACTGATTCATTTGGGTATCAACACTCGCTTCCACTTTTCCAAAGCTTGTTTCGACGTAACAAGTACCTTTTGGTGCTTTTTCATCCGAGTAAATGGCAAGATGTGTATTCTTTTGAAGGATTCTATTTAATTCATCTTTATATTCCATCACATGTTCGTAATGTGCAGGGTCGACATAGATGGAAATATCGTCATATTCTTTCACTTCTGAAATGACCTGCTTCACTAGCGTTAAAAATTGTTCTTTTGTGTCCTCAGCTGCATTCCATACTCGTTTAGCGAGCTCAAAGGCAAGTTCGACAATTTCTTCAGCAGAGCTTTCGATTTTTGCTTCATAGTCCTGCTTTGCAAGGCTGACAATGTCATTCGCTTGATCAAGAATCGATTGATACTGTAAATTCGCATCTGCTTCGCCCTTTTGAAAACCATCTTGATATCCTGTTTGTTTCGCTTCTTCAATGAGCTGTACTCTTTCTGCTTCAAAATCAGCTCGCCGCTGATTGATTTCAGCCATTGTTTGTTCCAGCTCACGATTTGCTTGTTCTAAAATACGGCTTGCTTCATCTTGTGCATCACTTAATACAAGTTGAGATGCTTCTGTTTCGTTGACAAGCTCTTCTTCGTGATGTTCTCTTTTGAATTCCACTTGCTGCAAGGGAATGGTTTGACGGCCTTGTTCAGGAATAACAGATGTTTCATGTTTGATAATCCTAGACAATGATATCGTCTCCTCCACCTCGAGCTATGACGATTTCTCCAGCCTCTTCAAGTCGTCTTACGATGCTGACAATACGAGTCTGTGCTTCCTCGACATCTCTAAGCCGGACAGGTCCCATAAACTCCATTTCTTCTTTGAACGTTTCGACCATACGCTGCGACATGTTGCGGAAGACAATTTCTTTGACTTCTTCGCTTGCCACTTTGAGTGCAAGTAGTAAATCGTCATTCTCAACATCTCGAATCACGCGCTGAATGGCTCTGCTATCAAGAGTGACAATGTCTTCAAAGACAAACATACGTTTCTTAATTTCATCAGCAAGCTCAGGATCTTGAATTTCCAGTGTATCTAAAATGGTTTTCTCCGTTGCACGGTCTACACCATTCAGGACTTCGACTACCGCTTCGACTCCGCCCGTTTGGGTATAATCTTGCGTAAAGGTTGAAGAGAGCTTTTGTTCAAGAATACGTTCCACCTCATTGATGATCTCTGGAGATGTGCGGTCCATTAAAGCAATTCTTCTTGCAACCTCGGTTTGTACTTCCTCGCCTAACTCAGATAAAATCTGTCCAGCCTGTACTGGATCTAGGTAGGAAAGAATGAGCGCAATGGTTTGTGGATGCTCATGCTGGATAAAGTTTAAAATTTGCTCTGGGTCAGCCTTTCTAGCAAAATCAAATGGTTTCACTTGAAGTGAGGATGTTAAGCGATTTAAGATGCTGTCCGCTTTGTCCTCACCAAGCGCTTTTTCAAGCACTTGTCTTGCGTACATAAGGCCGCCTTGTGATATGTAGTCCTGCGCGATGGCAATGCTGTGAAATTCTTCGATGATCTCATCTTTTTTAGCAGTATCTACACTTCTTACATTTGAAATTTCTAATGTTAATTTTTCTATTTCGTCTTCAGACAGATGTTTGTATACAGATGCTGACACGTCTAGCCCTAAGGAAATCATTAGGATTGCTGCTTTTTGTCTGCCTGTTAGTCGATTTGGATCTTTTCTCGACATGTGTATTCCTCCTAATCCTCGGACAGCCAGCTGCGTAGCAATTTAGCAAAGTCTTCTGGTTTATCTTTTGCCATTTTTTCAAGCTGATTTTTTCTCACCATTTCTTCTGTTTCTGGCTCAGTATCGATATCAGGAACATGAATTGGTGTACGTTCATCAAACTCAAACTCTTCTTCCTCATCTTTTCTTCGCTTACGTACGAGAAGGATAATGAGAGCGATAATGGCAAGTAGTAGCACACCGCCAACAATATAAACCCAAATCGGAATATTGTTTGAAGGGTTTTCTGCTGCCGTTTGCTGTTTACCGTCTAATTTTGATACAGATAAAACGATTTTGTTATCTAAGTCTGCTTGAGTGAGCGCTTGACCGTTTGTGTATTCTTTATCAATCGATGTACTGATGATGGTTGAAAGAATTTTTTTGATATCATCCTGCCTTTCAGCAGTTAATGAGGTCGGATCGTTTGCAGTAGGTGGTTCAACCAGTGCCTGAATGCCAACGTCTCTGATTTTATAAGGACTTTCTTTGATATCTTTATGAATGCGGTTGACTTCATAATTGATGCGATCTTCGCTCTTTTCGTAATCTCCGCTTCCATTCGTTCCATCAGCGCCTTGATAATTTGTGACATCATCGTCACCTGTTCCAGCGGTGCCTCCAGCTGCTGCGCCATTACCTGAATAAGTTTCAGCAATCTTTTCAGCGCTGACAGCAATTCCTTGCATGTTTTCTTGATCAACTGGTTCGACAAGATCTTCTTTTCTTTTTTCTTCAGTAAAATCAATGTCTGTAGTGACCGATACGGCAACTTTCTCTTGACCCATCATCGTTCCAAGCAGCTGTTGAATTTTTCGTTGAAGATTCTTTTCAATCTCTTCTTTTTTCTGCTGCTGTGCATCCATTCCACTTGCATAGGAATCTGAGCTGCTGTTTAAGTCATAGTAGTTGGAATCTTGGTCCATAATGACAATGTTTTCTGTTTTTAAGTTCGGCACACTTTTTGAAATAAGATGATAAAGGCCTTTTACTTGTTGCTGAGTAAGCGTGTAGCCTGGCTGAACTTGCAGCACAATTGATGCTGATGCATTACTTTGCTCTTCTCCAACAAAAACGGAATCTTTTGGCAGGTTAATCATAACCTTTGAATCTTTAATCCCATCAATCGTGTTGATCAGATTGGATAGTTCTGTCTGAGTTGCGTCTACTTTCAGAACATCAAATTCATTGTCTGTTAAACCGAAGCCGGAATTGTTCGCAAAGAAGGAGTAATCAATATTCCCCGTTTTAGGAAGTCCTTCTGATGCAAGTGTTACTTTTAAAGTGTCTGCTTGCTTTTCTGGAACTAAAATCGTCGTTCCGTTATTTGCAAGTTCCGATTTAACGTTTTTGCCATCCAGTTCCTGTTTGATTTGTCCTGCTTCTGCCTCAGACAAATCTCTAAACAACGGAACCATTTTTTCAGAAGAAGCAAAGATGCTAACAACCGTAATAATGATTGCTAGGGCAGCTACGCCGCCAATCATGAGTATTTTTTGTAATTTTGATCGATTTCGCCAAAACTCAACTGTTTTTGTTCTTAATTGCATTAAAGTACGATTCATCTTAACCCCCGGTCATTCCATTCAGTCTATTTTTTGTCCACCAGCACCTCCTACATCTGCATTCTCATAATCTCTTGGTACGCTTCGACTGCTTTATTCCGAAACTCGGTTGCAGCTGTGAGTGTCACACTCGCTTTTTGTGAAGCAATCATGACTTCATCGAGATTGACATCTTTCCCTTGTGCGAGAGCATTCGTATACTGGTCTGATTTCAGCTGTGATTGATTTAATGCCTCAATGGAATTCTTCAGCACATCAGAGAAATTCGTTTGACTTTTAGGTGCAGCCGCCTGCACAGACGATGCATTCGTCAATTCACTTGCTTGCTGAGCGGTTTGAAGCTGGAAAGGAGATATTGCGTTAACCAATTCTTTTCACCTTACTTTCCTATTTCTAAAGCTTTCATCAGCATGCTTTTATTCGCATTCAGCGCAGTCACGTTTGCTTCATATGACCTTGAGCTGCTGATGAGATCAACCATTTCCTTTAATGGATCAACGTTTGGTGTTTGAACATATCCATTTTCATTGGCATCGGGATTTGTAGGATCATATTGAAGGTTGAATGGAGTTTCGTCTTCAGTAATTTTTGTTACTTTGACGCCGTTTCCTAATTTGCCGCTCGAATTCATGCTTGAGTTCAATATAGATGAAAATGATTCACCTGACGGCTGTAATGTGACGAGCTTGCGTCTATAAGGCTCCCACTTGCCATCAACCTGTTTAGCTCTTGTTGTATCCATATTCGCAAGGTTAGAGGATACAACGTCCATTCTGAGCCTCTGTGCTGTTAATGCTGAGGCCGAAGCGTTCACGCCTGAAAAAATCGACATCACTTACCTCCTGTCAAAACTGTTTTAAGAGAATTGAACTTTCCGCTCATTCTTTCAACCAACGCATTATACTGAATTTGGTTTTTAGCGAGTTCACTCATCTCTTGATCAATATCGACATTATTTCCGTTTTCTTGATAAGAAGTACGGTTACTCGAAACAACTGAATAATTAGACCCTGTTTTAGAAAAATCAATGTGACCTTGGTATGTTTTTTTAGCATCTAATTTGATTGACGCATCATTTAGCATGTCGTGGAATGCAACTTTTTTAGACTTGTAGTTCGGTGTGTCTATATTCGCGATATTATTGCTTATGACTTTTTGCTTAACATTCGCTCTGCCCAAGGCATTCTCAAGGTTGCTTATCGTTCCAGAAAATATATCCAAAACCATATACCTCCAATCATATGTATTTCATTCCATTTAATCATGTCGAGATTTGTAAAACCATATGTTCATTGTAAGAAATAATAGGATTAAAGTCTATGATGTAATTGTAAAAAAAACTCGTAATATATATCTATTTTACGAATAGGTATAAAGACCTAGATTCAAAGCACTACAGAATTGTAAGGGGTTTCTTGGAAAAAAGAGTGTCATTTTTCGGACAAATCCTCTTTTTTTATACAAAAAAACCCTTTTCAGCGTTTATTTCGGCCGAAAAGGGTTTTTTGATTAGTGAGATTTTAAATTTTCAAGTTCAATTAAAAATTTGTTGTTTAATACTTTGATGTATGTTCCCTTCATTCCAAGAGAACGAGATTCAATAACGCCTGCACTTTCTAATTTACGAAGTGCGTTTACGATCACTGAACGAGTGATTCCTACACGGTCAGCAATCTTACTTGCCACAAGCAGCCCTTCGTTTCCATCGAGTTCTTCAAAGATATGTTCAATCGCTTCAAGTTCACTGTATGAAAGAGAGCTGATCGCCATTTGAACAACCGCTTTACTTCTTGCTTCTTCTTCAATTTCTTCCGCTTTCTCGCGAAGAATCTCCATTCCAACAACTGTTGCGCCGTATTCAGCAAGAATTAAATCATCATCTGTGAATGTATCTTGCAAACGAGAAAGGATTAACGTCCCTAAGCGGTCTCCGCCTCCGATGATTGGCACAATCGTTGTCAAACCTGATTGGAATAAATCACGGTTCTCAATCGGGAAAGCTGTGTACTCACTGTTGATGTCAAGGTTTGAAGATGTTTCAGGGACATTGAATAAGCTTTTTGTATATTCTTCAGGGAACTGACGATCTTCCAGCATTTTTTTCATACGTGCATTTTCAATCTGCTGGTTAATGGAGTAGCCAAGAAGCTTCCCTCTTCTGCTTAATACGAAAATGTTTGAATCAATGACATCTCTCAGTGTTTCTGCCATTTCTTTAAAATTAACCGGTTTCCCCGCTGCATCTTGCAGCATCGAGTTAATAATCCTTGTTTTTTGTAGTAACGCCATAATAATGATCCTCCTAGATTACTTTATTCATTTGTTAAAGTATAAATTGACTTAAGTCTTTGTTATTTGCAATCTTTCCTAGCTTCTCTTCTACATACTGAGGGGTAATAGTCACTGTTTCCATTGTAATATCAGGCGCCTCAAATGAGAGCTCTTCTAGCAGTTTCTCAAGTATGGTGTGAAGCCTTCTTGCACCGATGTTATCCGTCTCCTGATTGACGTGATAAGCCACTTCGGCAATCTTATGAATAGCATCGTCAGAAAATTCAAGAGATATACCTTCTGTTTCAAGTAAAGCCTTATATTGCTTTAATAACGCGTTATCTGGTTCCGTTAAGATTTTCACAAAGTCTTCTATACTTAATTTATCTAATTCTACACGGATTGGGAAGCGCCCTTGAAGCTCTGGAATCAAATCCGAGGGTTTCGCCATATGAAAAGCGCCTGCTGCTACAAATAGAACATGATCTGTTTTCACAGCCCCATACTTCGTCATCACAGTGGAACCTTCTACAATCGGTAAAATATCACGTTGAACCCCTTCACGAGAAACATCTGCAGACGATGCACCACCGCTTTTGGCAATTTTATCGATTTCATCGATAAAGATGATTCCTTGCTGCTCTGCTTTTTGCACGGCTTCCTGACCGACTTCATCCATATCAATCAGTTTTGAAGCTTCCTCAGCAGTTAACGCTTTTCTCGCTTCTCTGACGGTCAGCTTTCTGCGTTTTTTCTTTTTAGGCATGAGATTGCTAAGCGCATCCTGCATGTTCATACCCATTTGCTCCATACCCGAGCCTTGAAGCATATCAAACATGGAAGGCTGCTGCTCTTCAACTTCAATCGTGACGTAATGGTCTTCAAGTTCACCCATCGCCAGCTGGTGCGCAATGCGTTTTCTCGTCGACTCAAGCTCTACTTCTTCACTTGAGTGATCTCGGTCACTTTCATCAGCATCAGAACCACCAAACAGCATCTCAAAAGGATTTTTCACAGACTGACTTTTTTTCTTTCCAGGAACAAGTAGATGAACAAGCCGTTTGTTTGCTTGTTTTTCCGCTTCTTCTTGAACATCCTTCATTTTTTCTTCTTTGACTAGTCTGATTGCTGTTTCCACTAAATCTCTGACCATTGATTCTACGTCACGTCCGACATATCCAACTTCAGTAAACTTCGTTGCTTCCACTTTAATGAAAGGTGCACCAGAAATCCTTGCAATTCTGCGAGCAATTTCTGTTTTCCCCACACCTGTCGGACCAATCATTAAGATGTTTTTAGGAACGACTTCATCCTTTAGCTTATCATGTAAAAGACTTCTTCTGTAACGGTTTCTTAAAGCCACCGCCACTGCTTTTTTCGCATCAAGCTGACCAATAATGTACTGATCAAGCTTTTCAACTATCTCTCTTGGGGTGAACGGCTTTTTCTCCATACGTCTCATGTCCTTTCTATTCAAGCTCTTCTAAAGTGATTTGATCGTTCGTGTAGACACAGATTTCTCCGGCCGTTTCAAGAGCCGCCTTTGCAATCTCTCGAGCTGAGAGATGGTCACCTGCATGTTTTTTGAGTGCTCTCCCGGCGCTAAGCGCGTAGTTACCGCCTGACCCGATAGCCAAAATGCCATCGTCTGGCTCGATGACCTCTCCTGTTCCAGATACGAGCAGGATGCTTTCTTTATTCATGACGATCAGCATGGCCTCAAGCTGTCTGAGCATCTTGTCACTTCTCCATTCTTTCGCCAGTTCTACAGCTGCTCGTTTTAGGTTACCACCGTATTCTTCAAGCTTCGTTTCAAACTTCTCAAAGAGTGTAAATGCATCTGCAACTGAACCAGCAAAACCTGCGAGTACTTTGCCTCCGAAAAGACGGCGCACTTTTTTTGCTGTGTGTTTCATGACGACAGCCTGCCCAAAAGTGACTTGACCGTCTCCAGCCATCGCACTTTTTCCTTTATGTTGAACGGCAAAGATTGTGGTTGCATGAAATGATGACATGAAAAAACCTCCTTTTAGGATCGTTTAAAAGCCCTTGGGTGATGAGACATGTACGTTTTTCTTAAAGAATCTTTTGATACATGCGTGTACACCTGTGTTGATGATAAATTTGAGTGACCGAGAAGTTCTTGAACACTTCTTAAATCCGCTCCCTCGTTTAAAAGATGCGTAGCAAAGGTGTGCCTTAACATGTGAGGATGGATATGTAATGTGCCAGATGCCTTTTTCATTAATTCAGTTAGAATGAATCGAACGCCTCTGTCTGTAAGAGGAGCTCCGCGCTGATTCAAAAACACATGTGAATCAGCACGATCCTTTCCCTTCACTTTCAGCTTCTGCCTTCCATCCTCTAAATATGTGGAGAGCGCTTCATGTGCATAAGAGCCGAAAGGTACATACCGCTGTTTGCTGCCTTTCCCATGAACAAGCACTGTATCCATCGATAAATCAAGATCAGATTCTTTTAATGAACATAACTCACTGACCCTCATACCTGTTGCATAAAGAAGTTCTAAAATGGCTTGATTTCTTTGACCAAGCGGTGTATTTACATCAGAAACTGTAAATAGCTCTTTTAGTTCCTCTTCATACAAAAATGAAGGAATTCGCTTATCCTGCTTTGGTAAGCTAACGAGTAAAAAAGGATTTTCTTTCACAAGCTGTTCTCTTAATAAAAATTTATAAAAGCTGCGAAGTGCAGAGACTTTCTTACTAATCGTTCTTCTTGTAAGGCCTTTTTCATAAGCTTCTGTTAAATAAATTCTCGTATCTTGATAGGATACCTCTTCAAAACCGTCTATTCCTTGAATGTTCATAAATCTGACAAACTCTTCAATCGCCTCAGTATAACCTGAGATCGTTAAAGCTGAATAGTTCTTTTCAATCTGCAAATATTCAATGAATAAGTGGACAAGACGCTGTTTATCTGTCATTTTTACACCTCTTTAAGGCTTTTAAATGGTATCACATATCTTGCTTCCCGTGCAATGTTTTACTACAGAGATTTCGAAATAGTTTGAATAGTTTCGATTGCGCGTTTAGCGTACTCTGCATAGCGCTCTTGTTTGTTTTTAATTCGAACGCCAAGATCTTTCAGCAAGCCAAAGTTTGCATTCATCGGCTGGAAGCTTTTCTTGTTTGTTGATGTGATGTAGTAAGCCATACTGCCAATCGCTGTTTCTTCTGGAAGTGTCACAAGCTCTTCTCCTTTAACAAAACGAGCTGCGTTGATTCCAGCCACTAGTCCTGAAGCCGCGGACTCAACATATCCTTCAACACCAGTCATTTGTCCGGCAAAGAATAAGTCGTCTCTATTTTTAAATTGATACGTCGGTTTTAGAAGGCTTGGCGAGTTAATAAATGTATTACGGTGCATCACACCATAACGAACAATCTCTGCCTCTTCAAGACCTGGGATCAAACGGAATACTTCCTTTTGATCGCCCCACTTCAGATGTGTTTGGAAACCAACAATATTATATAAAGTACCTGCTGCATCATCCTGTCTTAATTGAACAACAGCGTAAGGTCTTTTTCCTGTTTTCGGATCTTCAAGTCCAACTGGTTTCATCGGTCCAAAGAGCATGGTTTTTTTCCCTCTTTTGGCCATGACTTCAATGGGCATACAGCCTTCGAAGAAGATTTCTTTTTCAAACTCTTTTAACGGCACAGTTTCAGCCGAAATGAGCGCCTCATAAAAACGATCGAATTCTTCTTCTGTCATCGGACAGTTTAAATAAGCCGCTTCCCCTTTATCATAACGTGATTTCAAGTACACTTTATCCATATCGATGCTGTCTTTCTCGAGGATCGGCGCTGCTGCATCGTAGAAATATAAATACTCTTCACCTGTTAAGGATTTCAATTCTTTTGAAAGTGCTTCTGATGTAAGAGGACCCGTTGCGATAATCGTCGGACCTTCTGGAATGCTTTGCACTTCTTCTTGAAAGACCGTCACATTCGGGTGATTTTTCACGCGGTCTGTGACGTTCGCTGCAAATTCATGACGATCTACTGCAAGCGCTCCACCAGCAGGAACCGAGCTTTCATCTGCTGCTGCGATGATTGCTGAGTCTAAATGACGCATTTCTTCCTTTAGTACACCTACTGCGTTTGTTAAAGCGTTCGCACGCAATGAGTTACTGCATACGAGCTCCGCAAATTTATCAGTGTGGTGAGCTGGTGTTTGTTTGACAGGTCTCATTTCATACAGATGGACTTTAATTCCGCGCTTGGCAATTTGCCATGCCGCTTCACTTCCTGCTAAACCTGCTCCGATCACATTTACAAATTGACTCATTGTACAACTCTCCTATTTCGTAAGTTCTATTTGATGACATAAAAAAGCAGGTGAACAAGGCTGCTCACCGCTATTTTTGTTGTTCCTCTTTATAATCACAGTTCACACATTGAACTTGAATGCCTTTTTTCAGCTTTTTCTCTACAAGCATATTTTCGCATTTTGGACACTTTCTTTCAATTGGTTTGTCCCAAGAGACGAATTCACACTCTGGAAAACGATCGCAACCGTAAAAAATGCGGCGCTTCTTAGATTTCCGTTCAACGATATTTCCTTCGTGACAAGTCGGGCATTTGACACCAATATCTTTGACAATTGGTTTTGTGTTACGGCAGTCAGGGAAATTAGAGCATGCCATGAACTTACCGTATCTCCCCATTTTGTACACCATTGGATGACCACACTCTTCGCAATCAACTCCGGCGTATTCAGGCTCGATCTCAACTTCCTGCATCTCTGCTTCTGCTTTTTCTACCCTTTTTGCAAAATCTTGATAGAAACTGTCGATAATGCGTACCCATTCAATCGTACCTTCTTCAACGCTATCAAGTTCTTTTTCCATTTTCGCAGTAAATTCTACGTTAATGATTTCAGGGAAGAATTCAATAATTAAGTTGAGCACAATCTCTCCAAGCTCTGTTGGAATAAACCGTTTGTTATCAAGTGCCACGTAGCCGCGCTTTTGAATAGTATCTAATGTTGGTGCATACGTCGATGGGCGGCCGATACCTAGCTCTTCAAGGGTTTTGACAAGTCTTGCCTCAGTGTAACGTGGAGGCGGCTGCGTGAAGTGCTGCTCTGGTTCAATATCTTTTGAAAGAACGGTATCCCCCTCTTTCAGATCAGGAAGCATTTTGTCCTTTTCTTCTAACTGGTCGTCCTTCCCTTCAACATATACTTTCATAAATCCAGGGAATTTCACCTTACTTCCATTTGCACGGAAAGTAAGCCCGTTATTTTCAAGATCCACACTCATTGTATCAAGAACAGCTGGTGCCATTTGGCTTGCCACAAAACGTTCCCAGATCAATTTATAAAGACGAAGCTGATCTCTGCTTAGCACGTGTTTGACATCTGCTGGTTTTCTTAGCGTAGAAGTCGGACGGATGGCTTCGTGAGCATCCTGTGCATTTTCGTTCTTTTTGGCAGTACGTTTTGTTGTATTCAAGAAATTCTTGCCGTACGTTTGATCAATGAAAGCAGATACTTCTTCAATTGCCGTATTGGAAATACGTGTTGAGTCCGTTCTCATATATGTAATGAGACCTACTGTACCTTCTTTACCAAGATCAATTCCTTCATATAATTGCTGTGCAATCATCATCGTTTTCTTCGCACGGAAGTTTAGTTTTCTCGCTGCCTCTTGTTGTAAGGTAGATGTTGTAAACGGAACAGCTGGGTTGCGTTTACGTTCTTTTTTCGTCACTTTTTCAACAGAAAACTTGCTTCCTTTTAATTTCGAAAGGATTTCTTTTACATCTTCTTTTGTTTTTAGCGGATGTTTTTTGCCATTTACGCCAAAGAAACTCGCTTCAAAGCTTTCTTTCCCTTTTAGGAAGGTGCCATCAATTGTCCAGTATTCTTCTGGTTTGAATTCATTAATTTCATTCTCGCGGTCAATAATCAGGCGGAGTGCAACTGATTGAACACGACCGGCGCTTAAGCCCTTTTTGACTTTCTTCCATAAAATTGGGCTGATTTTATATCCAACGAGACGATCTAAGATTCGTCTTGCCTGCTGCGCATCAACCAAGTCCATATCGATCATACGTGGATGTTTAAAGGAATCTTTAATTGCATCTTTTGTAATCTCGTTAAAGACAACGCGGCAATCTGAAGAGAGGTCAAGGTCAAGGCTGTGGGCTAAATGCCAAGCAATCGCTTCTCCCTCTCTGTCGGGGTCAGCTGCGAGATATACTTTTTTTGCTTTCTTCGCTGCTGTTTTTAATTCTTTTAAGACTGGACCTTTTCCTCGAATCGTAATATATCTCGGTTCGAAGTCATGCTCAGTGTCAACACCAAGCTGACTTTTCGGTAAATCCCTTACATGCCCCATTGAAGCCTTTACTTTATACTTTTTTCCTAAATAACGCTCAATCGTTTTCGCCTTTGCTGGCGACTCAACGATGACTAAATAATCAGCCATACTCAAAATCCCCCTTAAGAGGTGTTCTCTCTTTATCCATTTCACAAATTTATATTTATGTTAATTGCACCTATCTAACAGGCAATCGTTAAAAATTCTTTATGATGAACATCATTATAAACACGAAAAACAAAGTGTAAACTTAAATCCTCACTATTATTAAATATTCCGATGTCTTTTGTCAAACGATATTTTTATGTGAGTTCAGTATATTGAACACCGCTCAAGGAGAATTCCTCTAAAATATCCTTCGTTGAATGAACAAGCTTGGCACCTTGCTGAATCAATCTAGCTGGACCTATAGAATTAGAATCAAAGATCGATCCTGCAACAGCAAACACTTCTTTTCCTTGCTCTAATGCCTGGTAGGCTGTAATAAGCGAACCGCTCTTTTCTTTGCACTGGACCACGATGGTTCCTCTTGTCAGGGCACTAATTAATCGGTTTCTCATTGGAAAATGCCATTTTTCTGGTTTGATATAAGGCGGGTGCTCTGACAACAGTAAATGATGTTCTCCCATATATTGAGCCATTTGCACATGTTCTTTTGGATATACATGTTGAAAGCCGCCAGCTACAACACCAATCGTTTTTCCTTTTTTTCTTATGCACTCTTTGTGTGCAAGTCCATCAATTCCTTTTGCTAAACCGCTCACAATCATCCAATCTTCCTCTACAAGTTCTCCAACAATTTTCTTCACGCACGCTTCTCCATAAGAGGATGGCACTCGTGTACCTACTACACCTAAACTTTTTTCTTCATTTAAATAGGTAACGTTTCCTTTTAGGAATAATACTGGGGGAGGATCATAAATGTGTTTTAGTGAGCTGGGATATAAAGGTGATGTGATGGGAATCATGTGAATATTTTGCTTTAAATAGGCTTGAACGATGTGTTGAAAAATGGGGAATTCATTTTCTTCAGCTTGTTGTAAGCGGGTAAAGTCGATCTTTTGTAATGATCGATCCTGTTTGAAATGATGTGTTTCTTCATTTATATATAGCTCAGGATCGACTTTCCACCATTTTGTTAACAAAGAGGGTGAGATGAGGCCTTTTAAGCGGTGAAAAATCATTCTTTCGGACACGTTGTACATACCATTCCTCCAGTTTAAGATAGAAAGAAGAAGACTTGTCAAAGAACAAGTCTTCTTGTGTCATTAATGCGTTTTACAAGCTTCGAAGAGATTCTTCTCTTTTAACACTTTAATTAAGGTTTCTCCCATGACAGATGGTGTCTCTGCCACTTCAATTCCACATTCACGCATTGTTTTTACTTTTTCATCAGCAGTTCCTTTACCACCAGAAATAATGGCACCAGCATGTCCCATACGTTTTCCTGGAGGCGCTGTTTTACCGCCAATAAAGCCAACAACCGGCTTGGTCATATTTGCTTTTACCCATTCAGCTGCTTCTTCTTCAGCAGTACCGCCGATTTCACCAATCATGATCACAGCATGCGTTTCAGGATCTTCATTGAAGGCTTTTAATACATCAATAAAGTTCGTACCATTGACAGGGTCGCCGCCAATTCCTACAGCTGTTGATTGACCAACACCAGCCTCTGAAAGCTGATGTACCGCTTCATATGTAAGCGTTCCAGAACGAGACACAACACCAACATGACCTTTTTTATGAATGTAGCCAGGCATGATGCCAATTTTACATTCTTCAGGTGTAATCACACCAGGACAGTTCGGTCCAACAAGTCTTGTCTTCTTACCTTCCATATAGCGTTTCACTTTAACCATATCCAGAACTGGAATGTGTTCTGTGATACAAATCACTAGATCCACTTCTGCATCAACAGCCTCTAAAATGGCGTCTGCTGCAAATGGTGCTGGTACATAGATAACAGAAGCATTTGCTCCAGTTGTCTGTACTGCTTCAGATACAGTATTAAATACAGGAACTCCCTCTACTTCAGTTCCACCTTTTCCAGGTGTGACACCGCCAACGATATTTGTTCCATACTCAATCATTTGTTTTGTATGGAATAATGCGGTTGAACCGGTAATCCCCTGAACAATTACTCTCGTATTTTTATTAATAAATACACTCATTTAGGTTCCCTGCCTTTCTGCTCTACTTGACTAAAGATACAATCTTTTCTGCCCCGTCAGCCATAGACTCAGCAGAAGTGATATTTAAGCCTGAATCACTCAGGATTTTCTTCCCTAATTCAACGTTTGTTCCTTCAAGACGTACAACGAGTGGTAATGTTAAGCCGACTTGTTTCGTCGCTTCAACAACACCTTCTGCAATGACATCACATTTCATGATGCCGCCAAAAATGTTCACGAAAATCCCTTTGACATTTTGATCAGATAAGATGATTTTAAATGCTTCCGTTACTTTTTCAGCAGTTGCACCGCCGCCAACATCAAGGAAGTTTGCAGGGTCCCCGCCGTAATGCTTGATGATATCCATTGTAGACATCGCAAGGCCTGCTCCATTCACCATACAGCCAATATTCCCATCTAGTGAAATGTAGCTTAGGTCATATTTAGATGCTTCAATCTCCTTTGGATCTTCTTCATCAAGGTCACGGTATTCTAATATATCTTTTTGTCTATATAAGGCATTGCTATCAAAGTTTAATTTTGCATCAAGTGCCATGACTTTTCCATCACCTGTTACAACAAGAGGATTTATCTCGGCAATTGAACAATCCTTTTCAATAAACGCATTGTAAAGGCTTGTCATAAACTTAACAGCTTGACCAACTAATTTTGTTGGAATATTAATTTTAAACGCAACTTCTCTCGCCTGATAGGCTTGGAGACCAATCGCTGGGTCGATGACCACTTTCACGATTTTTTCTGGCGTTTTTTCTGCTACTTCTTCAATTTCAGTACCGCCTTCTTCAGAAGCCATCAAAACAATTCTTGATGTCGCTCTATCCAAAACGAGTCCTACATAGTACTCTTTTTGAATATCGCAGCCTTCTTCAATAAGTAAGCGTTTTATTTCGCGCCCTTCAGGCCCTGTTTGATGTGTGACAAGTGTCTTGCCGAGCAATTCCTCTGCAAACCCTTTCACTTCATCTTTTGTTTTTGCAATTTTTACCCCACCAGCTTTACCACGGCCGCCTGCATGAATCTGTGCTTTTACGACATATACAGAGCTTCCTAGCTCTTCTGATGCTTTCACTGCTTCATCAGGTGTAAATGCTACTTTACCATTTGGAACTGAAACCCCATATTTTCTTAGGATTTCTTTTCCTTGGTACTCATGGATATTCATTTCCCATCCTCCCAACATATGTAGAAACAAAAATTATAAAATAGACTGCGCTTTCATTTTAAAGAATAAAAAAGAGAATGTCTAGGGTTCTATGTAAAATCGTAAAATCCTTCTAAACATTCAAACTTTTATTTTATTAAAAATATAAATTTTTCAGTCAAAACACTTATTTTACCTTATTTTTTCATTTTTTGATCCAATCGATAGATAAATGAAAATATTTCTGCTACAGTATCGTATAACGCTTCTGGGATTTCCTCATCGAGCGTTAAGTGGCGCATCAGTTCTACTAAATTACGGTCTTCTTGAATAGGGACTCCAGCTTTTTGAGCTTCTTCAATAATATGATCAGCCACATAGCCACTGCCTGTTGCAACGACTTTTGGCGCTTTTTGTTTTTCTTCATCATAGTGTAGAGCGACCGCTCTTCTAAGCGGTTTTGAATCTTTCATACTCGTAAGTCCAGCCCTTTCTCGCTGATTTTATGAAAGTGTTCATCCAGAAAGTCAGACGGATCAATTGGCTCTTCTCTCTTTTTCGCTGTAATCCCCGTCAAACTATACCCTAGGGCATTTAAATTCTCTCGAACAGCTGGAATCATTGGATTAATGGTCCCTTGCAGTTCGTGAGCCGTCTCGACTGTAATTGACATCACTTTTTGCTGAATCGTACAGTCTATTAACGTTTCTTCTAAGTTTTCCATGTTTAAATAAAACATTAAACGGCACTGAGAAATATCGATAGAGCCATCTTTTTTCTTATGCCCTTTTAGAATAAAGGTTAAATCTTGAACACTATGTTTTGAGAAAAGCGGGTAAGAAACCATCATTTGACTAACTGTTTGGTTTTCCTGATGCACTAGTAACTGCCCATTTAATCTATGGAATAATTGATCCACTTCTTTTTTTACGGGCTCGGGAACATCAGCTTGCCTTGCATCATTTAAAACCATCTTTAATTGGTGAAGCTCTTGGCTTTTGACATCTTGGCTGCCCTTTTCCAGTAATTTCAGCATCCCAATTTCATCTCGTACACCTATCGCTTTTTTCATCGTCATCAGTAAATCGAGTACATCGGTTTTATTGCTTAATGCTGGTTCAGTCTGCTGAATGGCCTTTGCCAATGCGTTCGCCTCTGTTTTTGAAAGAAACGGAAATTCCCTTTGAAGCACGGCTGCCTTTGCGTCAGCCTGTGGCCCTGCCTGCTGGACTGCTTGAACCAGTGATGTGAGTTGTTTTACATCAAGCTGCTGCTGTCCGTCTGTACCTTGCTTTGTGATGCTCGTCAGAATGCGTTCTATTTGCTGAAGCGGGAGCTGTTTTGGACTTAATAATTGCTGCACGCTGTTCTGATTCACTGTATCCGCCTGTCGCCCTTGTTGTATAGCGGTGGGCTGGCTCTGCTTTGTTTGCTGAGCCGGATTGACATGAGGCTGCACTTGCTGCAAGCTTTCTCCTTGCTTCGTTTGACCTTCTTTTGCTCCTAGAAGCACCGATAAGAGCTTTTCTGCATGAACGGTTGTCTCAGCATTTACAACCGTACGAACGGCCTGTGTAAGAGCCTGTGTGGCTTCTGATTGCTTCGGAAGCTGTGTTAATCGATCTAGCAGTGCTGTCACATCCTGATGAAGTGCAGAGGGGGATTTCATCGCTAATATTGATTGGAGCACTCCTTGTTGAATCGGCAAATCTTTCTTTAAAGCAAAAAGAAGTGCTTGCAGACCTTTTTTGATATCCGCACCTTGAAGTTGTTCAATCCATTTTACTGCCGTTTTTAACTCTGCTTCGTTGATGACCGGTTTTTCTTTTAAAAAGGCTGTAGCTGTTAACATTTGTTCAAGTCCATTTTTAAGCGACAGACCTTCTAGTAGTTTAGCTGCGGCATCCTTTAATGTTTTAGGATCTTGGTCAAATTGCTGAACAGGTCTTAATTTACTCAGACTGCCTCCACCTTCTTGTTCTAATTGGAACCAGTAGAAAGAATCGGCTTTGAGCTGAGCCGCTAGCTGCGCTTTGATTTTGGTCGAACCTATTTGAACAAGTGCTGTATCATCCCCGAGCATTTTTAGTACTTTGCCAAGTATGAGCCGGTGAATATTTTCCTTTCCTTCCGTGTTAAGCGGAACAGATTCTGCCGTATTCAGCCGACTATTCAGTGCAGTATGTATATCTTCAACTCTTGTCATCACAGGCAGCCTCCTTGTGTCAAAATATTTATGAAATAACAGATTTCACTGGTGCAAATGATAACCGGTGGATAGGTGTGGCGCCATGTGTTTGAATGGCAGCAAGGTGCTCTTTCGTTCCATACCCTTTATGTTTTTCAAATTGATACTCAGGGTACTGGCGTCCATACTCTTCCATCATTTGGTCCCTTGTCACTTTGGCAATACATGCACCAGCTGCGATGGATGCGCTTTTAGCATCTCCTTTGATGATATTCTCCTGTTGAGTAGGAAGCGGGAGCGTCATCGCATCTATGAGTAGATAATCAGGTGTGTGAGTGAGCTGCTTTACAGCCCTCACCATCGCCAGTCTTGATGCTTCGTATATATTGATTTCGTCAATCGTTGCCGCATCAACAATGCCGATGCCGATGTCGAGCGCTTCCTTTTGAATGAGCTCATAATAGGTCATTCTTTTTTTCTCAGATAGCTGTTTTGAATCATTTAAACCGAGTAGGACGGTATCTTCTTTTAATATCACAGCTGCCGCAACCACTGGGCCAGCGAGTGGTCCTCTTCCTGCTTCATCTATGCCTGCAATATAAGTGTATCCTTGCGCTTTTGCTTTGGTTTCAAATTGCAGCATTTGCTTCCATGCTGCATGTAGTTCTTGCTGCTTTTCTCTCTCTTTGTTCCATTTGTCCATCAGCTTCTGGACACTTTTTCTTGTATCGTCTTTCAATAGTTCACGAATGTATGACTCGTCGTCAGCATGTTGTTCTATTAATGCTTTTATTTGTTTGACCGTGTACATTGGCTTTTCCGCAGCCTCCTTCTTTATATCGGCAGTTTTTCGCAAAAAATAAAGACCCGCATGAGCTGCGTGTCTTTTAGCTTTCAGGCTTCTCAAAAGTGAGGGGACCAAATTTTTCCGTTCGAATATCCCGAATAATGATTTCGGTCGTTTTGTCGTAATTAATGAATCCTCCACTCATCAGACAGCCGCGTTTTGTGCCAATGGCATCAAACAGCTCAACTGTATCTTCAGGTATTTCTGCTAAATCATAGCGTTTTTTTAACCGCTCTGGATAGTGCTCTTCTAAAAAGCGGAGCGCATACACAGCGACATCCTGCAAGTTGATGATTGAGTCTTTAATCGCTCCAGTGACGGCCAGCCTAAGACCTACTTGTTCATCTTCAAATTTCGGCCAGAGAATTCCGGGGGTATCGAGCAGTTCAAGTTCTTTTCCGACCTTCACCCATTGTTGTGACGTCGTAATACCAGGTCGATCTCCTGTTTTCGCAATATTTTTCTTTGCCAACCGATTGATCAGCGTTGATTTGCCGACATTGGGAATTCCGATAATCAAAGCTCGAATGGCACGCGGCTTAACACCTTTTGCTTTCATTCGATCGAACTTTTCTTTTAAGATTTCTTTTGATGTCGTAATGATTTGATTTAACCCTTGTCCATCGACAGAATTAATGGCAAGTGACCTTACGCCTTGCGCTTCAAAGTGTGCCTGCCACTCTTTTGTCATACGAGGATCTGCTTTATCTGCTTTGTTCAAAAGCATAATTTTCGGTTTGTTTTGGAGGATTTCTTCAATCATTGGGTTTCTAGAGGACATCGGAATTCTTGCATCGGTTAATTCAAATACGATGTCGATGAGCTTTAATTTTTCTGTGACTTCCCGTCTTGCTTTTGCCATATGGCCTGGAAACCATTGAATTGTCATATGTGCACCTTCTCTCTTCTAACGGTTGTCTCTATACATTGTACAAAAAAAGAGCCTGTTACAGGTAACAAGCTCTTTCCTTTGATATCATTATCGTCTGATTTCTTTGATACGAGCCGCTTTACCGCGAAGTTCACGTAGGTAGTAAAGTTTCGCACGACGTACCTTACCGTGACGTACAACTTCGATCTTAGCGATTTTTGGTGTGTGTACAGGGAATGTACGCTCAACGCCTACACCGTAAGAGATCTTACGAACTGTGAAAGTTTCGCTGATTCCACCACCACGACGCTTAATTACAACACCTTCAAAGATCTGGATACGCTCACGAGTACCCTCGACAACTTTCACGTGTACACGTAAAGTGTCACCAGGACGGAACGCAGGAAGATCAGTGCGTAATTGTTCTTTTGTGATTTCTTCAATCAATTGTTGCATCGTTTTCAACTCCTTCCAACAGATGCTCATGTCCTCTTTCTTCATTGCAGCGGAACATCGTTTTCAAACTTGAATCGGCAAGCCGTCCAAGTCACAAGTAGTATCATACCACACCTGTATACCTTGTGCAATACAATCTAGTCATTATGAAGCTGCCAAAGCCATCTTTTTTCTTCATCCGTTAATGTTTTGCAAGAATCGATCAAATCTGGCCGTCTTGTATAGGTTCGCTTCAACGATTCTTTACGCCGCCACTCTTCAATTTTGGCATGATTACCAGAGAGAAGCACATCTGGTACTTTCAATCCTTTATAATCAGCTGGTCTTGTATAGTGCGGATGCTCAAGCAGACCTGTACTAAATGAATCTTCGATATGAGACGCTTCTTTTCCAAGCACATGAGGCAAAAGCCTGACCACACTGTCTGCAATCATCATCGCCGGCAGCTCTCCGCCTGTGAGAACGAAATCTCCGATTGAGATTTCATCTGTGACAAGATGCTCCCTGATGCGCTCATCGTAGCCTTCATAGTGGCCGCAAATGAACATAAGATGCTCTTCTTTTGCAAGCTCTTCTGCTTTCTTTTGTGTATATCTTTCTCCTTGAGGACAGACAAGAATAATGCGGGGCTTCTTGTTTGCTTTTTTCGTTAAATCTTCTACCGCATCAAATACTGGCTGTGCTTTCAGAACCATGCCAGCACCGCCGCCATACGGATAGTCATCCACTGTTTTATGTTTATGATCGGAATACTCCCTAAAATTCACGACATCAAATGAGACCGCATCTTTTTCCTGAGCTTTTTTTAAGATCGATGAGTGAAGCACCCCTTCAAACATTTCAGGAAACAGTGTTAAAAAGTCAATTTTCATTCGTCAATGAGTCCTTCCATCACTTCAATGTGTACTTTCTTGGATGAAATATCAACTGTTTTGACGACAGATGGAATATAAGGGATGAGGGCATCTTTTTTGCCTTTTCTTCCAACCACCCATACATCATTTGCCCCTGGCGTTAAAACTTCTTTGATTTGACCAATCAGTTTGTCCTCTTCATCATATACTTCACAGCCGATGATTTCGTGGAAATAGAATTCCCCTTCATCTAATGAACCAAGATGTTCTTTTTCTACTTTTAAAATCGACTCTTTTAATTGCTCAGCTTCATTTAACGAGCCGACTTCTTCAAATGTCAGTAAATCAAATTGTTTGTGCTGTCTATGTGATGCGACAGTCACTTTTAGCGGTTCTTTTTGATTTTGTTTGAAAATATAAAGGACGCTGCCTTTTTTGTAGCGTTCTTCTGGGAAATCAGTCTTTGACACAACACGTACTTCTCCGCGCACTCCATGTGTATTGACGATCTTTCCGACATTCAACCATTCTAGCTCCATGTTCTCAATCACCCCTGACGTATTTCCACAATGGTGCCGTCTTTCACGACGATGACATTGTCTTGCATTTTGTCATCCCATTTATCACCTATTTTTACTTCAATCAGCGCATCCACTTCTGTTTCTTTCATTTCACTGCCAAGAGGCAAGATATGAAGCTGCTCGACTTGAAAATCAATTTGCCTCATTTTCTCTTGTCTTTTTTCAATGGCTTTTTGAAATTGAGGGATGGCTTCTTGCTGATGTGGTTCTTTTTCATGCTTTTTTAGTTGAAAATATAGTTGATTGCACTCACGTTCTAGTCTTTCTTTTTTCTCCAAAAAAGTCGTTAACAGTTTGTCCTTACTGCTTTCAGTTAATACTTGCATGACGGTGACATGTTGAATGATCTGCATCTTCCTTTTTGTCCCCCTATCCGAAGGCATTTGTCCTCTACAGTATAACGAAAAATAGATTTAAACGTGTAAAAAAAGGGGAGGTCCTAAGCCCTCTCCCTTTTTAGTCAGCAATCTCAAGTTGAACTTTCTTAGAAGACTCTGCACTTGCTGCAAACATGACTGTTCGTATCGCTTTAGCTGTACGTCCCTGCTTACCGATCACTTTTCCGGTATCTTCAGCATTGACAGACAGTGTGTAAATGACCTGCTCATCTTTTTCTAATGAAGATACGTGAATATCTTCAGGGAAATCAACAAGTGGCTCGACGATGGACACAATCAATTCTTCCAAGGACAGCTCATTCATTATTTGCTGTTTTTCGCATTATGAAATTTTTCAAGAATTCCTTGGCTTGAGAAAAGGTTACGAACTGTATCAGATGGTTTCGCACCATTTTGAAGCCATTTAAGCGCTAATTCTTCGTTGATTTTCACCTCAGCTGGTGATACCACTGGGTTGTAAGTTCCAACTGTTTCGATGAAACGACCGTCACGTGGTGAACGAGAATCTGCTACAACAATACGATAGAAAGGAGATTTTTTTGCTCCCATACGTTTTAAACGAATTTTTACTGCCATTTTACTAGCACCTCCGAAAATATTTCAACAAGATAGTATATTAACAATGATAAAAGGGTTTGTAAAGTGTTTTTTCTTAACAACGGTTTTATCATGTATAACCAATTACATAAATGGTAATTTAAAGCCCTTTTTCTTTCCTTTGGACATGTTGGTCATTTGCTTCATCATCTTTTTCATTTCATCAAATTGCTTTAAAAGGCGATTGACTTCCTGTACAGATGTTCCACTTCCTTTTGCAATCCGTTTTCTTCGGCTTGCATTGATGACCTCTGGCTGTTCTTTTTCCTTGGTCGTCATTGATTTAATGATCGCTTCGATATGATTGAGCTGCTTTTCGTCTACTTGGACGTTTTTGAGCCCTTTCATTTTACCGGCTCCCGGCATCATTTGAATCAGTTCATCAAGAGGACCCATATTTCGAACTTGCCCAAGCTGCTCGAGGAAATCATCGAGCGTGAAGCTCATTGTCCGCATTTTTTGCTCAAGCTCTTTCGCTTTATCTTGGTCGACGTTTGCCTGTGCTTTTTCAATAAGCGTGAGCACATCTCCCATACCAAGAATTCTTGATGCCATCCGCTCCGGATGGAATGGTTCAATCGCATCAAGCTTTTCTCCTAGTGCAGCGAATTTAATCGGCGTATTGGTGACAGCTCGAATAGAAAGTGCTGCACCACCTCTTGTATCACCGTCTAGTTTAGTTAGAACGACACCCGTTAAACCAAGCTGTTCATTAAAGCTTTTCGCAACATTGACAGCATCTTGACCTGTCATAGAGTCAACAACTAGGAAAATTTCTTCTGGATTCGCTACTTCTTTTACTTTCTGAAGTTCATCCATTAATTCTTCATCAATATGAAGACGTCCTGCTGTATCTAAAATGACATAATCATGATGTTCTTCTTTCGCTTTTTCAATTGCCTGTTTGGCAATTTCGACAGGGCTGACTTGATCACCTAATGAAAATACTGGCATATCAAGCTGTTTCCCGAGCGTTTGAAGCTGCTGGATTGCTGCTGGTCTGTAAATATCAGCAGCCACCATCATCGGCTTGCGATTATGTTTTTTGCGAAGTAAATTGGCAAGCTTCCCAGTCGTGGTTGTTTTACCTGCCCCTTGAAGACCAACCATCATAATGACAGTTGGAGATTTTTTCGCTACAGCGATTTTACTCTCTTCCCCGCCCATTAATTCAGTGAGTTCTTCTTTTACAACTTTAATGACCTGTTGTCCTGGGGTAAGACTTTGCATGACCTCTTGTCCAACTGCCCGCTCGCTTACTTTTTTCACAAAGTCTTTGACTACTTTAAAATTGACGTCAGCTTCAAGAAGGGCAAGGCGTACCTCGCGCATCATTTCTTTTACATCTTGCTCTGACACTTTTCCTTTGCCGCGGATTTTTGAAATCGTCTGCTGCAGTCGGTCGGCTAATCCTTCAAATGCCATACTGTGCCGCCTCCTAATCTAATTTCTCAAGCGATTCAATTAAAGCTTCTGCTTCTTCCTTTTGCGCGGAATCTGCTACAAGCTCTCTCATTTTTGTGAGAAGTTCTTTACGCTCTTTAAATTTCTTAAACAAGAGCAGCTTTTCTTCATATTGTTCAAGCATCGCTTCAGTCCGTTTAATATTATCATAAACAGCCTGTCTTGATACTTCATATTCATCCGCAATTTCACCGAGGGAAAAATCGTCTAGGTAGTAAAGCGACATGTAGCTCTTTTGTTTTGCGGTCAACAACGATTGATAGAAATCAAACAAGTAGTTCATTCTCGTTGTCTTTTCAAGCGTCATGGGCTCTCTCCCCTTTGTTAAGTTCATTCCCTTTACAACAACTAAGTTTACACGGTTCTGATCTATGTGTCAAGTTTTTATCTTGTCACTTCCTGCGGCGACATATAAATAAAAATGCCGGCAATTTTGCCGGCATCCCCAGATTGTTGATAAAGGGCTAAAATGAACTTGATTTTAGCCCTTTGTCTTCTTTTCAGCGTGATAGAAAACCTTTGCAGTTTAGGAAGGACGAGTACTGGCGCGGAGCGAATGTCACATTCGTGAGCACCAGCACGCAGGACTGACAAAGAATGCGAGGGTTTGTCTACACGCTGAATGCCGGCAATTTTGCCGGCATTTTGATTAGTCTTCTTGATCAATCATGTCTGAGAATAATCCGTACACATACGATTCAGCATCGAACTCTTGCAGATCGTCTACTTTTTCACCTAATCCGACAAGTTTTACAGGGATGTTGAGCTCATTGCGAATGGCAAGAACAATCCCGCCTTTTGCAGTACCGTCAAGCTTTGTTAAAGCGATACCTGTCACGTTTGTCGCTTTAGAAAATTCCTTCGCTTGCGCCATCGCATTTTGACCCGTTGTCGCATCAAGGGCAAGCAGTACTTCGTGCGGTGCATCGGGCACTTCGCGTTCAATGACTCTCTTGACCTTCTCTAGCTCTTTCATCAAGTTGACTTTGTTTTGCAGTCTGCCTGCTGTATCACAGATCAAGACATCTGCTTTTTTGGCTTTAGCTGATTGAACGGCATCATAGATGACCGCTGCCGGGTCAGAGCCTGCTGTTTGTTTAACGACAGGAACACCAGAGCGCTCGCCCCATACTTCAAGCTGCTCAATCGCCCCCGCACGGAACGTATCACCTGCTGCTAAAATGACGGATTTCCCTTCATTTTTTAGCTTGTTTGCCAGCTTACCAATGGTTGTGGTTTTACCGACACCGTTCACGCCTACGAATAAAATAATATTTAAACGGCCGTCTTCAATGTTCAGTTCAGAGATTTGTTCCTCACCGCTATTGTAAATCTCCACGAGTTTTTCAGAGATGACTGCTTGTACTTCACTTGGGTCTTGAATGTTTCTTAATTTCACTTCTTTTTTCAGCTCATCAATCAGTTCCATCACAGTCGTGAAACCAACATCCGCACCGATTAACACTTCTTCTAGTTCTTCAAAAAAGTCTTCATCCACTTTACGATAGCGAGAAATGAGTTCATTTACTTTTCCCTGAAACGAATTTCTCGTTTTTTCAAGTCCATCTTTAAACTTTTCTGATACTGAATCGGTTTGCTGCGTAAATTTTTCTTTTAATTTCTTAAAAAAGCTCATTGGTTCAAAAACCTCCTTTAATTACTGGACAAGCTCTTTCGTTTCCTCTAGTTTGACAGATACCAGTTTTGAGACACCTGACTCCTGCATCGTGACACCGTACAGAACATCTGCTTCTTCCATGGTTCCTTTTCGGTGTGTAATCACAATAAACTGTGTTTCTTGGCTATATTTCTTTAAATACTGGGCAAAGCGGAACACATTTGCTTCATCAAGCGCTGCTTCTACCTCATCTAGCACACAGAATGGAACTGGTCTCACTTTTAAGATCGAGAATAATAAAGCAATGGCTGTTAATGCTCTTTCTCCGCCTGAAAGCAGGCTTAGATTTTGCAGCTTTTTCCCCGGCGGCTGCGCCACAATATCGACACCTGAGTTTAGTAAATCGTTTGGATCTGTGAGCTTAAGGTCTGCTCTTCCTCCGCCAAATAATGCTTGGAAAACAGATTCAAAATGTCCGCGGATTTGAGAGAATGTCTCAGAGAAACGTTTCGTCATCTCCTGATCCATTTCTTCAATGACTTGGAATAACGTATTTTTCGCTTCTGTCAGATCATTGCGCTGTTCAGTTAAGAAGAGAAAACGTTCATTCACACGTTCATACTCGTCAATACTGCCTAAGTTCACTGTTCCAAGCTCTTCAATGGCTAGTTTGATCAATTTCACGCGTTTTCTTGCTTCATCCGGCGATAGCGTCAGATGATACATTTCTTTTGCTCCTTCAAACGAAAGGGCATACTCTTCGTTTAAATAGGCGATGAGGTTATCAAGTTCAACTTCCATGCGGCCAAGCTTGATTTCTTCATCTTTTAAGCTTGTCGTGAGCTGTTTATACAGGCGTTTTTGCTCTTTCAGTTCACGTTCTGCGAATTCTAATGTTTCAGAAAGAGCCAGGCGCTGTTTGCGTCGCTCTGAGATAAGCGCTGTCGTTTTGTTTTTATGTTCCAGTTTCTCTTTTGCCGCTTCTTCCAGTTGTTCTGCGCCGCTTGAGCTAGATGACATTTCACTTGTTAAGAGGGACAAATCTTCTTTTGTTTCCGTCAGCGTCTTTTCAGCCTCTTCTAATTCAGCCGTTAAGCTCGACAGTTTTTCTTGTTCATTTGCTAAAGACTGCTCTTTTTTGGCAAGCGAGATTTTCAGCTCTGTTAATTCGGAAGAAATGGTTTCTTTCGTTGAGCTTTGGGTCTGCTTCCGTTTTGTTAACGTGTTGATCTCTTCGTCAAGAGAGGTCAGTTTCTCACCTATAGATGTTTCAAGGGCTGCCTGCTCTTTATCCTTGCTCGCAAGTTCGCTAGAGCGCTGCTGCAACTCTGCTTTTTCTTGATCATAGAGCTCTAGATGAGCGTTAATATTTTTTTCAGCTACTTGCAGTTCATATAATGTCCCTTTTAACTCTTGCTGCTTTTCTCGAAGCATTTCGCCGCGCTGACGCAATTCATTTAATTGGACTTCGCTTTCCGCAATCGATTGCTTCGTTTCTTTTGTTTCTTTTTCAAGGATCGTTGTTTTTTCTTCCATTTCAACGAGCTGCTTTGTTAATGTTTCAATCTCTCGGTTTCTGGACAGGAGGGAATTGTTCTTTTTCTTTACGCCTCCTCCAGTCATTGAACCACCTGGGTTCACCACGTCCCCATCAAGGGTCACGATACGATAACGATGTCCAAGCATTTTCGCTAGCTCGTTGGCACCTTTTAAGTCTTTCACGATTAGGACCGTTCCAAGCAAATTCCGAATGACTTTTTCATACTTTTCATCAAAGGAAACGAGCTGACTCGCTACGCCGATAAATGCGTCATGCTGCTCAGCTGTTTGAATATCTCTGAACTGAATGGTTCGTTCTTTGATGACGTTCATTGGCAGGAAGGTCGCACGCCCAAAGGAATGCTGCTTTAAGTATCCAATGGCCTGTCTGGCAGCCGCTTCATTTTCAGTAACGACATGCTGCGTGGCTGCGCCAAGTGCAATTTCAATCGCTGTTTCATGTTGCTGCTCTGTTTGAATCAGCTCTGCAATCGCCCCGTGAATGCCACCTAACCGATCCTTTGCCTTTAAAACCTCTTTCACTCCTTGGAAAAATCCTGAGAAGTCTTCCTGCATGGATTCAAGCATTTCTTTTTTAGATTTTGCCTGCTGTACATATTGATAGGCTTGGTAAAGAGCTGTTTCTTTTTTCTCGTATTGACGTTTCATCTGCTCTAGCTTTTGTTCCGCTTCTCTAAAGCGTTTCACCTGAGCCAAAATGTCTTCTTCTCGTTCTGAAAGTTGCTGCTCGGCTTCTGTTTTCTTTTCCTTCACAGACACCCGTTCTTCGATATGTTTCTGATTATTTTGCGTTAACCGCTCTAGCTGCAAGGCTGCTTGGCGCTGCTGCTCTTCTAGTAATGTGCGTTCGTTTCGGATAGAAGCTTGCTCGTTTAATAGGTCAAAATAATCGCTTTTCAGCTGTTCAATTTGCCCTTCCACATCTTCACTATGAAGAGACAGCTGATGCTGTTTTGTTTTCACTTCATCTTTTAGCTGTTGCACTTCTGTTTGCAGGCTGTCACGTGTGACTTTCTGCTGTTCAATCTTTTCCGTTAACAACGCCTGTTTTTCGGTTAAACGCACGAGCGTGTCTTCTAGCTGCCCTTGGTTAGCGGCCGCATTTTTTTTCCGTTCTTTTAGAACTTCTTTTTTCCCTTCAAGCTTTTCTAGTTCTTCACTTGTGAAAAGGAGGACTTCTTGGAGGTCATGAATCGAATCGTCAAGTGCCTGAATACGGTCTCTCGATTCTTCGATTTTGGCTTCCTTCGCTTGAATGTCTGTAGACTGCTTCATTTCATCTTGTTTGAACCGCTCGACAGCTTCACCAAGTGTTGTCCATTTTTTGTGTAGTGCTTCAATATCATGGACGGTGAGAGCAATTTCTACATTTTCAAGTTCTTCTTTCTTTTGCAGATAGTCTTTTGCAATAGACGCCTGCATTCTTAGTGGTTCTACTTGATCTTCTAGTTCATGCAGAATATCTTCTACCCGGTTTAAGTTGTCCTGCGTTTCAAACAGTTTATTCTCGGCTTTTTTCTTTCTTGTTTTATATTTCAGGACACCCGCTGCTTCTTCAAAGATGCTACGTCTTTCTTCAGCTTTACTCGATAGAATCTCTTCTACCTTACCTTGGCTGATGATCGAAAAAGCTTCTTTTCCAAGACCTGAATCCATGAAAAGATCAATAATATCCTTTAAGCGGACAGATTGATTGTTAATGAGAAATTCACTTTCTCCAGAACGATAGACTCTTCTTGTCACACTGACTTCGTGAAAATCGATCGGCAAAAAGTGATCTTCGTTATCGAGCGTTAATGTCACTTCTGCTAAGTTGACTCGTTTTCTTGAGTCACTTCCTGCAAAAATGATGTCTTCCATTTTTCCTCCGCGGAGGCTTTTTGCTGATTGCTCTCCAAGTACCCAGCGGATCGCATCAGTAATATTACTTTTGCCGCTTCCGTTTGGTCCAACAACAGCTGTAACCCCTTTGACAAAGTCTACAGTCACCCGCTGTGCGAAAGATTTGAATCCTATCACGTCTAAACGTTTGAGGAACATGAGAGTGATCCTCCTTATGTATTTAAAGTACTATTATCTTACCATATGAACTGAAAAAAGATGATGGAAAACAGAGTGAAATCCCCCTGAATCACGAGGGGGATTTTATTGGTTCATATGATGTTTCTGTAATTTAGCAAGTGCTTCCTGTGCAGCATGCTGTTCGGCTTCTTTTTTTGAACGGCCATTTCCAATTCCGAGCACTTCTCCTCTAAGGGATACATTGGCTTCAAATTCCCGGTTATGTGCTGGGCCTTTTTCATGCAGGATTCGGTATTCAAGTACACCTTTTCCATCTCGCTGAACAAATTCTTGAAGCTGGCTTTTAAAGTCCATGACATGTGAGAATGCCCCGTCATTAATTTTCGGGTACACATAGGCTTCTAGGAATCGTTCAACAGGCTCAAGTCCTTGATCTAAATAAAGCGCTCCGATAAACGCCTCAAATACGTCTGCTAAGAGTGCTGGGCGTTTTCTGCCGCCTGTCATTTCTTCCCCTTTTCCTAAAAGAACAAGGTCTCCGAAGGACAGCTCATGCGCTAATGACACAAGTGATGGCTCACATACGATCGCCGCTCTCAGTTTTGTTAAATCTCCCTCGCTCATGGCTGGATACTTTGCAAATAAGAACTGTGAGATCGTCAATTCTAAAACAGCGTCCCCTAAAAATTCAAGTCTTTCATTATCCTCATAAGGTTTTTTCCGATGCTCGTTCACATAAGAGGAATGTGTAAAGGCTTGATAGAGTAGTTTTTCATTTTTAAAGTGTACAGAAATGCGCTGCTGAAATTCTCTGAATTGCTCTAGTTTTTTGCTCTGTTTCTGTTTGTCTTTATAGTGTTTTGGCATAGCAACCTCCAGGTAGGCGTCATCGCCTTTAAGGATACTGATTATATGGAGTCTCTCTTTCTACATGCAAGGAAACCGTGCTCCTTAGCATCTGAAAAAGGCTGACAATTGATCAGCTGAATATGTTGAAACTAACATAAATTTTCAAAGTCCCGCCATGAAAATAGACGGGACTTTGTTACGCTTATTGCTGGCTATTTATGTAGTTCACAGCGTCACCGACTGTTGCAATTTTTTCAGCATCTTCGTCAGAAATTTCCATATCGAACTCATCTTCAAGTTCCATAACTAGCTCAACTACATCAAGGGAATCAGCGCCTAAATCTTCTTTAAATGAAGCTTCCATTTTCACGTCAGCCTCATCAACGCCAAGGCGGTCTACAATAATTTTTGATACACGCTCTAATACGTCTGCCATTGCCTTTCACCTCCCCTCAAAGTATTATAGTTGATTCGTTTTTAAAAAACTAGAGAAAACGTAACGAAATTTTGATATTTCTTAGGACATAACCATTCCGCCATCTACTTGGATGGTTTGGCCTGTAATATAACCTGCTCCTTCTGAAGCTAAAAAGACAACAACGTTGCTTATATCTTCAGGCGCACCAAAGCGTGCGAGCGGGATTTGCTTCAGCATTTCTGTTTGAACATTCTCATCAAGCTTGTCAGTCATATCAGTAGAAATAAAGCCTGGTGCTACGGCATTGACTGTAATATGACGACTTGCCAGCTCTTTCGCTGTTGTTTTCGTTAAACCGATCACACCAGCTTTTGCTGCAACGTAGTTTGCTTGTCCAGGGTTTCCACAAACGCCGACAACAGATGCTACATTGATGATTCTTCCACTGCGCTGTTTCATCATTTGACGTGTCACAGCTTTTGTACAGTTGAAGACACCTTTTAAGTTTATGTTAATGACATCATCCCATTCATTTTCTTTCATTCTCATGAGCAGGTTGTCCTTTGTAATTCCAGCATTATTCACAAGAATGTCGATTGAACCAAATGTATCAACGGCTTGTTTCATTAATGCCTGTACTTCTTCTGCATTTGACACATCCGCTTTGACAGCAAAAGCCTGCTGGCCAAGTGCTTTGATCTCATCGACGACTTCATTTGCTTTTGCTTCGTTGCCTGAATAGTTCACCACAACATTGGCACCTTTTTTCGCCAAATCGATCGCAATCGAACGGCCAATACCCCGTGATGCACCTGTGACAACGGCTGTTTTATTTGTAAGCATCAAGAATCCCCCTTGAGTGTTTGAATGGCTGCTTCAATTGTTGCTTGATCTGATACGGAAATGGTCGTCAGGCGGCGATTGACTTTTTTCACAAGACCTGAGAGCACTTTACCAGGACCAATTTCAATAAATGTTGTCACGCCTAAGTCAATCAAGCGTTCTACACTTTCTTCAAATCGAACAGGAGAATACAATTGTTCAATCAGCTTCGTTTCAATTTCATTACGTGATGTCACGATGTCTGCTGTTACGTTTGAAATCACTGGCGTCGCGGCATCAGAAATGTCTAATTTAGATAATACATCTGTGAATTTTTCAGCTGCTGGTTTCATTAATGCAGAATGGAAAGGTCCACTCACTTCAAGTGGAATTGCACGTTTTGCGCCCTTTTCTTTCGCTTTCTCTGATGCAAGTTCCACACCTTTTGCTGTACCAGAGATGACGATTTGGCCCGGACAGTTTAAGTTCGCAAGTTCTACAAGATGACCGCTTTCTGTCACTTCTTTTGTCACTTCTACAAGCGCTGCTTGGTCTAAGCCAAGAATCGCCGCCATTGCGCCTTCTCCTGCTGGAACGGCTTCATTCATTAATTCGCCGCGCTTTCTCACTGCGTAAACGGCATCTTTAAACGAAAGAGCTCCCGCTGCAACAAGGGCTGTATATTCACCCAGGCTGTGCCCTGCTGCATAATCTGCTTTGATTCCGCTCTCTTCAAATTTCTTTAAGATCGCGATGCTTGTCGTTAAAAGAGCTGGCTGTGCATTATATGTCAGCGTCAGTTCTTCTGCATCTCCTTCAAAAATCATTGAAGATAAATCAAAACCAAGGGTCTGATCTGCTTCTTCAAACACAGCTTTAGATGCTGCTTCTTGGTCAAATAAATCTTTTCCCATGCCAATTTTTTGAGAGCCTTGGCCTGGGAATAAAAAAGCAATTTTACTCATGCTGCTCTACCTCCATTACGACTCATTCGTGTCTTCTTTTTGAACTTCTTGATGAATGATAGCTGAAACGTCTTTTTTAACGATGTCGCGCGCCTGACGAATGGCATGAAAAATCGCATTTTCATCAGAGGAACCATGCGCTTTAATAACGGGTGCTTTTAAACCAAATAATGCGGCACCACCATATTCGGAGTAATCCATTTTAGATTTCATCTGCATTAATTTTGGCTTCATCATACCTGCTGCTATTTTAGCTGTGAAGCTGGATGTTAAGGTTTCTTTCAGCATTTTAAAAACAGAAAGAGCTGTGCCTTCGATCGTTTTAAGGGCGATATTCCCCGTGAAACCATCTGTGACAACGACATCAGCTACACCCTCTAATAAGTCACGCGATTCTACATTTCCTACGAAATTCAAATCTGATGCTTTTAATAATTCAAAGGTTTTTTTCGTTAAATCGTTGCCTTTTTTATCTTCTGTCCCGACATTTAAAAGTCCAACGCGTGGATTGCTCTTCGGGAAGACATGCTCTGCGTAAATAGATCCCATCATGGCATATTGCACAAGATGCTCTGGCTTTGCATCAACGTTTGCGCCGACATCCAATAATAAGAACCCGCTGCCATCAAGTGTTGGCAACGTCGGAGCAAGTGCTGGTCTGTCAATGCCATCAATTCTGCCTACGATAAACAGGCCTGCTGTCATGAGTGCCCCAGTATTTCCAGCTGAAATACAGGCATCTGCTCTTCCTTCTGAAACTTCCTGCGCCATTTTCACCATAGAAGAATCCTTTTTACGTCTCACTGCACGCACTGGTTCATCCGTTGGTTCAATGACTTCTTTTGCATCTAAGATCGTGATGCGTTCATGATTTGTTATGTATGATTTGATCTTGCTTTCATCGCCGACTAGTGTAATCTCGATATCTGAAAATGCTTCTAAGCTTTTTTGCACACCGTCAATAATGGCTTTAGGGGCATGATCTCCCCCCATTGCATCGACTGCAATTCTCATGTTATGTGCCACCTTTTACTTTTGTTTTGAGCGATACATGACGAAATCGCCTGAGAAGACAACTTCCTCACCTACATAGCTGTTTACTTCAACTACGGTTCTGCCTTTTTCTTTATCATGTGAGGCAACTTTGGCTTTTGAGACGACTCTTTCGCCTTGTTTGACCTGCCTTGTAAACTTAATATTTGCTTTTGCTGTCAAAGCCAGTTCATCGTCGATGACGGCTACTGCCAGCGAATTTGCCTGGGCAAAAAGATGATGTCCCCTGGCAATTTGGTTACGGCTGAATACATGCTCTTTTCTCACTTCAAAAATGGAAATCGCTTGATCATCAAGCTCTACATCAATCATTTCTCCAATGACTTCATCCAGCGGAAGAGACTTCACTTCATCCTCTAATGTCTTTTCGGCCACGTGCTTAATTCGTTCGCGTAATTCAGGGATTGACAGCTCCAAACGGTCAAGTCGAACTGTTTGAATGCTTACACCGAATTTACTTGCCAATTCTTCATCAGTAATGAACGGAGTCGAGCTGATCGTTTGCTGGAGAAGCTTTTGTCGTTCTTTTTTATTTAGTTTCATATGCAGACACCATCCGTACATTTATGACTAGGTACTAATAGTAGTATATAATCTCATAGATGATAAATCAATCCTTGTTTCAAAAAGACAAGAAAATTCCTCCAGCACTTGATCAGCTCAATTTATCTCCGCCAAGCACACCGCTGTCTACAAGTGTTTGCCTAAGTTCTTTATATTCAGGGTCTGTCCAAAAGGCTTCAGACTGCACGAGCTCTGCCGCATCTTTTCTAGCGGTTTCAAGCGCTCTATAGTCATGAACCATATCTGCCACTTTAAATTCAGGCATTCCGCTTTGTTTCTTGCCAAAGAAGTCGCCAGGGCCTCTTAGTTCTAAGTCCTTTTCAGACAGTTCAAAGCCATCCGTTGTTTCAGACATGATCCGCATGCGCTCTTTACCGGTCTCTGATTTAGGGTCCGCCATTAAAATACAAAAAGATTGATGCTCTCCGCGTCCGACCCGGCCTCTTAACTGATGAAGCTGTGACAGTCCAAAGCGGTCCGCATCATAAATGACCATGATGGTCGCATTTGGCACGTTGACGCCAACTTCAACAACTGTCGTTGACACAAGGATTTGTACTTCATTGGAAGTGAAATCTCTCATCACTTGATCTTTTTCATCACTTGCGAGTTTCCCATGCATTAAGCCGATCGACCATTTTCCGCGATACGCCTCTGTCAGCATGCTGTGAACATCTATCGCATTTTGGACATCCAGTTTGTCTGATTCTTCTATAAGTGGACAAATAATATACGCTTGTCTGCCTTTTCTCAGCTCTTTATCAACAAAAGCAAGAATCCTTTCAAGCATGTCATGCTTCACCCAATACGTTTCAATCTGCTTTCGGCCGGCTGGCAGCTCATCAATGACTGAGACGTCCATTTCTCCAAATACTGTGATGGCAAGCGTTCTTGGAATCGGCGTTGCGGTCATAAACAAAACATCTGGGTCCTGCCCTTTGCTTCGCAGTTTTTTCCGTTGTTCCACGCCGAACCTGTGCTGTTCATCTGTAATAACAAGACCAAGCTGCTGAAATTCCACTTCGTCCTGGATAAGGGCATGCGTGCCGACTAAAATATCAATATCTCCCTCTTTCAGACGTTCAAGCAGTTCTCTGCGGCGCTTTCCTTTCACTGAACTCGTCAAAAGAGCAATATTTAGCCCCCATTTTTCAAATAGCTGATACAGTGAATCGGCATGCTGTTCAGCCAAAATTTCAGTTGGCACCATCAGCGCACCTTGAAAGCCGGATAAATGAGCGGCATAAAGGGCAATTGCTGCAACAGCTGTTTTCCCCGATCCAACATCCCCTTGAAGAAGCCGGTTCATCCGGTACGGGGATGCCATATCTGCCATAATTTCATCCAACACTCTTGATTGTGCTTTTGTCAGCGGGAACGGCAGGCTATGAACAAACTCAAAGACCGCCTCTTTTGAAAACGAATGCTGGATGCCTGATGTTTTTTCTCGTTCTTTTTTTCTGATCGCCTGCATCTTCAGCTGAAAGATGAGAAATTCCTCGTACACGAAGCGTCGTCTTGCTTGCTTGAGCGAGTCTCTCGTTTCAGGGAGATGAATGGTTTTTAGTGCTTCTTGATAAGACATGAGTTTATAAGCAGCTACAAGCTGCTTTGGCAGTGGATCTTCAGCATGGTTTACATAGAGTGACAACGCTTGTTTTACAAATCGTCTCATCATCTTCACGGTTACATTTTCTTTGACTGAATAAACAGGTTCTATACTGCCATCTTGTTCGTGTGTTCCTTTTTTAAATTCCTGCACCATAATGGATTGCCGGTTTTTATCCCACTTGCCTGTGACGGATACCGTATCGCCTAAAGCAAGACTTCGTTTTAAATAGGGGCGATTGAAGCATATGGCTGTAATCAAAAAACGACCGACAAGCAGCCTGAATGTCAGCCTGCTTCGTTTTTTTCCATAATAGGTGAGAACGGGCTCACTGTGCACTTTGCCTTCAACTGTGACACGTTCGTCATGTCTGACTTCTTCTAAGTTGCGAAGCTCATAGTCGTCATATCGATAAGGAAAGTAGCCGAGTAAATCGGCTACTGTGTAGATTCCAAGTTCATTTAGTGTTTTTTCTGTTTCTTCTCCAATCCCTTTGAGGGCAGAGATCTTATCTTGCAATTTCTGTATCACGAGATGAGGTCACACCTCCGAAAATCTTCTTTTCAAGCTCCCTTGCTGTCGGTGTTGCAGCAAGTCCGCCTTGTGCAGTCTCACGAAGAGCGGTTGGCATCGTTTGACCAATTTTGTACATCGCATCAATGACTTCATCACAAGGGATACGGCTTGTAATGCCGGCAAGTGCCATATCTGCTGCAATCATCGCATTAGAAGCGCCCATTGCGTTTCGTTTCACACATGGCACTTCCACAAGTCCTGCGACTGGGTCGCAAACAAGCCCCAGCATATTTTTTAAGGTGATGGCCATGGCTTCAGCGGATTGCTGCGGCGTACCGCCTGCCATTTCTACAATGGCTGCTGCTGCCATACCTGATGCAGATCCTACTTCTGCCTGACAGCCGCCTGCTGCACCAGAGATACTTGCGTTATTGGCGACAACAAAACCAAATGCACCAGATGTAAATAGGAATCTGACCATTTGTTCCTTTGTTGGCTTTAATGTTTCTTTCACCGCAAAGAGCGTTCCTGGCACAACACCTGCTGAGCCAGCTGTAGGCGTTGCACAGATCGTTCCCATTGCTGCGTTCACTTCATTTGTTGCCACTGCCTTACTGACAGCATCTAAAATGGTATGACCAGACAATGTTTTGCCTGATGCGATATATGCTTGAAGTTTCACCGCATCCCCGCCTGTTAAACCAGATAATGATTTCACACCTTTCAATCCGTTTTCAACGGCCTGTTCCATCACTTCTAGGTTGCGGTACATCTGCGAGAAAATGTCTTCACGTGACTTCCCTGTCACTTCCATTTCTTGAGTAATCATAATTTCTGAAATGGAGGTATTCCGTTCTTCTGTTAGCTGCACGAGTTCTTTGACGTTTTTAAACATCATACATAACCTCCTTGTTGTTACTCTGCAATTTGTGTGACTTGAATAATGTTTGGCAGCGTCTCAAGCTCTGTTAAAACCGCTGGATCAATATTCTGATCCACTTCAATCGTCATGAGTGCTTCTTGCCCGACCTCTTTACGTGCCACTTCCATATGACCAATGTTGATGGCGAATTTCGCTAACACATTGGCAACTGCTGCAATCGTCCCGTAACGGTCGTTATGAACCACAAGAATGGCCGGATGATTCCCTGAGAGTCTCAGTTCAAAGCCATTTAATTCTGTGATTTCAATTTTACCTCCGCCAATGGAAATCCCGATTAATTCAAGGCTTCCATTCGCATCTGAAATTTCTACTTTTGCTGTATTTGGATGCGCTGGTACCGCATCTTCTTCTTTAAACTCAATGTCGATTTCTTTGCTTTTTGCAATATCAATCGCTGTTTTAATTCGTTCATCAAATGTATCAAAATCAAGAACACCGCCGATAATGGCTACATCTGTCCCGTGTCCTTTATACGTATCTTTAAAAGAGCCATAAAACGACACAACAATTCGTTTCGGTTCCCTTCCGAACAAGCTGCGAGCCACTCTTCCAATACGAGCCGCACCCGCCGTGTGCGAACTTGATGGACCAATCATGACGGGTCCAATAATATCAAACACACTTCTAAATTTCATAGGTCTTCCCCTCTCATCACCAATCACAGATTGGTTTGTTACTCCCTTTAGACTAATGGATTCATTCGATTCCCGCAACTCATTTCACCGATGAACACATAGTAAAAAAATGCAAAAGAAGAAGAAGGGCTTCATGTGCCCTTCTTTCTTTATTCAACAGCCAAAATATATGAATAAAGCGGCTGTTTTCCATCGTGGACTTCAACTTCTACATCTTCAAATGTGTCTTCAATATATGCTTCTAAAGCTTCCATCTCATCAGATGATGCATCTTCCCCTTTGATGATTGTGACAATCTCATCATCTTCTGTCACCATTTGGGTCAAAAGCTCTTTTGCTGCATCTAATTGATTTTTAGCTGTTAAGGTGATTTTTCCATTGTATAGGCCCATATAGTCGCCTTTGGCAATGTCGATCCCATCAATTTGGGTATCTCTCACTGCAAAGGTAATTTGGCCGCTTTTCACATGATCAATCGCTTCTAACATCGCTGCTTCATTGTCTTCATTTGAAGCTGCTTCATTGAGAGAAAGAAGTGCCGACATTCCTTGAGGAACGGTCTTTGTCGGAATAACAACGACCTCACGACTTGAGACAGTTGCCGCCTGTTTAGCTGCCATGACAATATTAGAATTATTAGGTAAGATAAAGACGGTTTCGGCATGAATGCTATCAATTGCTTTGACAATGTCTTCTGTGCTCGGATTCATCGTCTGTCCGCCTTCAATGACGACGGATGCTCCGATACTTTTAAACAAGTCAGCAATCCCTTCTCCCATTGCGACACTCACTACTCCAAAACGCTGTTTTTCAGCAGCTGTTGCTTTTGGTGTAGCAGGCGAGTGATCTTTTTCTTCATTGACGATCGAGCTATGCTGCTCTCTCATGTTTTCAATTTTCATATTAATTAAGCTGCCATAGCGCTGTGCATATGATAAGACATCTCCTGGCTGCTCTGCATGAATATGAACTTTTGCAAGCGTATCATCAGATACCACAAGAAGTGAATCTCCGAATTCGCTTAATTCTTCTCTGAAGGCATTTTCGTCAAAGGACTGTTTGTCTTCTTCGAATTTCACCATAAATTCTGTACAATAGCCAAATTCAATATCTTCTGTGTTCATATGGCTTTGTGCACTTTTATGATGCTCTGCACTCACTAATTCTTTTAATGTTGGCAAAGAGGCCGTTTTAGGAGGAAGCTCTTCTCCTCTTAATGAAGCAAGGAAACCTTCATATACACAAAGAAGCCCTTTACCGCCGCTATCTACAACGCCGACTTCTTTTAAAACAGGAAGGAGATCTGGCGTGCGGTCAAGTGATGCTCTTGCTTCCTCAATCGTTAATTCAAGCACACGATCGATTTGGTCTTCTGTTGCTGAAACAGCAACCGCTTTCTTTGCAGCGTCTTTTGCAACCGTTAAGATGGTTCCTTCAATCGGTTTCATGACGGCTTTATATGCTGTATCAACGCCGGCCTGCAAGGCAAGCGCAAATTCTTTTGCGTCAATTGTTTCTTTTTGTTCTATATTTTTGCTGAAACCTCTGAAGAGCTGAGACAGGATCACACCTGAGTTTCCTCTTGCCCCCATTAACAGCCCTTTCGACAGAGCCACCCCGACCTTACCAATGTGATCGGTATTTGTTTCTTCAACTGCTTTTGCCCCTGAAGTCATTGACAAATTCATATTTGTCCCCGTGTCTCCGTCTGGCACTGGAAAAACATTTAACGCATCAACAATTTGTGCGTTTTGAGAAAGATGGTGAGCACCTGCAAGAATCATTTTTGCAAATGAGCGGCCACCCAGATTTCTAATAGACAATATATTTCCTCCTTACTACGGGTTCGTAACTTTTACTCCTTGTACATAAATGTTGACTGAGTCAACTGAAAGTCCAATCGTGTGATGAATCGTATATTTGACTTTCGTTTGAACATTATGTGCGACTTCTGATATTTTTGTACCGTAGCTGACGATGATGTACATATCAATATGAATGCGATCTTCTTTTTGACGCACAAGAACACCCCGGCTGAAGTTCTCTTTGCGGAGAATATCCGTCAAGCCGTCCTTTATTTGATTTTTGGACGCCATGCCAACAATACCATAGCAATCGATCGCAGCGCCTCCTGCCACCATTGCAATGACTTCATTTGATATATCAATTTGTCCGTATTTCGTTCTAAGTTCAATGGACACATTGGTTCCCCCTTTTTGAGAAATTGCCCTGAGTTATCACTATTTTACTATAAGACCCTTCTTTTTAAAAGAAATCATTCAATCCGACCCAATCCTACTTATACTATAGCCTTGATTTTTTATCAAGATGTCAAGGTATTTTTCTTGAAAGAGGAGCAAACAATCCTTGCAAACCCCTTGAAGCTGTGGTAAATTATTAAAGTATCTTGAGGCATCTCTAAGTACGTATATGAAGAATATGATGATGTTTTCGCAGTTAGGAGGGAAACAAATGGCACGTAAATGCGTTATTACAGGCAGAAAAACAAAAGCTGGGAACAACCGTTCTCACGCAATGAACTCTACAAAACGTACATGGGGCGCGAACCTTCAAAAAGTTCGTATTCTAGTGGACGGTAAGCCTAAAAGAGTATATGTATCAGCTCGAGCTTTGAAATCTGGTAAAGTTGAGCGTGTATAAGCAAGAGTAAACGCCTGCTACATTTAACTGTAGCAGGCGTTTTTATGTGGAAATAAAGGAGATTACTCATTAATCTTTCTTAAATGAACCAAGCATCGCACGGACAATGCCGCCAAGAAATCTAGGCAGTTTGATTGTATAAAATTTCATTTTGTCCCCCTCCTAAAAGTACCGCTTGCAGCACAATTGAGCTTAATCAGCCATCCACATTGATAGGTTGGTCAATCTTTGCTTCTTACCATTATTAATATGCCTTCATGAAAAGAAAAAGTACCATTTGAGTGGATGAGTTCGTTACTAATACATAGTGTGGAACCAGGCTCAATATGACAATTTTTCAGAGGATATTTGAAACCTTTTAATGTCAGCTTTTCAACCGATGTACCGAAGGGCAAAAACGACACATATTTTTTATCCGGGTCTTGTTTGATTTCGTATGTACCAGGTCCAAACATTTGAATGATATTTTGTTTATCTACAAGGGTCATGCTCTGTTTGTGCTGAATGCCTTTGTAAAGGAGATGGATATTCCCAAGAAAATGATCTGCTCTTCCGCCTGTAATACCGTAAATTTGAATATGTGCTGGATTCTGACGCAAAGACCAGTTCAGCGCAAGTTCTAAATCCGTTTCATCTTTCTCTGCCTGAAATAAATTGAGTGCAGACAATTTCTTTTTCAGTTCATGAAGCTCTTCTTCTGTCACACTATCAAAATCACCAAATGCTCTGTCAGGTACAATGCCATGCTCTAGTAAGAAAAGGGTTCCCCGATCTACGCCGACCCAGAGAATGTCCTCCTCAGATGCTTCATGATCAAGCGGCGGGATGTACGCAAAAGGACCGCCGGCTACGATATGTATGTGCATGATTACGCTCCTCTCCATTGAAAAAGAACCAAAGATCACAATGACTTTGGTTCTTTTTCTTATGCTTCTCGAATGGCCTGAATGGCCGCCGCGCGGTCGTCTTTCCCATATACCGCTGAGCCGGCAACAAGTAGATTAGCGCCTGCTTCTTTGCAGCTCTTTGCTGTCTCTACATTGACACCGCCATCTATTTCAATGAGTAAATCGGTTAAGCCCTTTTGTTCACTAAGTGTCTTTACTTCTTTTACCTTTGAGAGAACAGAAGGAATAAACGCCTGTCCGCCAAAACCAGGGTTCACCGTCATGAATAAGACTAGGTCAACATCCTCTAATACATGCGCGATTTGAGAAACGGGTGTGTGCGGGTTCAAAACGACCCCTGCTTTGACACCTTGTTCTTTTATATGCTGAATCGTGCGATGTAAGTGTGGACACGCCTCGACATGAACAGAAATAATATCGGCGCCCGCTTTTGCAAATGCAGGGATATACTGGTCTGGCTGCTCAATCATTAAGTGAACATCGAGCGGCAGCTTTGTATGCGGCCTGATCGCCTCCACTACATTTGGTCCAAATGTCATATTCGGTACAAAATGACCGTCCATCACATCAATATGAATATAATCCGCTCCACCTTGTTCCACATCACGGATATCTTTCGCAAGATTTGCGAAATCGGCTGATAAAATGGATGGGGCAATATAAACCATGATTTAGTACCTCGGCTTTCTGTCTTTAATTTCAGTTAAAAACTCTAAATAATGCTGATAGCGATACTCTCTGATGCGATCGTGTTCTACTGCCTCTTTTACCGCACATCCAGGCTCTTTTACGTGCAAACAGCCTCTGAATTTACATTCTGCACTCTTCTCTCTGATTTCTAAGAAATAGAGCCCTAAATCTTCCGCTTCGATACCTGTAAATTCAAGTGAGCTGAATCCTGGTGTATCGGCAATGAGCCCTTCAGCCGTTCGAATGAGTTCCACATGTCTTGTTGTATGTTTCCCCCTGCCAAGATGGGAGGAAATATCATTTGTTTTCAGTGCTAAATCAGGACTCATCGCATTTAAGAGAGAAGACTTCCCTACACCTGATTGACCTGCAAATACAGTAATCTTGTGATGGAAATACGGGGTCAGCTTTTCAATTCCATCCCCTTCGATCGTCGATGTTAAATGAACGTCGTATCCAATTTGGCGATAGTCTTCTGCATAGGCTTGAATCGTTTCTCGCTCTTGGTCTGTTTTCAGCAAGTCCATTTTTGTGATGCAGATAATCGGTTCAATCTGGCTCTCTTCAACAAGCACTAGGAATCTGTCTAACAGCGATGTACTAAAGGTCGGCTCTGCTGCTGAGAAAACGAGCACCGCTTGATCAACGTTGCTAATAGGCGGCCGAACCAGCTCATTGGTCCGCTCTTTTACTTCCAGCAAATAGCCTTCCTTATCGTTATCTGCTTGATAGACGACATAATCTCCAACAAGAGGGGTTATTTTGTTTTTACGAAAAATCCCTCTTGCTCTACACTGAATTACTTTGCCACTTTCTAGAGACTCATCCAGCACATAATAAAATCCGCTTAATGCTTTAATAATTTTGCCCTCAGGCATAAAGTCCCTCCTTTATTCATCATCAGGGTATTCAATCGTTTTGGAGCTTACTACTTTATCATCCACAGTCACCTGATAGTATCCTTTTTGACCAGGTTCTATCTTAAATTTAATCGTTCGCTCAGTAGGCGCAGTGATTTTAAAGGTTTCATATAAATCAGAAATGCTATGTTCTGCGTCATCAATAGATATTTGAACATTCATTTCTTGTCCTTCTGTTTCTGGTTCATATGGGATCGCAATCTTTTCAGTCACCGTTTTGGCCGGTTTCTCTTTTGGTCCAAGGGAGAACGTAATTTTAACCATATCACCAGGTTTAACAGCTGTCCCCGCTCCCGGTTCCTGCTTCATGACCTCACCTTTTGGCACATCGTCAGAATACGCTTCTTTTTCATCTAGCTTTAGTCCATTATCCTCTAGATAATTTGATGCGGCCTGTTTACTATACGTCGTTAAATCCCGTAAGGTAATATCGGCAGGGCCTATACTGACGGTCAATGTGACTTCTTCATCTGCTGCGACAAGTTCTGTATTTGCGGAAGGTTTCTGTTCCATGACAATGCCTGATTCTGTGTCATTATCATTCACTTCCTCCACAACAACCTGTTTAAACCCTTTTTTCTCTAATCGTTCTTTTGCTTTCTCGACCTTTTCACCAGTTACATCAGGTAATTCGGTTTTTTCTTTACCTGTACTTTGATAAAGCTGAATTTCTGTCCCTTCTTTTACCTTCGTTCCGATTTTCGGGTCTGTTTTGACAACCAGCCCTTTTTCAATCTTCTCGTCGGCAATATCAATGGGTTCAGAAGCGACGGTAAATCCGGCTTTCTTCAAGGTGTCTTCCGCTTTTTCAACCGTCATGCCAGAAACATCGGTCACCTCTACATCCTTTGGAAAGAGTAATCCTGGGAATACCGTGATCGCTAAAATGGTCGCAGCCGTCAAAACAAATAAGATCGACGCTACAATCCACGGCCATTTTTTCCGTTTTTTCTTCGGCTTTTGCTTCTCTTTTTTCTTTGGTTTTTGAACCGGGTGGACGGCTGTTTTTTCATTGTCTTGATCGACTTGATGATCTTTTATAATAGGAATGGCTTTTGTTGCTTCATGATCTTCTTCAATGACAAAGCGCTTTTCTTTTAGTCTTGCAGGGTCAAAAGCCGTTTTTAAGTCTTTTTGCATTTCAGATGCATCTTCGTATCGATAGAATGGATCTTTGGCCATCGCTTTTAAAATGATGTTCTCCACGCTTTGTGGTACAGAAGGATTCCACCTTCTCACAGATGGCGGCTCTGATTGCAAATGCTTCAGTGCGACACTGACAGCGGATTCTCCTTCAAATGGCATGCGTCCTGAAATCAGCTCATAAAGAACAATACCAAGTGAATAAATGTCTGACTTTTTAGTTGCAAGACCGCCGCGCGCTTGCTCTGGGGACAAATAATGCACGGAGCCAAGAACAGAATTCGTATGGGTAATGGTCGCTGAGCTAAGTGCCATGGCAATGCCAAAATCAGTGACTTTGATATTCCCCAAGTTGTCTATTAATATATTGTGAGGCTTAATATCTCTATGGACGAGCTGTTTCGCATGGGCTTCTTCCATCGCCGCAACGACTTGCTCCATGATGCGAACGGCTTCTTTTGGATGAAGCGGTCCATTGGCGTGTATGTATTCTTTGAGCGTCATCCCTTCGACATATTCCATGACAATATAATAAATGTCATCTTCTTCTCCTACATCGTAGATACTGACAATATTCGGATGATCTAAGCTGGCTGCTGATTGCGCTTCTCTCCGGAACCGTCTAATAAAATCATCATCACTTGCAAAGTCAAACCGTAAAATTTTAATCGCCACTTCGCGATCTAAAATCATATCCTCCGCCAAATAAACGTTGGCCATTCCGCCTCCGCCTATTGCGCGAAGAATTTGATAACGGCCGCTGATCCTTTTTCCGATCAACACTTGCTGTCACCCTCCTCTGTTTGGGAGGAGATTTCTAACAGTACTGCTGTAATGTTATCTTCACCGCCGTTGTCATTCGCTGTTTGAACTAACTCTGTTACTTTTTCATCTGGTGCGGTTGTTTGCGATAAAATCTGAATCAAATGCTCTTCTTCTACTTTATTCGATAATCCGTCTGAGCAAAGCAAAATTTGATCTCCTGGGTCCACTTCAAAAGTTCGTGCATCAATTTGAACGTGTTTATCCGTTCCTAACGCTTTGGTCAGCACATTTTTTCTTGGATGATATTCTGCATCCGCTTTTGAAATCTCTCCTGTTTTCACTAACTCATTCACTAGTGAGTGATCATCTGTTAATTGGGTCAGTGCTCCTTCTCTTAGCAAATAGCAGCGGCTGTCACCAATATGGGCAATTGTGACCGTTTGCAAATGAACGAGCGCACAAACGATGGTCGTCCCCATTCCTTGGCACTCCTCATTGTTTTTCGCATGTTCGTATACTTGGTCATTAATATCGCTAATTTTTGAGATTAACCAATTTTCTTGATCGGCTGGTTTATTTGGAATTGAAGATGTTTCCTGCCAGTATTCTTTTAAAGAAGAAACTGCCATCTTGCTGGCTACATCACCAGCAAGATGACCTCCCATTCCATCTGCTACAACAGCTAGAAGTGTGTCTTCTTTTGCTTCAAAAATACCTGCATCATCTTCATTATGCTGACGGACTTTTCCTGTATCGGTTTGAAAGGCTGCCCTTATCAACATTCGTCACCTCGTCTCTTCCTGACGCTCCTTCGCTCTTAGCTGACCGCAAGCAGCATCAATATCATGGCCTTGCTCTCGTCTAATCGTTACGTTTACGCCTCGTTCTTTCAGCGTTTTTTCAAATAGGAAGATTTGTTCTCTTGGTGTTCTCACGTAATCTCTTTCTGGTACATAGTTCACCGGGATGAGGTTTACATGGCATTTGATTCCTTTTAATAAATCAGCAAGTTCTTCTGCATGATGGACTTGATCATTGACTCCGCCAAACAGACCGTATTCAAAGCTCACGCGTCTGCCTGTTTTTTGAATGTAATATTCAATAGCTTCCATTAATTTTGGCAGCTTGTATGCCTTATTGATTGGCATGAGGCGGCTTCGAATGTCAGTATTTGGTGCGTGCAGGGAGACAGCAAAGTTGATTTGCATTTGCTCATCCGCAAATTGATAAATCTTTGGAATGATCCCGCTCGTCGAAACGGTAATATGACGTGCACCAATATTTAAACCGTTGTCATGGTTAATGATTTTAAGGAATGCAAGCATTTCATCAAAGTTATCAAACGGTTCGCCAATACCCATGATGACAACTGAGCTGACGCGTTCATCTGTTTCATCAAGCGCCTGTTGTACTTTCAATACTTGGGCCACAATTTCTCCTGCTTCAAGGTTTCGTTTTAACCCGCCAAGTGTAGATGCACAGAATGTACAACCAATCCGGCAGCCAACCTGTGTTGTGACGCAGACAGAGTTGCCGTATTCGTGGCGCATCAGCACTGTTTCAATCGTATAACCATCATGTAATTCAAATAAAAACTTGATCGTTCCATCTTGAGAAGTTTGTTTGATCACTGTTTTTAAAGTCGTGATGGCGAATTGATCTTTTAATTTTTCTCTTAATTCCTTTGATAGGTTAGACATTTCATCAAAGGATGTGACGCGTTTTTCATAAAGCCACTCAAAAATTTGTGTTGCACGGAAAGGCTTTTCGCCTTGTTCCTTTAACCAGTCTTTGATTTCATTTAGCTCAAACGAGTAGATCGACGGCATGTCTGTTTTCAGTTCTTTTCTTACTTTTTGTTTTTGTTCTGTCATTTTTTATCCCTTCTTTCTCATGCTGCAAATAAAGAAACCATCTGTTCCGAAATAATGAGGAAGTATTTGTACACTTCCGTTTTGAACAAACGGAGCAACCTGCTCAGGCAGCCGTTCATTAAGAGATAGATCGGGTTCGAAGTCTTGGTGTTCTTGTAAAAACGCATGAATCACTTGTTGATTTTCTGTTGGATCCATTGTACATGTACTGTATACAAGGGTACCGCCTGGCTTTAGCAGCTGGGCTGTTTCATGCAAGATCGATTGCTGAATTGTCGCAAGTCTTGCTGAGTCTTCCGAGGACTTTGTATATTTCATATCTGGTTTTCGTCTGATGACGCCAAAACCTGAACATGGTGCATCAATAAGAATACGGTCAAACGAAGCATCATCATAATGGTCGGATGCTTTTCTTGCATCAAGCGCTTTTGCCTCAATATGCGTTAAGTTTAGACGCTTTGCCGCCTGTTTGATCAGTTTTACTTTGTGCTCATGTAAATCAAGAGACACAATGTTCCCCTCATCGTTCATTCGCTCTGCAATATGTGTTGATTTACCACCAGGGGCGGCACAGGCATCAAGCACCATTTCTCCCGGCTGAGGATCCAGCGCTCTTGCGACAAGCATGGAACTTTCATCTTGAATCGTGACAAAGCCCTCTTGAAAGAAAGGAGTAGATACGATAGATCCTTTCATGAGTTTGAGTGCATCCTCAGATAAGTCGCCGAGCTCTGTTTCAATTCCTGCCTCCATGAGTTCTTGCTGCAGTGCAGTGCGGTTTTTTTTCATTTGATTGACACGCAATGTCTGCTTTGGCGGGACTAAATGAATACGGCACATGCTTTCTGCTGCTTCAAAACCGTACGCCTCCACCCATTCTTGTACGAGCCACAATGGATGGCTTGTCTCTATCGAAAGCCTTTTTACCGGATCTTTGATCGCATCAAATGATGGCACGCCTTCTCTTTGCACAGAACGAAGAACGCCGTTGACTAGTGAAGAAATACCTTTATGTCCGCGCTTTTTCGTTAGTTCCACTGCTTCATGGATGGCAGCACGATCTGGAATTTTTTCAAGATAAACCATCTGATAAAGAGACATCCGCAAAAGCTGCATCACCCATGGAGCCACTTTTTGCGGTTTTTTCACAAAGGGTGTGAGCATATAATCAAGTGCCAGCTTGTTTTGCAGTGTACCGTATACAAGTTCTGTTAATAGCGGTTTGTCTTGATCGGAGAGTTCTTTCTCTTTCATCACTGACTGCAAAAGCAAGTTACTGTAGGCTTGATTTTGTTCGAGTTTGATTAAAGCGTCTAGCGCTACTTCTCTCACATTACTTTTCTTCATTGATTAGCCCTAATTTCTGTCCAATTTCGATATTTGCGCCTCTTAAGAAGTTTTCACCGCTCATTTTTTTCTTTCCAGCGGGCTGTACACTCGTTAATAAAAGGCCTTGCTGATTTCCTGTTCCAACGACTGGTCCTTCTTTTTGAAGCTCAATCACTTTCCCAGGTTCTTCTGGTGCTTGAAGCGGAACTTTTTTCGCTTCCCATACTTTTAAGTTAGCACCGCTCCATTCAGTATAGGCAACTGGCCATGGATTTAAGCCACGAACTTGGTTGTAAAGCTCTTCTCCTGGCTTGGTCCAGTCTAATCTTTCCTGCTCCCGCTTAATATTTGGTGCATACGTTGCTGCCTCTTCATTTTGCGGAATTGGCGAGATAGACCTGCTTAACACATTTGGAACGGTGTCTTTTAATAAGGCCGCACCAGCCACACTTAATTTATCATGCAGTGTTCCGACGTTGTCTAATTCATCAATTTCTACTTCTACTTTGCTAATCATGTCACCTGCATCAAGCTTTTCTACCATATACATGATCGTCACGCCTGTTTTCTTTTTGCCTTGCAGGATCGCATAATGGATCGGTGCACCGCCTCTTAGTTCTGGCAGCAGTGAGGCATGAACGTTGATACAGCCAAATTCAGGTTCATCAAGTAATCTTTTTGGCAAAATTTGTCCGAACGCTGCTGTTACGATCAAATCTGGCTTTAACGCAAGCACTTTATCAATTTCTTCATCAAGACGTACCTTTTCAGGCTGTAAAACTGGAATGCCGTGTTTTAAGGCTTCTACTTTCACAGGAGGCGGCGTCAGTACTCGTTTTCTGCCTTTCGGGCGATCTGGCTGTGTGACGACCCCGACCACTTCGTATCCTTCTGTTATAAGTGTTTGCAGCACAGGTACTGAGAAATCAGGGGTTCCCATAAATACGATACGTGCCATTTTCTTCACCCTTCCATTTCCGCAAGTTCTTTTTCTGTATAGGTTTGAATGATCTTCGACGTGAATAATACACCGTCTAAGTGATCAATTTCATGCAATAAAGCTCTTGCTAAAAATCCTTCTGCTTCTATTGTAAATGGTTTGCCTTTCTTATCAAAGGCTTTCACCTTCACATAATTTGGTCTTTCAACCGTTCCGTATAAAGATGGAAAGCTCAGGCAGCCTTCAATGTCTGTCTGGCTTCCTTCCACTTCAAGAATCTCAGGATTTACCAAATCAATCCTCCCAGAATCTTCTCCGATATCGACCACGGCGATTCTTTTTGAGATGCCAATTTGTGGTGCGGCTAGGCCGACTCCATCTAGTTCAAGCATTGTATCATACATATCATCCAGCAGTTTTTTCAGTTTTTTATCGAATGTATCAACAAGCTCTGTTTGTTGTTCAAGCACGTCTGCAGGATGTAAGACGATCGGTTTGATTGCCACGAAAAGACCTCCGTTTTACATCATCATATATGGATTCATATCGATTGATATCATCAACTGTTTTTGTTCCATTTCTTTTTGATAATGATCTTGTATTTTTCGTAATAAACTTGCCAGTTCATTTTCCCTTTTGTATTTTATCACGCATTGATATCGATATCTATCTTTGATCTTAGCGATCGGAGAAGCAGCAGGACCGAGAATTCTTGTATTCGGTGCACAATTCATTTTCAGGAACTGAACAATTTTGTCTGTGACATGCGCTGCCTTTGTCACTTCTTCATGTGATACAGTCACCATCGCCAAAAAATAAAATGGCGGATAGGACTGATGACGACGGTGCAGCATCTCCTGCTCATAAAAGGCTTCATAATCATGCTGTTTGGTTAATTCAATACTATAATGCGAAGGTGTATATGATTGAATAATGACTGACCCCGCTTTTTCATGACGTCCCGCCCGTCCGCTTACTTGCGTGAGAAGCTGAAACGTTTTTTCACTTGAACGAAAATCAGGGATGTGAAGAGACGTATCCGCACTAAGGACACCGACAAGTGTAACATCTGGGAAGTCTAATCCTTTTGCAATCATTTGCGTCCCAAGCAGTATATCCGCTTCTTTGTTGCCAAAGGACGTGAGAAGCTTTTCGTGCGCACCTTTCCGAGAGGTTGTATCTACATCCATTCGGATGACCCTTGCTTCTGGCAATACCTTCGTCAGCTCTTCTTCCACACGCTGCGTGCCTGTACCAAAATAGCGAATATGCTCACTATGGCATTCTGGACATTCTGCAGGTACAGGAGCTTCGTGACCGCAGTAATGGCACTTCAGCCGTTTTTGAAAGCGGTGATAAGTGAGAGAGATCTCACAATGAGGACATTGTTCCACATATCCGCAATCACGGCACATCACAAAGGATGAATAACCTCTTTTATTGAGAAATAAAACCGCCTGCTCTTTCCTTTCAAGTACTTCTTTTAACCTGAGCATTAATTCTTCTGAGAACATGGAGCGGTTGCCGTTTCTTAATTCTTCTCTCATATCAATTAACGAAACGTGCGGCAGCTGCTGCTGATTGACGCGCCGTTTGAGCGTCAGCAGTGTATACACACCCTTTTTCGCACGCGCATATGACTCAAGTGAAGGCGTTGCACTGCCTAATACAACCGGACATTGGTGCCGCCCTGCTCGTTCAATGGCCACATCTTTCGCATGATACCGAGGCATTTCTTCTTGTTTATATGACGATTCATGTTCTTCATCTATAATGATCATTCCTAGATTTTCAAACGGGGCGAAAACAGCCGATCTTGCGCCAACGACAAGCTTGACTTCCTTGCGGTGGATTTTCCGCCATTCATCGTATTTTTCCCCAGTCGATAAGCCGCTATGAAGAACAGCCACATTGGACCCGAAGCGCTCTTTAAAACGCTGGACCATTTGAGGCGTTAATGAAATTTCAGGAACTAGGACGATCGCTTCTTTTCCCTTTTGGAGGACATGATCAATCGTCTGTAAATAAATTTCGGTTTTACCGCTTCCTGTGACCCCGTGCAGTAAAAACGTTTCATGTTTGTCATCGCTCACTGCTTGATGAATGGGTTTTGCCGCTTCTGCTTGCTCTGTTGTGAGATCAAGAGGAGTAGATGGTGTAAACTCCCTATCCCGATAAGGATCTCGATAAATCTCTTCATAGCTTTCTGTTAACAGACCTTCTTGAATCAAGGCTTTTATCGTTTGAGAACTAGCACCTGTTTGCTGCTGCAAATCTTTTGCTAAAAACGTCGTTTCATTCGTTTGAAGTAAAAAGGCAAGCAGCGCCTTCTGTTTCACCGCATTTTTCTTTAACTGTTCCTGCTTTTCTTCAAGTTTTTCTTTCGTAACTGCTATCTGAAGTGTCCGCACCTTTTTCTTTCCGGATTTTTGTGAGACGTGATATCTGACTTCTAGATGGCCTTTTTGGACATGCTTTTGAATAGGCTTCAGCTGTTCAGGCGGAATGTCAGCGTAAAGGATGCTCTCTTGCTGACCGAAAAGCTCTTTCAATGACTGCGGAAGTTCCTCAGCTGATAACACCTGAATTTCTTTTTCATATTTTGCTTTCATCGCTGCTGGAAGCATCGATTGAAGCGCCGTAATATGATAGGACAATGTTTTTTCCGTCAGCCAGTGGGAAAGCTCCAATAGCTCATCTGTCAGAACAGGAGATAAATCAAATAAATCGACAATGTCCTTGATGTTTCCTGACTGTACGTCTGTTTCTTCTTTAATTTTTGTCACAAACCCTTGAATCTTCCTTGGGCCAAAAGGAACCACTACCCTCATACCAGCCTTGACAAGGCCTTTAAAGCGGTCTGGCACACGATAGTCAAATGGCCTGTCAATGGCTTTCGTTGTGACATCGACGATCACTTCAGCAATCATGCTCGATCACGCTCTTTTGGCAGCAGCTGTTTTGCCTCCTGTAAGATTTCAAAGGCAAGGTCTTTTTTACTCATCATTGGCAGCTCTTTTTTTGTTCCGTCTGCTTTGATCAATGCTGCGACATTCGTATCTGTGCCAAAGCCTGCGCCCTCTGCTGCAACATTGTTCGCGACAATCATATCTAAGTGCTTGGATTCGATTTTCTTTTTCGCATAGTATTCTACATCCTGCGTCTCAGCTGCAAAGCCGACTAGCACCTGATGTTCTTTTCTTTTCCCAAGCTCTTTTAAAATATCTTTCGTCCGCTTAAATTCAACCGCTAGTTCACCGTCTTGTTTTTTCATTTTATGAGAATACGTCGTGACAGGCGTATAATCAGCAACGGCTGCTGATTTAATCACTATATCTGCTGTCTCGTATACATCTAACGCTGCTTGATACATCTCCTCAGCCGATTCCACTTGCACCACATCCACATGCTCAGGCGCAGTTAACGAAACAGGTCCTGAAATGAGCGTGACATCAGCCCCCATTTGCTCGGCAGCTTCTGCAATGGCATAGCCCATTTTCCCAGAAGATCGATTTGAAAGAAAACGAACAGGGTCGATCACTTCTCGTGTAGGGCCAGCTGTGACCACGACTTTTTTACCTGAAAGCGGCAAACTGGCTGGCTCATCAAAAAACGCACGGATGTGTTCAACAATTTTTTCAGGCTCCTCTAAGCGTCCTTTTCCAATGTAGCCACATGCTAAATAGCCTTCACTTGGCTCTATAAACCGGTAGCCGTCTTCATATAAAGTGCGGATGTTCCGTTTGACAGCTGGATGGTCATACATGTGCACATTCATAGCCGGTGCAACCCATACAGGAGCTGTTGAAGCAAGCAAGGTGGTTGTGAGCATATCATCAGCAAGCCCTGCGGCCATTTTACCAATGGTATGTGCTGTTGCAGGGGCAACAAGAATGAGATCGGCCCAGTCAGCTACATCAATATGCGCAATGACTTTTGGATTGTTTTCTTTAAATGTATCCACATACACCTCATGCCGAGATAGGGCTTGAAAGGTGAGTGGAGACACAAACTCACGGGCAGATTCTGTCATAATCACTCTTACGTTTGCGCCTGCCTGTACGAGTTTACTAGTGAGTGCAGCTGCTTTATATACGGCGATTCCTCCGCTGACGCCGAGTAAAATATTTTTTGACTGTAACATTTGTTTGTCCCCCTTAACGGCCTTTTTCACAAATTCGTCTACAATTCAAAAAAGTCAAAACCAATCATAGTTTTGACTTTTTTGAACGTATCGTATCTGCATAGCAGAAGCGATGTTATTCTTGCTCTTCTTTTTCAAATGTCAAAAGACCAGCATCGATTTCTTCAAGAGCTTTCCCTACAAATTTGTAGGATTTTGTGTTTTCGATTTGTTGATCTTGATGGATTTGCATTTCACGTGCACGGCGTGCAGACACTGTGACAAGTGTATATTTTGAGTCAAGTTTGTTCATCAATGAGTCAATTGAAGGATCTAACATGGTTTATTCTACCCCCAGCATTTTTTTATATCTTGGTGCGACTCTGTCTCTTCGCAGGTGCTCTGCAAGGACGATCGCTTTAATTCTTTCACATGCAAGCTCGACATCGTCGTTTTCAACGACATAGTCATAAGCATCCATCATTTCAATTTCTTCTTTTGCAGCAGCCATTCGGTTACGGATGAGATCCTCAGATTCTGTCCCGCGTGTAATAATGCGGTTTTGAAGTTCTGAAAGACTTGGCGGTGCAAGGAAAATAAAGAGACCTTCCGGGAATGCTTCTCTTACTTGAAGTGCACCTTGCACTTCGATTTCAAGGAAAACATCTTTTCCTTCGCTCAATGTTTGTTCTACATAGTCAACAGGCGTGCCGTAGTAATTCCCGACATATTCTGCCCATTCTAACAGCTTTTTGTTTTCAATCATATGTTCAAATTCTTCCCTGGTTTTAAAGAAATAATCAACACCATTTCTTTCACCTTCACGCGGTTTGCGGGTTGTCACAGAAATAGAGTATTCAAATTTCGTATCTTCCTGGGAGAAAATGGCTTGTCTGACCGTTCCTTTTCCAACTCCCGAAGGTCCAGAGAGAACGATTAAAAGTCCTCTTTCTTTCATAATGGCGTATTACCCCTGCCCTTCATCTATGATTTCTTCTTTTACAGAAAGTCTTTGCGCGACAGTCTCAGGCTGAACGGCAGATAAGATGACATGGTCACTGTCCATAATGACAACAGCACGGGTTCTTCTTCCATATGTCGCATCAATGAGCATGCCTCGATCTCTTGCGTCTTGTATCATTCGTTTAATCGGTGCTGATTCCGGACTGACGATCGAAATCATCCGATTCGCTGAAATGATGTTTCCAAATCCGATATTGATCAACTTTATGGTCATCTTCTTTCGTCCCCCTGTAATATAAACGTCTCTAGTCTCGCCGAAAGAGACGCACTGTAAACAGCATACACAATGACTATTCTATATTTTGCACTTGTTCTTTTATTTTTTCAATAGCGCTTTTCATTTCAACCACCAGCTTTGTTAAATGGTGATGGTTTGCTTTTGATCCAATCGTGTTCACTTCACGGTTGAGCTCCTGTACAAGAAAGTCAAGCTTTCGTCCGGCAGCGCCGCCTTGCGTCAAAATTTGCTGGAACTGCTGAAAATGACTTTTCAGCCTGGTAATCTCTTCTGTAATGTCACAGCGATCAGCAAAGATGGCCGCTTCTGTGGTCAGCCTACTCTCTTCAAGCGCCTCTCCGATCCATTCTTGCAATCTTTGATTCAATCGTTCTTTGTACTGACTCACAACCTCTGGTGCAAACACTTTGATTTCTTCTGTAAATGCCTCGAGTTCAGACAGCCTGAGTTCACAGTCTTTTTGAAGTGATGTTCCCTCCTGCTCTCTCATGAAGCAAAGCTCCTTGACAGCTTCTTCACAAGTGTCTATCAGCAAATGCTCCAGCTGCTCATTTCGGCTGACTGACTCTTCCACCTGAACAGCCTGTTCCAGCTTCAGTAAGTCATGTGCATGCTGAATACCTGAAATATGATAGCGGTCCTCAAGGTCTTTTGCGGCTTTCATATATTCATCAAGCAGCGGCCAGTCAATCTGTAAAGACCGGCTTGCAAGTTTACCGCCTTCAATCGTAACAAACAGCTCAATTCGACCGCGCTGCACGTGACGAAGAATAATTTTTTTTAATGTATCTTCGAAATATAAAAGCGGCCTCGGCAAACGGGCATGAACCTCTTTAAAACGGTGATTGACCGATTTTAGCTCAACTGACACTGTCAGTTCTCCATCCGTTTTACTCGCTTGGCCGAATCCCGTCATACTGCGTATCATGTGAAAACACCCAATTCTTTCATATTAATAAAATGAAAAAGGTAATAGCAGACACTATTACCTCAAAATTATACCATAACCAATTATTTTTTTCTTGTCAAAAGTGATCCCGCCAGTAAAAAAGTTGGCAATGCAGACATACCGATGATCAGAAGCCAATCAACTGGTGCGACCGCCACCGTTTTGAAAATCGGCTGAAGCGGCGGATAATAAATGACCACAAGCATCAGCAGCAGGGAAGACACAACGGCGCCGATCAAGTACATATTCCCGAATGGATTGCGTTCAAAAATAGACCGTTCACTGCGGCAGTCAAACACATGAATGAGCTGCGCCAAAACGAGTGTGCTGAATGCAACCGTCTGCGCATATTGAAGATTGTTCGGATCACGGTGATACACAAACATAAAGGCTAACAAAGTGGCAATCCCGATCAGAAACCCTCTTGATACGACCTTCCAGCCAAGCCCTCTTGCAAAAATCCCCTCTTTCATGTTCCGCGGCTTTCTCTTCATGACATCGCCTTCTGGTTTATCCATTCCAAGTGCCATAGCCGGCAAGCCGTCTGTGACAAGGTTTACCCACAAAATTTGAATTGGAACGAGAGGCAATGGAAGCGCAAGAAGCATCGCAAACAGCATGACCAAAATCTCTCCCACATTCGATGCCAGCAAATAGCGGACAAATTTGCGAATGTTTTCATAAATATTCCGGCCCTCTTTAATAGCGGATTTAATGGTCGCAAAGTTGTCATCAAGCAAAATAAGAGAAGAAGCTTCTTTGGCAACGTCTGTTCCGGTAATCCCCATGGATATGCCGATATCCGCCTGTTTAATCGCTGGCGCATCATTCACCCCATCACCTGTCATCGCGACAATATGTCCATTTTTTTGATAGGCCTTCACAATTCTCAGCTTATGCTCAGGTGATACACGAGCAAAGACGTACACATCTTCTGCTGTTTGCTCCAGCTCTTTGTCACTTAGCTGATCCAGAGCTTTTCCATCAAGCACCTTTCCTTGCTTCGGTAAGAGACTTAAATCTTTAGCGATCGCTTTAGCCGTTTCTACGTGATCGCCTGTAATCATCACTGTTTTAATGCCAGCATCCCGGCATTCTTTAATCGCTCGTCTCACTTCAGGACGAGGTGGATCAATCATGCCCTCTAGACCGATAAATGTGAGGCCAGTTTCTGCCTGCTGAACAGATGTGATTTTTTCTGTCAGGCTTACTTTTTTATATGCAATCGCAATGGTTCTAAGCGCTTGTCTTGCTAAACCTTGAATGGCAGCTTCTGTTTCTTGCCGGTGGGCCTTTGAAAATGATGCGGTGCGTCCGCCGTGCATCATATGACTTGAACGGTTCATCAGCACATCTGGCGCCCCTTTGGCAATGACATACCGCTCCTTCTGATTCGTTTCCACGACGACTGACATCATTTTTCTTTCAGAGTCAAAAGGGAATTCCTCCACCACACGAAATCCCGCTTCGATGAATTGCTCTGTAAAACCCGCTTTACGCGCAGCGGTTAGAAGTGCTCCTTCTGTCGGATCGCCATCAAGTCTCATCTCACCGTCTTTTTCAACAATGGTCGATGTATTACAAAGTGCTCCGTATAATAGCACCTTTTGCAGGCTTGGATGTTTGTCTACATGGACAAGTTCTCCGTTTAAGGTAAAATCACCTGACGGCTCGTACCCAGTGCCAGAAATATTCCACGTTTTCCCCTCTGCCCATACATGTGTCACTGTCATTTTATTTTGTGTCATTGTGCCTGTTTTATCTGAGCAAATAATCGAGGCGCAGCCAAGTGTTTCCACAGCCGGCAGCTTTCTGACAATGGATTTTTGTTTAATCATCCGCTGCACACCTAGGGAAAGTGCGACAGTGACGATCGCTGGCAGTCCTTCTGGAATCGCAGCAACAGCGAGAGATACACCCGCTAAGAACATATGATACAAATCATGACCTTGCACCACACCAAGAACAACCACAAGCACAGTTAAAAATAATGCAGCCACAATTAAAATTTTCCCCAGCTGCTCAAGGCGTCTTTGCAGCGGTGTTTCCATATTACCTGCTGAATCCAGCATACCGGCAATTTGTCCCATCGCCGTATTCATCCCTGTACCAATGACAACCCCTACACCGCTTCCTCTTGTGACAAGCGTCCCCATAAAGGCCATGTTCGTCAAATCTCCAAGCGAGACATGATCTCGTGAGAGCGGACTCGCATGTTTGACCGCTGGGATGGACTCTCCAGTGAGGGCAGATTCTTCGATTTCCAAACTCTTTGTTTCTAGTAATCTGATATCTGCCCCAATTCGATCCCCACTTGAAAACTTCACAATATCTCCCGGCACGAGGTGCTTCGACGGGATCTTGACCCATTCATTGTTTCTCCTTGCATAGACATGCGGCGTTGATAATTCCTTTAGTGCTTGGAGGGACTTTTCCGCACGGCGTTCCTGATAAAAGCCAAGCACACCATTTATCAGCACAATCGCCACAATCGCCACAGCATCAATATATTCACCTAAAAAGGCAGAAATAATCGTTGCCGCAAGCAGGATTAACACCATAAAGTCTTTAAATTGCGCTAAAAAAATAACGAACGCCGACGCCTTTTTCCCTTCCTGCAATTCATTTGGCCCATGCTTTTCAAGCCGCTTTTGCACATCTTTTTCTGACAGTCCGTCACCTATCGATGTATTCATTGTTTTTAATAAATCGGTTTGGTTCAGTTCATGCCAATTCATTTGACCTCGTCCACTCCTCTTTTGTTCTCTCTCTTATGCAGTGTTCTATAAGCCAGTTTATTCAGACTCGTCCTAAATCATGCTATAATAATAAGACTGCCTAAAGAACGAGAAAACGTAAGGTTCTTTCAGTAGATTTGTGTGAAAGAAGAGGGTGTATCCAACATGTCATTTGACGGCATTTTTACATACGGTATGACAAATGAATTGCAAGAAACATTAACTGGCGGAAGAATTTCGAAAATACATCAGCCATACAAGCATGAGCTGATTTTTCATATCCGGTCAAAGGGGAAGAATCATAAGCTGCTTTTATCCGCTCACCCGAGCTATGCAAGAGTACAGCTCACTGAGCACCATGATGATAATCCGAGCGAACCGCCAATGTTTTGTATGCTCCTCAGAAAACATCTTGAGGGTGGGTTCATTGAACGTTTTGAACAAATTGGGTTAGATCGGGTGATCGTGCTGCACGTGCGCAGCCGAAATGAAATTGGCGATGAACAAACCCGTAAGCTGTATATTGAAATTATGGGCAGGCACAGCAACTTAATTCTCGTGGAGGACGAAACGGAGCAGATCATTGACGGACTGAAACATCTTTCTCCATCTGTGAACAGCTATCGAACGGTGCTGCCCGGACATCAATATCTTCTGCCGCCGGCACAGCAAAAGCTGAATCCTTTTGACGTGACGAAGGAAGATATTTTAAAGCATTTACGTTTTCAAGAAGGGAAAATCGCCAATCAAATTGTCGATACATTCTCCGGGGTTTCTCCGCTGTTTGCTAAGGAAGCTGTCCATAGGGCCGGTCTTGCCAATCAGGAAACGATTCCAAGTACATTGCTCGAGATGTTTCAGCTCATTCAGGCGCATTCTTTTACCCCTCAGCTCACGAGAAAAGATGGGAAAGAGTATTTTTATTTATTAGAACTTCAGCACGTCGATGGTGACATGAAGACGTTTGATTCTCTTAGTGAGCTACTTGACCGCTTTTATTTCGGAAAAGCTGAAAGAGACAGAGTCAAACAGCAGGCGGCTGATCTTGAACGCTTTGTTGTGAATGAAAAAAAGAAAAATGAAAACAAGCTAAAAAAACTAACAAGAACGCTTGAAGAATCTCAAAATGCGCATAAGTATCAGCTTTATGGTGAATTGCTTACTGCCAATATATATGCGATTAAAAAAGGGGATAAAGAAGCGACTGTCATCAATTATTATGATGAAGAAGGCGGAGAGATCACGATCCCGCTCAAAACAAACAAAACCCCTTCTGAAAATGCACAAGCGTATTTTACAAAATACCAAAAGGCAAAAAATGCAGTAGAGGCCGTAAATGAACAAATTGAGCGAACACATGAAGAAATTGTATATTTTGACGAGCTGATCCAGCAGCTGTCCTCTGCCTCACCAAAAGATTTAGAGGAAATAAGAGAAGAACTGGTGGAAGGAAAATATTTGCGTCCCAAACAAAAACGCAATGCCAAAAAGAAAAAAACATCGGCCATACAGCTTGAAGCATATGAATCCTCTCAAGGTGTTCCGATTCTCGTTGGAAAAAACAACAAGCAAAACGAATATTTGACCACAAAGGCGGCAGCTCGTGATGACATTTGGCTGCACACAAAGGATATTCCTGGATCACATGTCGTCATTCGTCACAAAGCGCCTGATGAACAAACCTTGCTTGAAGCGGCACAAATTGCTGCCTACTTCTCGAAGGCAAAAGAATCAAGCTCCGTCCCTGTCGATTATACGAAAATCCGGCATGTGAAAAAACCAAACGGAGCAAAACCGGGCTTTGTCACGTATGATCAGCAGCAAACATTATTTGTAACGCCTGATGAGGATGTTGTCCTAAAGCTGAGAAAATAAAAAAGAGCCGATTAAATCTTTAGATGAGATTTTATCGGCTTTTTCTTTGTCGTTTTTTCCTTTCTATATAGAGCTCATCGAGTGCATCTACATCCTCTTGTTCAAGCAAGGTCTCAATGGCCTCAGCCAGCTGTTTAGTGCGGGCTGGGCTTGCACCACTCGTAGATATGGAGATTGTCACTTTTCCTGCCCTTACAACCTTTGGCACAATTACATTGCCTAGCTCTGACTGGCTCACACAGTTGACGAGCTGATGAGGAAGCGCTGATTGCGTCATCCACTCGTTTACTGAAGTGTCGTCTGTAGCAGCAACAATCAAAAATGCATCCTTTACATCTTCCGCATCAACTTTCTTTTTCTTCCAAGTCAGCTGATATGTCTCAATGAGATTCGCCATTTCATCACAAATGTCAGGGCTTACAATGGTTATGCTGCATGGCTCCATGCATAGCGCACTCGTCCTTCTAGCCGCAATCCTTCCACCGCCGGCAATCAGCACATGTTTATTGGTTAGATCAAGATGAACTGGAAGCATGGCTTTCTCCTTGAAAACGAAACGCATCCTCTTTGTTTAAGATGGTTTCCTGCACACGTTCAATATAAGCTGCTTTTACATGGGGATGAAACCCAATATATCGGCAGACACGGACATCTCGCAACCGCTCTCTCGCCTGATTCGCTTCATTCTCAATCTCTTTCATTAAAATGCCAGTAAATAAAAGATAAGGCACGAGATAGACAGGCGTATCGTCATCTACTGTTAACTGTGCTAAGACGTCACGATAATTCGGTTCACACGCTGTAATAAAACACGGAAAAACCTCTGCACAAGGCAACATGCTACGGACATCATCTGCAATGCCAAACACATCCCGCTTTACATCTGGATCAGAGCTTCCGCGGCCAATTAAGAGAATTTTTGCGTGCTCTCCCTTGTATCCTGCTTCTTCAATCCTTGCGATAACCGCTTTCGTGACTTCTTGGTTCACGCCTATAGGTCTTCCATATGTCACCTTCACTTGTGGGAAACGTTTTTGTACTTTCACAATCTCATCTGGAATATCTGATTTGGCATGCATGGCAGTTAAAAGGAGGAGCGGGACGATCGCAATGTGGGTTGCTCCTTTTTGTACACAAGTCTCAAACCCTTCTTCGATTGAAGGGTCCGTCAACTCTAAAAAACAAATTTCTTGGATATCTGCTTCCACTAACGGCATACAGCTTTTCATAAAAGAAATGGCTTTATCCTGTGCTTCTTTTACCCTGCTTCCATGCCCAACATAAAGGACAGCTTGTTTCATTTGACTCCTCCTTGCGACCTTAGTTTTATTCAGACGAAAAGACACGATGTCTACACGTGTCTTTTCATCTTTGTTTTCATTTCTCAATCAGTGCTGGTTCAAACCAGTTCAACTTTTGATGAAAGTGAACGACATCTCCTACTACGATTAAACTCGGATGCTCGATCCCTTCTTTTTCAACCGTTTCAGATAGTGTCGCCACCGTGCAGCAAGTCGTCTTTTGCCTTGTGGTCGTTCCCCAGTGAATAAACGCAGCTGGGGTTTCAGGATTCCGCCCATTCTTCAAAAGCAGCCGCTGGACTCTTTCCACGTTTTTGACGCCCATGTAAATGACAAGGGTATCAATCCCCGTCGCCAGCGCTTCCCACTTTTCTTCAAAATGTTCATCCTTTTGATAATGCCCTGTTACAAACGCAACATTTGAGCTGAATTCTCGGTGCGTGACTGGAATGCCTGCATAAGCAGCGGCTGCAATGCCAGAAGTAATCCCCGGGACAACTTCATACGGAATACCATGCTCAGCTAAGCATTCGATTTCTTCACCGCCACGGCCAAATACAAAGGGATCACCGCCTTTTAGACGAACGACTATGTTCCCTTCCTTCGCATAAGCAACAAGTGCTTCATTAATCGCTTCCTGTCTCATCGTATGATGATTCGGCAGTTTGCCGCAATAGATCAACTCCGCCTCCGGTTTGGCATGGGCAAGAATCTCTTGATTGACAAGACGATCATATAAAATGACATCTGCCTGCTGTATTGCCTTATGGGCCTTTAGCGTAATTAAGTCTGGGTCACCCGGTCCGGCACCAACAATGTATACTTTCCCCATCTTGCTTTCTCCCCCTGCCATCAGGCGATTATTTCGTTTTATCCTTTACATATTCAACAAGGCGCTGTTTTGACTCCTCGCGTGATAATTCACCTGTATCTAGGACGAGCTCAGGCGCAGCTGGCTCTTCGTATGGTGAATCGATTCCCGTGAAAAATGGAATTTCGCCGTTTCTTGCTTTTTTATATAATCCCTTTGGATCACGCTCTTCACACACGTTCAGATCACATTTCACAAACACTTCGTGAAATTCTCCGTCTTCGACTAACTGTCTTACGATTTGGCGGTCTTCTTGAAATGGTGAAATAAAAGCAGTAATGACAATCGTTCCTTGCTCAACAAATAATTTCGCCACTTCACCGATGCGCCGAATGTTCTCTTTTCTGTCGTCATCTGAAAAGCCTAAGTCTTTATTGAGTCCATGACGTACGTTATCGCCGTCAAGAACTGTCACTTGGTACCCCTGTTCAAACAGCTCTCGAGCTGTTGCGTTGGCGATCGTCGATTTACCTGAACCGCTTAGACCTGTCAGCCAAATGATCCCGCTTGTATGGTTGTTTTTCTGTTGATATTCTTTTTTAGTAATAGATGAATCATGCCACACGATATGTTCGTTGCTCATGTCATATCCTCCTTTAAGATACCGTCGTTTTTAATCCTTCGATTAATGTTTCAATGACTTCTTTTCGGCTGAACGTGCTCGGTGGTAATTCACCATTTCTCAGCATCGTTCTAACCTTTGTACCTGAAAGAATGACATGTTCGCTTTTATCATGTGGGCATGTTTTTGGTGTTGCCATGGCTTCACATGTATTGCAGTAAAAGCTGTGTTCAAATTTTAATGGTGTGATCCCAATTTCTTCGCTTGTAAATTGTTCGAATAGCTCCTGCGCTTCGTATGTGCCGTAATAATCACCAACACCTGCATGATCTCTGCCGACAATAAAATGTGTACAGCCATAATTTTTACGCACAAGCGCATGAAAAATCGCTTCCTTTGGTCCAGCATAACGCATGGCAGCAGGAAAAACACCTAAAAAGACGCGGTCTTTCGGGTAATAACCGTTCAGTAACACTTGATAGCTTTTCATTCTTACATCTGCTGGAATATCATCAGATTTTGTTTCACCAACAAGTGGATTTAAAAATAGACCATCCACTGTTTCCAGTGCTGTCTTTTGAATGTATTCATGCGCGCGATGGACTGGATTTCTCGTTTGGAAACCGACAATGGTTTTCCAGCCGTTTTCTTTAAACTGTTTTCTTGTTTCTTCTGGCTCATACGTAAATTGCGGGAAAGGTTTTTCACTGCGTTTCGTCAGTGTAATTTTACCACCAATATACGTGTCACCGCGTTCAAATAATTTTTTCACGCCTGGGTGATTGCGGTCATCTGTTTTATACACATTCACTGCTTCTTTTTCCTTATCAGGTGTGTATTGATCTTCCACCTCAATGACCCCGTATACTGTTCCATTATACGATAGACGAACAATGTCACCTTGATTGATCTCCGCTGCTTTTTCCTTTGTGACAGGCAAAGTAATCGGAAGAGACCAAACGACACCACTTGCTAGTCGCATACTGCTGACAACTGCTTCATAATCAGCTTTCGTTAAAAACCCTTCAATTGGACTATACCCGCCAATTGCGATGAGTTCAAGGTCTGCAAAAGAGATGGCATCCAGCTCAATTTCTTTCGCAGCTGTGCTTAGATCAAATTCTTCATTTACTCGATTAATTAATACGCCACCATGTGGTGTTAAACTCATTTGTTCATCTTCCTCTCAATGTTCATATTTATTAGATGTTAATAGTCGGATTTATATTTAAATCCCGCCGCCCTGTTCATGAATCGAGCTGCTCTCATTTTTAACTGCCTTCATAAGACTCAGTGCACCTAGTGAAGCAAGCAGTACACTCATCATGATAAAGATAGAGTAATAGTCTCCTTTTAAGAAAAGGCTTACCAACAAATAAGATAGACTAAGTGATAAGAAAGGTGACACAACCCATACCTTCAGCATTTTTTTCACAACATGTTTATGAAAAATGTTCGGTCCACCCTTTGCCATACCAAGCCCAATAATGGACGAGGAGGTAATTTGAGTAAGGGGAACAGGGAGTCCGAATATAGAGCTGACGATGACAAGTCCTGCACCGGTGCTCGATAATAGAATGCCTTCACCCGTTTGATAGCGTGTAATTTTCTTTCCGTTTGTTTCTAGTACCCTTCTTCCTAGAAGCAGCGCCCCAATGGCCACAAATATTCCGCCGTAAAGGGTTCCTTGCCCGACTGATAAAACACCTGACGCGACAAGCGGGCCGACCGCATTGGCGACATTGTTCATGCCGGCTGAAAATGCTTCTAAAAACCCACTGATAATCAAAACAACAGATAAGATCAATGTACCTTTTTTGGATAATGTCCGTTTAGGGAACAATCTGATGATTTTGACAACAGCAAAGGTAAAAACAAAGGCAACAATCGGAATAATCACCCAAAAAGAGACAATGACTAAGATCGATTTCACATACAGCACTTTATATGCGGCTGCCACACCGACCACAGCTCCTACTGTGACCTCACTTGTGGATAAAGGAATGGCCAAGAGGTTCGCTATGAAAAGTGATAATGCGGCCGAGCCAATGATGATACACACAATTTCAAGTGTGATGACAGATTCAGGCATAATCCCGGAGCTGATCGTTTTGACGACCTCGCCGCCGCCAATCACTGAACCTGCTAATATTCCAACCGCACAAACGCTGAGCGCGTATATTGGCTTTTTGATCGCACCTGAACCATATGCGATGCCCATCGAAGCGGCTGCTCCGCTTGCGCCAATATTTAAAGCAAAGAATAAGCTAAATAAAATTGCGGCGATTTCCATACATTATGCTCCCTTACTCATGTAATCCGCACTCAGTCTTTGCTGTCCCTGACCATCTTCCAGAACGCAAATCATCAGCAGTAAATGCCGGCTGTGTACAAGGTGCACACCCGATGCTTGGATATCCTTGGTCATGCAGCGGATTATAAGTAAGATCCTCTCTAGACGCATATCTCCATATGTCCTTCCACGTCCAGTGGATGAGCGGACATACTTTGACTGATTGGAATTTTTCATCCTTATTTAAGAAGTTCGTACCTGCTCGTTTAGGCGACTGCTCTCTTCTTAAACCAGACAGCCATGCCGGATAGCCAGATAGTGCCTCTTGCAATGGAATGACCTTTCTCATATGGCAGCAGCTTTGAGGATTCGTTTCCCATAATTTATCACCATGCTGCTCATTCTGCTCTTCCACCGTCAGCTCAGGTGTTTTCAGCACGATGTCTAACCCAGGATATCTTTCCTTAACTGCATCAATGGTGTCGTATGTTTCCTTGAAATGCAGACCTGTATCTAAAAAGACAATTCTTGCATCTTTTTTTACTTTTGCAATAAGATCGATTAGGACAATGCCCTCAATGCCAAAACTGCATGCATAAACGAGCTGATCACCATAGTGGCCGTACGCCCATTTCAGCACAGATAGGGCCCCTTTATACAAATCGTCCTCTTGAAATGTAATGGACGGCTCTTGCCAATTTTCATAAGTTAACATTGTTTCTCCCCTTCCGGAGTACTGCTTCTATTGCTATTCTCCGCACTACTTTAATCTGATTTTTTCATTTTTTTCCACTTGAATCACTTGACCGTCCTGAACGATCAACGTAATTGAACCGAATTTCATATCCCCAATCAGCTCTTGCATATGCTTCACTAAGTCCTCATCCTGGTTTTGTTTCAGTTCCATCTCCTCTTCCTCCTCACCGTTAAAATAAAAAAACTTTCTTTCAGTCCGAAAGAAAGATGAGGAAGCTCACGATTTCCTTATCTTTCAAAATAGAATCATTTTGCAGGAAGTAGCACCTTGCAAATCGCAGGTTGCCGGGCTTCATCGGGCCAGTCCCTCCACCTCTCTGGATAAGAGTTTTAATTTGTATTAAATATTAACACAATTCAAACAAAAGTCAACCCGACTTTATTGATAGGATTAGTTTTCATTTAAATTTGAGTCTATTTTACTATTTTTAACCAAATAAAAAAACTGTGCAGCGCAGCACAGCTTTTTTAAAAAAGGACAAGCTTTTTAGACCGTTTCTTCCATCCAAGATTCAGACGAAGGATCCTGTCTCCAGCGTTTTAGTTTATTCATAGCAGAAGGCTCGATTGCTTTTAGCTCAAGTGCCACTTCTGTCAGTGTGTCATAGTCTGTCAGCGTGACATAGGGAATGTTTTTCTCTTGAAAAGCCGCAGCTGCTTTTGGCAGTCCATAAGTGAAGATCGCAACAACTCCGAGTACGTCACAGCCTTCTTCTTCTAGAGCAGCCACAACTTCAAGAACGCTGCCTCCAGTTGAGATGAGGTCTTCTACGACAACCACCTTTTGTCCAGGTGATACGGCTCCTTCAATTTGATTTCCTTTTCCGTGTGCTTTTGGTTTACTTCTTACATAACACATCGGTACATTCAGACGATCAGCTGCTAATGCCGCATGAGGAATGCCAGCTGTAGCTGTACCTGCGACAACTTCCGCTCCTTCAAAATGAGTGAGAATCAAGTCTTTTAAACCTTCCGCAATGTCCCCTCTGACCTCAGGATAAGACAAGGTGAGGCGATTGTCACAGTAAATCGGTGATTTGATACCGCTCGCCCATGTAAATGGTTCGTCTGGTTTTAAAGAGACAGCTTTGATTTGTAATAAATGCTTCGCGATTTTCGTTTTCATCCGGCAGTCACTCCCACTCTTTCAAAATTTGTTGATAAGCTTCCACTGGGTTTGTGGCTTTTGTGATCGATCTTCCCACAACAATCTGTGAAACACCCTGTTCTTTGGCAAAGGCAGGTGTCGCCACACGCTTTTGGTCATCCGTTTGATCATTTGGTAAGCGAATTCCTGGCGTCACAGTGAGAAAGGAAGGAGAGATTTGTTCATGAAGCTGTTTTGATTCATGAACAGAGCACACCACACCATCAAGTCCACTTTCATATGCCAATTGTCCATAATGAAGCACAGCCTCTTGCAATGGGCGGTCAATTAGTAATTCTTTTTTCATCATATCTTCTGACGTGCTTGTCAGCTGGGTCACTGCAATAATGCCTGGGCGATTTTGCCCGGCAGGGGTTCCGCTTTCAAGCCCCTCTACGGCCGCTTGCATCATTCTTTTCCCGCCGGCTGCATGCACATTCACCAAATCAACACCAAGTGCAGCAAGCCTGTTCATCGCTTTTTGCACAGTTGTTGGAATGTCATGAAGCTTCAGATCAAGGAAAATACGGCAATTTTTTTCTTTCAGTGCGTCAATAATGGCAGGACCTTCTTGGTAAAACAGCTCCATGCCGACCTTTACGAATAATGGAGTGCCTTCAAAACGATCTATAAAGGCGTGCGCCTCCTGTCCTGATGGAAAATCAAGCGCGATGATGGGCAAGTGCTTCATGTTTCCAGCTCCTTCCGATGCATTCCTCTACAGATGAATACCCATAAGCCGCTAACACATTCGGCAGTTCATCAATGATTTCCGGGCAAATAAATGGGTTCACAAAATTGGCTGTCCCAACAGCTACCGCACTTGCGCCAGCTAGTAAAAATTCAAGTACATCTTCAGCGCTTTGCACCCCGCCCATCCCAATAATCGGAATAGAAACGGCCTGACTGACCTCATGCACCATTCGGATGGCAACAGGTTTTACAGCAGGACCTGATAAGCCGCCTGTTTTATTGGCAAGAATGGGTTTGCCTGTTTTTAAATCTAAACGCATCCCAATCAAGGTATTGATCATGGTGAGTCCATCCGCTCCAGCCGATTCAATCGCTTTAGCAATCTCAACGATATTGGCTACATTAGGTGACAGTTTCACATAAACAGGAACGGAGGAAACTTCCTTAACAGCTTTTGTCAATGTAGCCGCCATTTCTGGATCGGTCCCAAAGGCAATTCCGCCTGTTTTCACATTCGGACACGAGATATTCAGTTCAAGGGCGTGAACATTGCTTGCTTGACTAATTTGCTTTGCTACTTCAACATAATCATCAACTTGTGATCCAGCAACATTGGCAATAATAGGGGTATCGAACTGCTCAAGCCAAGGTAATTCATGTTCAAGCACGCCTTTTAGACCTGGATTTTGGAGACCAATCGCATTCAGCATACCGGCTCCTGTCTCAGCTACCCTCGGTGTCGGGTTGCCAAATCTCGGTTCAAGGGTCGTGGCTTTAATCATGATGCCGCCCAGCAAGGAAAGGTCATATAATGATGCGAATTCTTTTCCAAATCCAAAACAGCCTGATGCAGGAATGATTGGATTTTTTAAAGATAAGCCGGGTAATTCGATGTTTAGCATGATAGCGCCACCTCCTCCGCTTTAAAAACAGGTCCATCCAGACAAACTTTAACGTACGGTTTCTCGTGCTGATCGGTATGACAGACACAAGCAAAGCATGCACCGATTCCGCAGCCCATTCGTTCTTCCATTGAAATATAGACAGGCTTATCGGGATAAGAGTCTTTTAGTGCTTTTAACATAGGTGTCGGTCCACAGGAAAGCAAGACATCAAAGTCCAGCTCATTCTCTTCAATGACATTTGTCACGAAACCTTTCGAACCATATGTCCCATCAACGGTTGCGATAAACGTATCTCCGAGTGCTTGAAACTTCTCCTCATAAAATACATCCTTTTTCGATTGAAAACCGAGAACATGTTTTACGATGACGCCTTTTTTCGTTAACCGCTTAGACAGTTCATATAACGGAGGCACACCGATTCCTCCACCGACTAATAATGCAGTCTGTCCGGCCTGAACGACTGAAGGGTCATAGCCGTTTCCAAGCGGTCCTAACACATCGACTGACTCTCCCGCCCGCTTTTGGGAAAGGAGCTTTGTGCCCTCTCCCTCTGCGCGGTAAATGATGGTTGCTTCTTGCTTTTCGGCATGAATGTTGGCAATACTGATCGGTCTTCTCAGCAGCGGTGTCATGGATTCACTGACCTTTATATGAAGAAACTGTCCAGCTGTTTGAAAGGATTCAACAAGATCACCCTTTAATGTCATTTCGTAAATATGATCAGCGATCTCTCGGTTTGAGGCGACCGTCAAGTATGCTTTTTTCATATCGTTACTGTCACCTCAGCATTCGTTTTCACTTCTGGCATTTCATCTGCTCTAAAAGTCATGCTCTCTAGCACTCTTAAAATCGCTTCTGCTGTATCTAGTGACGTTAAGCAAGCGACACCATTTTCAACAGATTCACGTCTAATTCTAAAGCCGTCTCTTGCCGGCTGTTTTCCTTTTGTTAAGGTGTTGATGACAAATTGGGCTTCACCATTTCGAATGACATCCAGCAGATTCTTTCCTTCTTCTCCTATTTTGCCGACAACACTTGATGGAATGGAAGCTTGTTTTAAGTAATTCGCTGTTCCTTCTGTTGCTAAAATATGATAGCCGATGGAATGGAATCTTCTTGCAATCTCAAGTCCTTCTTCTTTATCTTTATCAGCCACTGTCAGGAGCACCGTTCCGTCTTTTGGAATTTGAATGCCTGATGCAATCAATCCTTTGTAGAGGGCTTTTTCGATTGTGACATCTTTCCCCATGACTTCACCTGTTGATTTCATTTCAGGCCCTAGTGTAATATCTACTCTTCTTAGTTTTGCAAAAGAGAAGACTGGAACTTTCACATATACGCCTTCTTGCTCAACATGAAGCCCTTCTTGGTAGCCATAGTTTTTCAGTTTTTCTCCTAAAATAACCTTTGTAGCTAAGTTCGCCATTGGAATGCCTGTAATTTTACTTAAGAATGGGACAGTCCGGCTTGAACGCGGATTCACTTCAAGTACATACACTTCACCTTTTGATAGCACAAATTGAATGTTCAAAAGTCCAATGATGTTAAGGCCTTTTGCGAGTTTAATCGTGTATTCTGCGATTTTCGCTTTGATGTCCTCAGACAAAGTTTGCGGCGGGTAGACCGCAATCGAGTCTCCAGAGTGAACGCCGGCTCTTTCAATGTGTTCCATAATGCCTGGTATGACAACCGTTTCTCCGTCAGACACAGCATCTACTTCAATTTCTTTTCCTGTCAAATACTTGTCAATGAGCACTGGGTGCTGCGGATTGACTTTCACCGCATTCTCCATGTAGTGAAGGAGCTCAGCTTCTTGATACACAATTTCCATTGCACGGCCGCCTAATACATAGGAAGGACGGACAAGCACGGGGTAACCGATTTGATTCGCAATCGCTACTGCCTCTGGCACAGACGTTGCTGTCTTACCTTTTGGCTGCGGCACGCCGAGAGTTTCTAATGTTTGTTCAAACTTGTCACGGTTTTCCGCACGGTCAAGGTCTTCAAGCGATGTTCCAAGTATCTGAACCCCTCTATTTGATAATTCATCTGCTAAGTTAATCGCTGTTTGTCCGCCAAACTGAACGACGACACCTTCTGGTTGTTCAAGGTCGATGATGTGCATCACATCTTCTACAGTGAGTGGTTCAAAGTAGAGCTTATCTGAAATACTAAAGTCTGTTGAGACGGTTTCAGGGTTGTTGTTAATAATAATGGCTTCATAGCCTGCTTGTTTGATTGCCCACACTGAATGAACGGTCGCATAATCAAATTCAACCCCTTGTCCGATTCTGATTGGACCTGAGCCTAGGACGATGACACTTTTCTTATCTGTCCGTTCGGATTCATTTTCATCTTCATATGTGCTGTAGAAATATGGTGTTTCTGATTCAAATTCTGCCGCACATGTGTCCACCATCTTATACACAGGAACGATGCCTGCTTCTGTTCTTAGGTTATAGACATCTGCCTCATTCATATTCCATTCGCGGCTAATATAAATATCTGAGAAACCTTTTTCTTTCGCTTCTTTTAAAACGTCTACATTGCCTTTGTTTTCTTTTAGTGTCTTTTCAAAAGCGATGATGCCTTCCAGTTTATGAAGGAAGAAGTAATCAATTTTCGAGAATTCATGAATCTGTTCGACGGTATAGCCTCTTCTTAGCGCCTCAGCGATATAAAACAGACGTTCATCTCCTGCTTTGATAATCCGCTTTTCAAGCACTTCGTTTGTAATGTCCGCTTCGTCTTTTAATTCAATGTGATGCACATCCGCTTCAAGTGAACGAACAGCCTTTAAAAGAGACTCTTCTAATGTGCGGCCAATTGCCATGACTTCACCCGTTGCTTTCATTTGTGTTCCAAGTCGTCTGTTAGCAGATTCAAACTTATCAAACGGCCAGCGCGGGATTTTTGAAACGATATAGTCGAGTGCTGGTTCGAACGCTGCATATGTTTTACCTGTGACTGGGTTCATCATTTCATCAAGTGTTAGGCCGACTGCGATTTTCGCTGCAAGTTTTGCAATTGGATATCCAGTTGCTTTAGACGCAAGAGCAGAAGAACGGCTCACGCGCGGGTTTACTTCGATAATATAGTATTGGAAGCTGTCTGGATCAATCGCCAGCTGTACGTTACATCCGCCTTCAATGCCAAGTGCACGAATCAGCTTGAGTGACACATTACGAAGCAGCTGATATTCACGATCACTTAGCGTTTGACTTGGTGCCACAACGATACTGTCACCTGTGTGGATGCCGACAGGATCAAAGTTTTCCATGTTACAAACCACAATGGCATGATCTCCGCTGTCACGCATAACCTCATATTCAATTTCTTTAAAACCTGCGATACTTTTTTCAAGCAAACATTGTGTCACCGGACTTAACTTCAGTCCATTCTCGACGATTTCTTTTAATTCTTGCTCATTTGTACAAATACCGCCGCCTGTGCCGCCTAGTGTATAGGCTGGTCTAACAATGACTGGGAAACCGATTTGATCTGTGAATGCCATCGCTTCTTCAAGGTTATGGATGATTTCACTTTCTGGTACAGGTTCATTTAATTCATTCATTAGATTACGGAATAAATCTCTGTCCTCTGCTTTTTGAATAGCTGACAGCTTTGTGCCTAGTACTTCAACACCGCATTCAGCGAGTACACCAAGATCTGATAATTCAACAGCAAGGTTCAATCCAGTTTGTCCGCCAAGTGTCGGCAGAATCGCATCAGGACGTTCTTTTCGAATGATTCGTGTTAAAAATTCTGGTGTCAGTGGTTCGATGTATACCTTATCGGCCATTTCTGTATCTGTCATGATCGTCGCAGGGTTAGAGTTCACAAGAACGACTTCATAGCCCTCTTCTTTTAGCGCTAAGCAAGCCTGTGTGCCTGCATAGTCAAACTCCGCTGCCTGACCGATGATGATTGGACCTGAACCGATCACTAAAATCTTTTTGATATCTACGCGTTTTGGCATACTTCTTCCCCTTCTTTCTCAGTTGTATGAATCATGTCCATGAACTCGTCGAATAAGTAGTTCGCATCTTCTGGACCCGGTGATGCTTCTGGGTGATACTGGACAGTGAATGCTGGTGCTTCTTTATGTTTTAATCCTTCAATGGTATTGTCATTTAGCGCAATATGTGTGACTTCAAGCACGTCTTCATTAATGGCGCTAACCGTGTAACCGTGGTTTTGAGACGTCAGAGTTACCTTGCCAGTTGCTAGTTCTTTGACTGGATGATTGGATCCTCTATGCCCAAATTTCATTTTTTCTGTACTTGCGCCGCACGCAAGCGCGAATAACTGGTGTCCCAGGCAGATACCAAAGAGTGGTACCTTTCCAATCAGCTGCTGAATCATTTCAACCGCTTCTGGCACATCGACTGGATCCCCAGGTCCGTTTGAAAGCATGATGCCGTCTGGTTTTAACTGTAATACTTCATCTGCCGTGATATTGTATGGCACCACAATGACATCACAATCTCGCTTATTGAGCTCGCGCAAAATGCCGTGCTTCATGCCGAAATCGACAAGCACAATTCTTTTGCCTCTTCCTGGGCTTGGATACGCATTTTTCACAGATACTTGGCTTACTTGATCTGTTGGTAGCTGCATCGTTTGAAGGCGGCTTACAACGTCTTCTACTTGTTCATCCGGTCCTGCAAAAGCTCCTCTTAATGTACCTGCACTTCGGATCATGCGCGTGAGCTTGCGTGTATCAATGCCGCTAAGACCCGGGATATTTTTCATTTTTAAATACTCATCAAGTGAGTATGAAGAGCGCCAGTTTGAAGGCTTTTCACAAAGCTCTTTCACGATCAGCCCTTTCACAAACGGTGTGATCGATTCAAAATCATCACGGTTAATGCCGTAGTTGCCGATCAGCGGGTAAGTGAGTGTGACAATTTGTCCGCAGTACGACGGGTCAGACAAAATCTCTTGATAGCCTGTCATCCCTGTGTTAAAGACGACTTCTCCGACTGACGGTTCTAAGCTGCCAAAGCCTGTTCCTTCGAATACTGTTCCGTTTTCTAGCACTAAGCGTCTCTTCATTTTACTAGTCTCCCCTCTTCATAAACGACTTTCCCAGATGCAAGTGTCATGACCGGCCATCCTGATACAGTCAATTTGTCAAACGGTGTATTTTGTCCTTTAGATAAGAAGCTTTTTTTGTCAATTGCCATTTCTTTGTTTAAATCAATCAGTGTGATATCAGCGATTTGACCTTCTTCCAGCTTTCCGTATGGAAGAGCAAAGGCTTCTGCTGGTTTGATGGTCATATAATCAACAAGTTCTTTTAATGTCCATTCCCCTGTTTTCACAAAACGTGTGTACAGAAGCGGGAACGCTGTTTCAAGTCCAACAATCCCAAAAGGTGCCCTCTGCATCGTTTCGTTCTTTTCTTCTTCTGTATGCGGTGCATGGTCTGTGGCGATAAAATCAATCGTGCCATCTAAAAGCCCCTCGATCAGTGCCTCGCGATCTTCTGCTCCTCTGAGCGGCGGATTCATTTTATAGTTTGTGTCAAGACCTGGAATGTCTGCATCACATAAGAGCAGGTGATGTGGCGAGACCTCAGCCGTCACACGAATGCCTGCTTTTTTTGCATCGCGTACCACTCGGACGGATTCCTTTGTGCTGATATGGCATACATGATAATGACAATTCGCTGCTTCTGCTAAGAGGACATCTCTTGCAATATGCACCGATTCACAAATTGACGGTATCCCGTTTAACCCATTTGCTTTTGAAAAGTCTCCTTCATGAACGCATCCTCCATAAATGAGTGAGTTATCTTCACAGTGCGCCACTATGGCTTGATCAAGGCTTGCTGCCTTTTTCATTGCTTCGTACATCATGCCTGCGGTTTGAATACCTACACCGTCATCCGTAAAGGCAAAAGCGCCCGCTTCTTTTAACGCTGCAAAGTCTGTCATCTCTTCGCCAATTTGTCTCGTCGTGATGGAAGCGTATGGCAGTACTCTTACAGAGGAGGTCTCTTTGATTCGATTCATCAGCCATTCCATTTGTTCTTTTGTATCTGGAACTGGCCGTGTATTCGGCATCGCTGCAATGGTCGTATACCCGCCCCTTGCTGCTGCCTTAGAACCTGTTTCAATGGTTTCTTTTTTCTCGCCGCCTGGCTCTCTTAAATGCACATGCAGATCAATCAAACCTGGTGATACAAATAGCCCTGCTGCATCAATGACTTCTTCTCCGTCTTCTCTTTCTAAGTGACCCATTGCTTGAATCACTTTTCCTTCTACCCTAATATCCTGCTGCACTCTTTCCCCTGTGCTTGATAAGATAAAACCGTTTTTAATGAGATATGACATAGACAGAATCTCTCCCTTTTTGATGTAGTCTGCTATTTTGAAAAGCTCTTTTTAACACAGCCATTCGGATATACACACCATTTTCCATTTGTTTAAAAATCCTTGACTGCTTTGACTCTACTAATGAATCATCTATTTCAACACCTCTATTTACTGGTGCTGGATGCATAATAATCGCTCTTTCTTTCATTTTGCTTGCCCTGTCTACTGTTAATCCATAAGTCGATAAGTAACCCTCGTTGCCCATCTTTTCTGAGTGTCTTTCATGCTGAATTCTCAGCAGCATCACCACGTCAGACCGCTTCATGGCTTCGTCCACCTCGACATACGTTCCATGAGGATTTTGTTCATCTTGGAAGGAAGCTGGTCCTGAAAAGAGCACTGTCGCTCCTAGTCTTGCGAGGACTTCAGCATTGGACCTTGCCACCCTGCTATGTTTGATATCACCATGAATCGAGATCGTTAAGCCTTCAAAACCGCCAAACTCTTCAAAGATCGTCATCAAATCCAGCAATGATTGTGTAGGGTGCTGTCCGCAGCCATCTCCCGCATTAATGATTGGAATCCCGACCTTCCCAATCAGCTCTTTGTAATATTCGTCGGTACTGTCTCTGATGACACATGCCTTCACTCCGATGGATTCAAGTGTTTTCACTGTATCGTAAAGGGTCTCTCCCTTTTGAACAGAGGTACTTGCTGCGTCTAGGTTCAGCACATTCATTCCAAGTTTCTTCTCTGCCACCTCAAAGCTAAAACGCGTTCTTGTACTTGGTTCAAAGAAGAGGTTCGCTACAAATTCACCTGCTAAACCATGTTCCTGTTTCCCTTTTTTCAATGCACATGCTTCTTCAATCAGCTGTAAAATTTCTTCCTTTGACAAGCTGCTCATTGTCGATAAATCATTCATTTTTTCTGCCCCCTCTAGTTTTTCATCACTTTCAGGTTCAAAAAAACCCTAAGCCTCGGCAGCTTAGGGTTCTCCAAAAGAAGCAGGGGTGCTTTCGCACGTTCTGCTCCGTTTAGAACCCTTGTCAGCCTCACTGGACTTCTTTTAAAAGGTTTTCGGTATTCGATTCATTTGACTCATCATCTTCTGCCTTTTGATGCGGCAGAATCAGGTTTAGCAGGACGCCAGTAATAGCAGCGAGTGCCATTCCTGACAGCGTCAGATTGATTTGTTTCACCTCAATGAATGCCCCGCCAATACCAATGACTAAGATGACTGATGCGATAATGAGATTGCGCTTTTCTTCAAAATTCACTTTATGATCAATCAGGATTCGCAGTCCGCTTGAAGCTATGATTCCAAAGAGCAGGAACGAAACGCCTCCCATAACCGCGGACGGTACTGTACTGATTAATGCTGAAATTTTCCCAACAAAGCCGAAGCAGATCGCAAACACCGCTGCTCCGCCGATGACGAAGATACTGAACACTCTTGTGATGGCAAGGACGCCAATGTTTTCTCCATAAGTCGTTGTTGGAGGTCCGCCAATGAGTGATGCAAAGATCGTCGCTGCACTGTCTCCTAAAATGGAGCGGTGAAGACCTGGTTTTTTAATAAAATCCTGCCCGACCACCTTGCTTAACACGACTTGATGGCCGATGTGCTCAGACATGGTCACAAAGGCAACTGGCACCATCACTGTGAGAATGCTTAAGGTCACAGCAGGAGTATAGTCGACAAATGGTACAACAAAGTCTGGTACAGCAAACCATTTTGCAGCAATGACCGGCTGGAAGTTCACAATGCCTTGTGTTAAGGCAAAGAGGTAGCCGCTGATAATGCCGATTAAGACTGGAATCAAGCTAAGGAATCCTCTTAGGAAGATCATACTAATAATGGTGACGGCGAGCGTGAAGCCTGCAACCATTAAGTGCTTCAGGCTGTAAACAAGCTCCTTTGCATTTGGATCCACGTACATCGCCATGTTAACAGCTGTTCCAGCGAGTCCGAGTCCGATGACCATAATAACGGGTCCTACAACGACAGGCGGCAGAAGCTTCATTAGCCAGCCTGTGCCGAGCCATTTGATAAATAATGCGATGAGTGCATATGCCACACCAGCCATAAAGGCACCTACCATTGCGGCTCCAGGACCGCCGGTGGCTTTTACATTCAAGATAGGGGCGATAAAGGCAAAGGATGATCCAAGATACGCCGGAATCTGCCCTCTTGTGATGATTAAGTACACAATGGTTCCAACCCCGCTTGAGATGAGCGCAACGGCTGGGCTCATCTCAATGATCTTTGGTACAAGAATGGTTGCACCAAACATGGCAAACAAGTGCTGCAGGCTGAGTGACAGCCATGTGAACGGTTTTGGGATATCTCGAATGCCTAAATTGGCTTTTTGCTGACTCATGATTTTCCTCCTAGATGTGTCCTTTTTCATTAAAAAAGCCTCTTTGCGAGTATGCGCAAAGAGGCCTAGAAAAACCGTACACGTCACTTTAGCCGTGTGCTCGGTGTCTCTGTTATTGCCCTCTTTGCAAACTCTCTGGAATGCATTTAAAAAGGTTATTTTTCATATATAGCGACAAGGTCGTTTTGATCTACTTCATTGAGCTGAACCATGACTGTCTCAGCTTTTGATGTCGGGATGTTTTTCCCGATATAATCTGCCCGAATCGGCAGCTCCCGGTGTCCCCGGTCGACTAAAACAGCCAGCTGAATGGAAGATGGTCTTCCTACATCCACAAGCGCATCCATAGCTGCTCTCACCGTTCTGCCTGTGAACAGAACATCATCCACAACAATGAGTGTTTTGTCATTAATGTCAGCTGGGATGTCTGCACCCTTGACAAGCGGGTCTTGGTTCTCTGTCTTTTTTGTCAGGTCATCACGGTATAGCGTAATATCAAGTTCACCCACAGTCACGGGGTTTCCTTCAATTTGCTCGATGCGCTCTGCAAGGCGCTTTGCAAGATGAATACCTCTTGTCTTGATCCCGGCTAGGATGACATCCTTCATCCCTTTGTTGCGCTCAATCATTTCATGTGCAATACGGGTAAGCGCTCGTCTTATCGCTTGTTCATCAAGAATGACTGCTTTTTGTTCCATCTTTTACACCTCTTTTTGACAAATAAAAAGCCCCTTCTGCAAAGGGCAGAGAGGGGCGCTCATTTGTGCATACTCGTGCACAAATTGATCCGTTATCCTTCTCAGCCTCTCTGGACTGTTTTAAAGAATCTCAATTTCTTCGTTTATTATTTCAAAAAAAGAACGGCCTGTCAATCGTTATTTCTTAATGAATCGATAAAGCCCTGCATATCAGCTGGAATTGGAGCTGTAAACTCCATATATTCTCCTGTTCTAGGGTGATCAAATCCTAACACGCCTGCATGCAGCAGTTGTCCATTGAAATCAACCGTTTTTCTCGGGCCATATTTTGGATCTCCGGCAAGCGGATAGCCAATGTATTTCATATGAACACGAATTTGGTGGGTTCTTCCTGTTTCAAGGCGGCATTCTACAACGGTAAAGTCTTTAAAGCGCTCCATCACATCAAAATGAGTGACTGCCTGCTTTGCATTTTCTTTTGTGACCGTCATGCTTTGGCGATCTTTTTTGTCTCGACCAATTGGTGCATCAATCGTTCCAGTATCATGCTGAATGATGCCATGAACAACGGCTGTGTATTTTCTAGTGACCGTTTTCGCCACCAGCTGATTGACGAGTGATTCATGCGCCATATCATTTTTTGCGACCATTAAAAGCCCTGACGTATCTTTATCAATCCGGTGGACAATTCCTGGTCTCATCACACCATTAATGCCTGACAAATCATTGCAATGAGCCATGAGGCCATTGACAAGAGTACCTGTCACATGTCCTGGTGCTGGATGAACGACCATTCCTCTTGGTTTATTGACCACTAGTACATCTTCATCCTCATAATAAATATCAAGATCCATTGATTCCGCTTCTACATCTAGTGCTTCTGGATCTGGAATCTCTACTTTGATTTGATCTCCAGCTTGTACTTTATAATTGGCCTTCACTTGTTTTCCATTTACTTCGATGAGCCCATCTTTCACCCACTGCTGGACTTGGGTTCTTGACCATTCTGGTTCAGTTGTGCTTAAAAATTTATCAAGCCGTTCACTCGTTTGTTCTTCTGAAACGGCAATGTTTACTTGATTCATGTAGTTGACTCCTTATTTTTCTTTCCATCTAAAAGCATTTGAATAAAGAGCAGAATGACCCCCACACATAGAGAGGAATCTGCGATATTAAAGATTGGATAATGATAATCCCCAAATACGAAATGAGCAAAATCAACCACTTCTTGACGGAAAATACGGTCAATAAAGTTTCCAATCGCTCCGCCAAGCATTAAGGCAAGCGCTACGCCAAGTAGCTTGTCCTTTTGTCCATGTTTTTGCAAATAATAAACAATTCCTGCAATAACAACGAGTGTGATCACATAGAAAAACCACATTTGTCCTTGGAGAATCCCCCATGCGGCTCCTGAATTTCGGTGGGATGTGATGTAAAAGAAGCCATCAATCACAGGAATAGAATCACCGAGCATCATATGTTTGACAATGAGCCATTTTGTTAATTGATCTAAACAAATTATCACGAATGCGATTATGTAATAGAACACACACGTTCCTCCATCTTCATACTTTGGTCTTTAAGCATTTTATCAAGAAAACAGGATGGAGTAAAGAAACTTTAGTTGACAGACAAAAACCTCCCTACATGTGGAAGGCTTCAAAATGAGAATCGTTTGATTCGTGAGGATAAGGGGTGAATGATTTTTTCTCGTATTGCTTATGATATAAAAAGTCGTCAGTCGTACGAGCAGTCGGAAGAATACTCATTTGTTCAATGGGCATTGTATGCCCAGTCGCCTCACATATGCCATAAGTTCCTTGTTCAATTTTTGCAATCGCGAGCGAAACATCTTGCAGTTCTTCTTTGATGTGATAAAGAAGCGTGGTCGTTTTTGCTTGATCGAACGTGACATGTTCAGCGGGTGAACGCAATGATGCATATTCAAACAGTTTCGATTGCAGTTCTTCTCTCATTTGAAGGAGTTCCATGTAAATCGTCTCTAGATCGCCATTCATGTCGCTGTTTCAACTCCTGCCCTGTCGTGATAATCATATTGTTGCCCCGCCTGTTTACTTTAAAGCCATAAGATTTTTCCTTTCGTTCTAAACGCTGTCATTTTCTCTATATCAAAAACGCCCCGCTATATGCGGGGCGCTAGTTGGTGATATTGTGCTGTTAATTCTGGTAATATTTCTCCACAATTTCAGCATTTTTGAGCGACAATGTTGGGTATTTTGGATTTGCGCCAACATCTTTTGAAATAATGCGGGAGCGTTCGCACAGTTCGCCTTCTGCTTTTTGAACAACAATACGTCCTGATGTGTATTCAGGCGCTGATGCGTCTGCATGTTTCTCATCTTCTACTGTTAATTCAGAAATGATGAAGAGCTGCTTCACATCTTCTTTAATGGATGCAAGAAGGTTTTTCACTTCCTCTGTTGCATAAAGGGTCACACTTGCTTCAAGTGAACGTCCGATGACTTTCTCATTACGCGCAATTTCCAGCGCTTTTAGCACATCGTCACGTACTTCCATAAAGCGGTCAAACTTCACTTCTGTCGCTTCTGCTTGAGGAACAGCTACACCTTCTGGCATATCTGTTAACTGAACACTTGGCTCTTCAACAAAGCTTAAGTGGCTCCATAGTTCATCTGCTGTATGCGGAAGAATTGGTGCTGTCAGCTTCACTAACGCCATTAATGTTTCGTAGAAGACCGTTTGCATGCTGCGGCGGTCTGGATGATCCGCATGCTCAATGTATACCACATCTTTTGCAAAATCGAGATAGAAAGAGCTAAGCTCAATCGTACAGAAGTTGTGGATGGCATGATAGACAACCGCAAATTCGTAATCATCATAAGCTTTTTTCACTTTATCAATCAATTTGTTTAATTTGATTAAGATATATTGGTCCACTTCGCGAAGCTCTTCGACTGGTACTGCATTGACTGCTGGATCAAAGTCAAACAGGTTACCATGCAAGAAGCGGAACGTGTTACGGATTTTACGATAAACTTCTGCGACTTGTTTTAAAATGTCATCAGACACTGGATGATCGGCTTGATAGTTGACAGAAGAGACCCAAAGTCTAAGAATCTCCGCACCAAGCTGCTTCGCCACTTTCGTCGGATCAATCGTATTGCCTAATGATTTACTCATCTTGCGTCCTTCTTTATCAAGCGTAAAGCCATGGCTGAGAACACCTTTATATGGCGCTTTTCCAGTGACAGCAACTGCTGTAGATAAAGATGAGTTAAACCACCCGCGATATTGATCAGAACCTTCAAGGTAAAGGTCTGCCGGACGAACAAGGTCATCTCGTTCTTCTAATACCGCTTGGTGAGAAGAACCAGAATCAAACCATACATCCATGATATCTTGCTCTTTTGTAAATTCACCATTCGGGCTGCCTGGATGTGTAAAGCCTTCAGGCAATAATTCTTTTGCTTCTTTTTCAAACCAAATATTCGAGCCATGTTCTCTAAATAATTGAGAGACGTGCTGAATCGTTTCATCTGTGATGATTGGCTCACCATTTTCAGCATAGAAGACCGGGATTGGAACGCCCCATACACGCTGTCTTGAAATGCACCAGTCACCTCTGTCACGCACCATATTGAACAGGCGCGTTTCGCCCCAAGCTGGAACCCATTTCGTTTCTTTAATATTATCTAATAGCGCTTCTCTGAAATCTTTAATGGAAGCAAACCACTGAGCAGTTGCACGATAAATTGTTGGTTTTTTCGTTCTCCAGTCATGCGGATAGGAGTGCGTGATAAAGTCGAGTTTTTTCAATGCGCCTTTTGCTTCAAGCTGTTCTGTGATGGCTTTATTGGCATCCTCGTAGAATAGTCCTTCAAAACCAGGTGCTTCTTCTGTCATCACACCTTTTTCATCTACTGGACATAGCACATCAAGACCGTACTTCATACTTACGATAAAGTCATCTTCCCCGTGACCTGGCGCTGTGTGAACACAGCCTGTTCCTGCATCTGTTGTGACGTGATCGCCAAGCATCACAAGAGAATCTCTATCGTAAATTGGATGTACTGCAACGACCTTATCTAATTCTTTACCTTTTAACGTTTTCACAACTTCGTACTCTTCAAAGCCAAGTGTTTTTGCCACTTGTTCAACTAGTTCAGATGCGATGACATATCGCTCAGCACCCACTTGAAGCACACTGTACTCTAGGTTTGGATGTACACAAATGCCAAGGTTTGCAGGAAGTGTCCAAGGTGTTGTTGTCCAGATGATGAACTGCTCGCCGTTTTCAAGTACGCCTTTGCCATCTTTCACTTTAAATGATACGTAAATCGATGGTGAACGTTTGTCCTTGTATTCAATTTCTGCTTCAGCAAGTGCTGATTCACTTGATGGAGACCAGTTAACAGGCTTAAGACCTTTGTAAATATAGCCTCTTTTCGCCATTTCACCAAAGACAAGAATTTGCTGCGCTTCGTATTCAGGCTTCAATGTCACATATGGATTGTCCCAGTCTGCTCTTACGCCCAAACGTTTAAACTGATTGCGCTGACCTTCGATTTGTTTCCAAGCATACTCCTCACATAGTTTACGGAATTCTGCTGTCGACATTTCTTTGCGTTTGACTTTTTTATTTTTCGTAAGGGCTGTTTCAATCGGTAAGCCATGTGTATCCCAGCCCGGTACGTACGGTGCATGGAATCCATTCATTGATTTAAAACGGACAATAAAATCTTTGAGGATTTTATTGAGTGCGTGCCCCATATGAATGTCACCATTCGCATATGGAGGTCCATCATGCAAAATAAAGGTTGGGCGTCCTTTTGTCCGCTCTAAAACCATTTGATAGATGTCTTTTTCTGCCCACTCCTCTTGGATTTCAGGCTCTTTGTTCGGCAGGTTCCCTCTCATCGGGAATTCTGTTTTTGGCATTAATAAGGTGTCTTTGTAGTTCATACCTATTCCTCCACATGCAAATTCGTATTAAAAAACAATAAAAAAAGCCCTCTCATCCCATAAGGGACGAGAAGGCTTGTCTCGCGGTACCACCCTTTTAGACAAGCGCTTTGAAATTGCCGCTTATCCACTCTAAAATCGTAACGTGATCAGACGCCTTTTCTTACTCATTCATTTCAGAAAAGGAACTAAAGGGGTGATCTCATTGCAGCGTCCCGTAATGTCAGGCTTCCACCGTCCCTGATTCGCTTAATTACGCATGTGACAACTGCGAGTGTCCCTTTCAAACGTTTATCTCTTGTTAATTTATGATGGTATTATATGCAACATGAGCACGTCATGTCAAGATGATGCGCTTATTCTTTTTCGTCAAAGACAGCGTCAACTTCATATTCCAGCAAATGATCCCAATCATCATTTTTCAGAAGATCAAGCTGAGCTTCGATGAGCATTTGGAAACGAGTTCTAAAGACTTTCGACTGTTTCTTGAGCTCTTCGATTTCCATTGCAATCTTTCTTGATTTTGATAACGCTTCGTTGATAATACGGTCTGCATTTTTCTCAGCTTCACGAATGATCAATTTCGCTTCTTTATCAGAATGACGCTTCACGTCTTCTGCTGCTTCTTGCGCCACAAGAATGGATTTGTTTAATGTTTCTTCAATTGTTGCAAAATGGCCTAGTCTTTCATCAAGCTCGTTGACTTTGTCTTCAAGCTCGTTCTTTTTGCGAAGTACGATCTCGTAATCTTTACGTACTTGGCTTAAAAACTCATTTACTTCATCTTCGTCATAGCCGCGAAAACTTTTTGTGAACGTTTTATTATGAATATCATTAGGTGTTAATGGCAATCTTGCCACCTCCAGATTCAAATTCGTTATGTCAGAAGCTCAAATGTTACTTTGAATTTATCTTTTTTTGTCTTCCCATCAATTGTTTTTAAGCTAAAGCGGCCAAATCCCCTGACAGAGAGCTGATCACCTTCACCAATTGTAAAGGAAGGGTCTTCAGTGACTTTCCAGTTTACTTTGACAAGACCATTTTTGACCAAAAGTTGTGCTTTTTGCCGAGACTGACGGCTGACAGCAGCACATACAGCGTCAAGCCGCAGTGAAGAAATCGTATCTTCTTTGATATCGGTTTTGCTGATGACTGGCTGAAGATCTGCCTTGCTAATTTCCTCTAATGAAACAGATGCTCTGCCGACATGCGTCAGCTGAGCCCGAACAAAATCGGCAACATCGCTTGTACAAATAAATTGCACATTGTCCTCTGAAAACAACAAATCACCGAATTTTTGACGCTTCAGGCCTGTCCCAATGAGCGAACCGAGAAGGTTGGGGTGTTCTATCGAAATAAACTTTTTCGCATAGTTCACCTGAAAATAAGTCAGCTCGAAATCCTGTATAGACGGTGCTAAATAATCAGGATAGATCAAAGCCCTTTTTCGCTCTGCTTCCTCATACCCGCCAAAAAACATGAGACCCAGTTCATCAGAATGCTGAATCACGGACTGGGTAATGAACTGCTCACGCGGATCAAGAAAGTCTGTTAATTTCATTCGATATTGATCGAGTGCGATGTTTTTCCAGCCTAATACTTGGTCGACAAATGGCTGTTCGTCTTTTCTAAAATGTTGATAAATATCGCTCATTTTGTTCCCCTTTTATGTAAAAGAGCCTGGCAGATGCCAAGCCCGGCAGCCTGTTTACATGAATCGTACAATCATATTATAAAGACCAGTTAGTCCATACAATGATGCGAAACGAATCACAAGCAATGCCACAATTGGCGAGATGTCAATCATGCCAATTGGCGGAATAATTTTACGGAATGGTTCTAAATACGGTTCGCAAATGTTTGTCAAGAAGCGGCCAATCGCTGTTTCTCTTGCAGATGGTACCCATGACATAAAGATGTAAATAATGATCGCGAATGAGTAAATCGTTAATACAGTCTGTAGAAACTGAAAAATGTAATATAGAATCACTTTGGTTTACCACCTCTGAGGTTCTTCCTCTGTCAATAGCTCTGATATTGTGCCAGATACATCCACATTATCAGGAGTGCAGAGGAATATATTCGAGCCAATACGCTGAATGTCTCCACCGATTGCATAAACCGTTCCGCTTAAGAAATCGATGATTCGCTTTGCTTGATCGTGCTGAATGCGCTGCAAATTGACGACGACTGCACGCCGATTTTTAATATGATCTGCAATCTCTTGAGCCTCTGCATAAACACGCGGCTCACTTAACACCACTTTAGAGGATTTTTGCACGCTTTGCAAGCTGACGACATTTTGTTTTCCTGCCTGAGGACGCTCTTGAAATGCCGCTTTATCTTTTGTGTTTTTTTCTTCTTGTGCTGGTTCTCTTTCTTCATCAATATATTCGTACTCATACTCTTCATCATCGAGTGTGAAGAAGCTTTTAAACTTATTTTTTATGCTCATGTCACGCACCTCCTGTTTCATTTCCAACAAGTGAAGAGCCAATCCGAACAAATGTCGCACCTTCTTCAATTGCGATTTCAAAATCGTTTGACATGCCCATCGATAAATGCTGACAAGGTGCATTTACTTGGTTCAGTTGTTTTACCTCTTGTTGAAGGCTTTTTAATGTTTTAAAACAGTTTCGTATCACAGTATAATCATCTGTAAATGGAGCCATCGTCATGAGTCCAGCAATTTCAATATGTTTGAAATCAGCCAGCTGTTTGACAAATGGAATCACGTCTTCGCTTTGTAAACCGTGTTTTGACTCCTCAAGTGATGTGTTCACCTGTACAAAACAGCGAACCGTGTGATCCGCTCTTTTTTCAATTTCATTCGCAAGGGACATTCTGTCTAGCGAATGTAAGTAGTCAATGGTCTGAATGACAGATTTCACTTTTCGCGTCTGTAAACTGCCGATGAAGTGCCAGCTAATGTTTTCATCGGTTATGGCTGCCTGTTTTTCAAGTAACCCTTGGTCACGATTTTCACCAAAGTGCAAAATTCCGGCATCCTTTGCTTCTAATGCTCGTTCAATCGAGACATATTTTGTGACAGCGACAACCGATACATCGTCTGGATGTCTACCTGCTCTTTTACATGCTTCGTTGATTTGTTCATTTATTTGTCTGAGATTCTCTCGTACATTCAATTGCACTTATGCCTCCTTAAACCCGACAAAAGACATCATACGTCCTGTTTTCCCTTGATCACGCCGGTGTGAGAAGAAATGCTGCTCATTGCAACTTGTGCACATCGAACTGACATGTATGTTTTCTTCTTTTAATCCTGCATGAAGTAATACGTTTTTGTTTAGTGTTTTTAAGTCAATTTTGTATTGTCCTTGTGACATCTCGGAATACACATCCTCTGTTGAAAAAGGAAGCTGTTTCACTTGATCTATGACAACATCATCTACTATGTAGCAGCAGCTGCCAATGGATGGTCCAATGACGACTTGTATATGATCGGCATCAGCGCCTTCTTGGCGAACCCATGCATCAACCATGTTGGCGCCAATTTGTTTGACGGTTCCTTTCCAGCCGGCATGAGCCGTTCCAATCAGCCCAGATTGCGGCGCTAGAAAATAAAGCGGAACACAGTCAGCGAAACAAAGAGCGAGCATGATGTTTGGTTCAGAGGTGTATAAACCATCTGTTCTAGAGAGTGCTTCATCATACTGAAGACTTCCTCTTCCCTTTTGTTCCTTTGTGACTTTCATGATGCGATCCTCGTGTGTTTGGTCAGCAAACACCCAATTAGAGAGCGGCACAGCAGTAGCATCTGCAATGACTTGCCGATTCATTTGGACACTAGAAGCATCATCTCCTACATGGAGTCCAGTGTTCATTGATTGATATGGAGAAAGACTAAAGCCGCCATTTTTTGTCGTAAAACCGGCCAATATCTCTTTTCCAGAACATGTCATGTTCGTCCAATCATGAATCATCATTGTATAAGGTGATTTCTGCTGAAAGGGGTCATATTTGTCTATCAAAGCTGCCTCCCACCTTTCATTCATCTCTCTTTATATCGCTCCTATTTTACCACAAGACGTGCAAAGACAGTTAGTGGGATTCATTAAATATTACACTCAAATGTGCCCTTTCTACAGGTTTTTTTTCAAATTGATATGAAAACGTAATCTTTTTACCCGAAAAAGACATTGATTGCTGAGAATGGAGAGCTTGTTTCAAGGAAAATTTGATCTATTGATTGAGGAGTTTACACGAATTAAGAAGACAAACGGACAAGTATCACATCTTCGCCAATTTTTACTATATTTCGCCACGGGACAATCATTTCCTCTTCTTTTCCGAAAAATCCCATCATTTTACCTGTACCGCCTATGATAATCGCTTGTATTTTACCGCTCGTGACATTGATATCGATGTCTCCAATGGTACCTAATTTTTTTCCGCTGGACACATCGACAACATCTTTGATTTGGAATTCAGAAATACTGATCATCTGTCCTTCCCCGCCTTTCGTTTTCTACTATAATATGTATGATGGAAAAGCAGGGAAGCAGACCAATAGTTTCTCTTATCTACAATTTACTTAAGTGAGGACGGCCGTTTTGCCACATGACTTCGACTGGACATTCAAAAAAGGAAGAAAGCAAGTCACTTGTCATCATCTGCTTTGTCTCCCCTTTATGAAAAACAGTACCTTCTTTTAATAATAAGGTGTGCTGAAAAATCGGGAGAATCTCTTCTGCGTGGTGGGTCGTATAGAGCAATGTGGGCGCATCTGGTTTTGATGCAATCAATGAGATCGTCTCCAGCACTTGTTCTCTTGCTAAAAAATCAAGACCCGTCACAGGTTCATCTAATATTAGAAGCTTCGGATCATTCATTAAAGCTCTTGCGATGAGCACTTTTTGTTTCTCTCCTTGCGACAGGGTTTCATACGTGCGATTGGCATATTGAAACGATCCAAATGTTTTTAATAAATCAATCGCCTTCTCTCTTATCTCATCTGTAGGTGTTTCATAAAGTCCGATGGAAGCAAATGCCCCGCTCAAAACAATTTCAAATGCATTGTCATCTCTGTGCAGCTTCTTTTCAAGACCAGCAGAGATGAGACCAATTTTCTTCCTTAGTTTTTCACCAAGCGCTTCCTTGCCAAACACATGGCCTAACACCGTCATCTCACCTGACGTTGGAAAATAATATGAGCAAAGCATATTTAATAAAGCCGTTTTCCCAGCACCATTTAAACCATAAAGCACCCAGTGTTCCTGGTCTTTCACCTGCCAGTCAATAGAACGAAGCAGCCATTTTCCATTTCGTTTTAAAGAAACATCCTTCAAGTCAAGCGACACGATCTTTTCCCCCTGAATAAAAATTCTGAATATACAAATAATAACGTCTACAGCATATCGCAAATGTTTCAATCAGTAAACCTAACGCAAAAAAGCTGCTCCCTATTAAGGAACAGCTTTTTTGCATGGTTACGAAATTTCAATTCGTACGCCCTCTTTAATGTCAGGAAACGTATGCGGGGATGCAAAGACAGCTCCCGGTAATACATCATCAAACGGCTCTTGGAAGTAGATCGAAATATGGCCGAGTTCCTTAAAGTTGTCATTTGCTTTATTGCCTAAAGCAGTAATGGTATAAGTTTGGTCGCCCACTTGAATCGTTCCGCCTAATTTCAGCGGCTCTTCTTCTAAGTGTTCAAACTCATGAATGACAGACATATCTCTTAATTCCTGCGGCGCTGCTGGTCCAAATAAAACAATCAGCTTATCTTCTTTAAACTGCGGGACTAAGATCCCAATTTCTTTTACGACAGATTGTGTTACCATGTATCTCGATTCCTCCTTTAATACGTTTAATACATACCGAAGCTGGCAACGTATGCGATCACAACAGATAGAACGCCTGTAATGAGACGGCTATACAAAACTGCTGGTACCCCATATTGTACCGTTTCCGGCTTCGCTTCACCAAGTGATAGCCCCACCGGGATAAAGTCACACCCTACTTGACCGTTGATCGCAAACAGTGCTGGAAGAGCAAATTGAGGCGGAATATTCCCTAGTGCAATTTGACTACCAATGAGAACACCGATGACTTGTGCAATGACTGCCCCAGGTCCTAAGACAGGCGATAGGAACGGTAAGGTACAGACAACAACGAGCAGTAAGAGCCCCCATAAAGATCCTGCCAAAGGTGAAAGGAAATGGGCAATCAGATCACCGATTTTTGTATAATTGATAATTCCAATTAACATACTGACAAAGGCCATGAATGGAATAATGTTTTTAAGGAGCATATCAACAGAATCACGACCAGCTTGATAGAATGTGCCGGTTACTTTCCCGATTCCTCTTGAGAATCTCATGAGGAAATTCCCTTTTTCTTGACGTTCGATATTTTCCTCTTTCAGTTTTGAATAGGTTTCTTTGAAATTCTCTTTGTCAATTGGGCCGCTGCTTTCTTGACCTTCTACATTCCCTTCACTATCAGATGCTTCCGCAAAGGAAATATCTTTTTCTGTGACACCTGATACGAAGATATCCTCTGTAATGTGTTTTGCAAGCGGTCCAGAAGGAGAGGATGCCAGCACATCGACAGTTGGAATACGTTTCATTGGATAAAGTCCGATTCGCGCTGTTCCTCCGCAGTCAATGACAACACACATCATTTCATCTTCTGGTATAGAATTTTTAAAACCATCACATGCTTCTGTCCCTGTCATTTCTGCAATTTTACGTGCAACTGGGTGAATGCCTCCTCCTGTAATGGAAACGACCTTTCTTCTTTTACCGGTTGGTTCAAGCTCTAATCCTTTTCCCCATCCGCCAGCACCTTTTGCAACAAATACTTTGTGGTTTGTCATGTCTAACCCTCCCCTATTGTGAATTCGCTTTCATTTTTCCTGCTAAGTACTTTGTGATCCATTCCGTAATGATTCCGCGAAGTAAAATGACAACGATCCCGACTAAGAAGTAACGAACAGCCAGCTCTGACATAGAGTATCCAGCTTCTTTAATCCCGTTCGCAATTCCTAAGTAGACAAACAGTTCTCCTGCGTTGGCATACGGGAACAGCGATGTCACCGGATGAACAAATGAAACAGCTGAATCATAGAATGCTGGTTTTTGTTTTTCAGGTAAGAAGCGGCCAAACGTATAAGCCATTGGGTTTGTCAAAATAAGAACGGATAAGATCGGCATTAACGTATAGCGCAAAATGGTATATTTCGCTGCAAACTGAATCGCTCTATTCACTCGCTCTTCTCCAATAAACTTCATGACAGCATAAGTGAAAGTAAGTAACACAACAAGCGTTGGAACGATACCTGTAACAAGACCCATGAATTGCTTTCCGCCGGCTTCAAACATCCCGATAAAGTGCTCTCCAAACCATTGAATCCATTCCATGTTTCATCTCCCCTTTCTTAGTTCACATTTGTTATATTTTTTTTAGAAATCGAGACAAGCGCCTGCTCCGCTGCCATGGAGAGTGCTTGCATGACAGCTGGTCCCCTTTTGCGCTTTTTCAATGTTTGTTTCATCATGTGATGCTCATCAAGCACAGCCCCCACATGTTTTCCTTCATAGGAAGGCAGTTCCTTAAATTTAGACAAAATCGAGACGCCACCCAGCACATGACACTTTTGAATGATGTATGATTCATCGACAATGATGAGCGCAATGGCTCCAGGACCAAATTTGCGCCGCTCCATTCCTGAAAACAAGTGATAGCCTTGTTTCCCTTTATAGTCGTCAATCAGTGAATCCATGCTTTTGCGGTAGTACTTGATTTGAATAAACGATAAACCATACTGCACAATCAGAATAATGCAAAGTACGATTGCTAATTTTTCCATAGCCTCACGTCCTTATGATTGAAATAAGTGATCTTGTAATGAACGCAGCTTCCAGACCGTTGTGTTTGAATCAAGTTCTACATCATCATGAGATAGGAATTGCCCCAATTTGATATCTTTTTTCGCTACCACTTTTCCGCTGATTAAGCCAATTGGGATGTGGCCGTTCGCTTTCATGTCTTGATGTGTTTCAAGTACACCTCTTACGGAGTATCCGCCAATACCATCAAGTGTTTCTCCTGCTTTAATATCTCTTTTCGCCACAGCGACAGTTTCTGATACTGGTACACCAATTGGATGGATTGAAGAATCGTGTTGTAAGACTGCTTTTGCGATCGTCACTGGTGTTTCAAGGCTTGCTAAGTGGAAAGGACGATACAGTGTGTAGTGAGGACCTTTTCCAACTTTTAAGTAACGAAGCTCTTCATCTACTGGCTCAAGATCACTCTTGACGATGACAAAGACACCTGGTGCCAGTCCGTTTACATATTCAACGACTCCGAAGTTATCCAGTACGCCGCCTTGCTGTTTTTGATTTAATTTATCTGCTACATTTTCTAAATTCGCTTCTACTCCGTGCATGCCGACTTTATCAGGCAAAAGTCCTGTTGCATTACTTAATAGGTTCATTTCTGCCATCGTTTTTGTTCCGTCTTGGAATGCTGCCAGCATGTGGGCACTCATATGTTTACTATCTGCTTCAGCTTTACACGTATCTGGGTTTGCTTCTGGGAAGAATGGGTTGTTCTTACCTTTCCCAGCAACCAATACTTCAAGCCCCATTGTTTTTGCAAATTCGTATAGTTCTAGCGTTGCTGCTGGTTCATCTCCAGCTGATCCAGAGTAAACAAGTCCTGCATTCGTGAATAATTTATGCATGACCAAACCGATCGTAATATCGACTTCTACATTTAAAAGAACGAGATGTTTTTTTGAATTAAGCGCTTCCAAAGAAATGTTTGCTCCGACCTCTGGAACACCTGTTGCATCCACAACGACTTCCACAGAATCTGATTGAATCACTTCTCTGTAATCATTTGTGACGACCATTTGATGTGGTTTCGCATGTTGCTTGTAAAAATTCGCTGCTTTCTCAGCTGCACTAAGATGAATATCACAAACACCTGCGACAATCATACCTGGAATTTTAGAAATTTGTGAAATGAGTCCAAAGCCCATTTGGCCTGCCCCGATAATCCCAACTTTGATTGGATCTCCGCTGCGTTCTCGTGCTAACAATTGTTGATAAATTGACATCTAAATCATCCTTTCAGGTTTTCTTGCTTCACAATAGATTGCTAGAAAAATAATCTGAAACTTTTAACAAATGTTATAAAAATTAACAAAAATCTGTTTCTTGTAACATTTGTTATTTTATTTATCATTTGTTATGAACTTAGTTTATATGATGTGTCAACTTTGTGTCAAGATAAAATCGATAAAATTTTCAATCTTTTTGAGTCTAAAGACTCAAAAAAACTACCTAATCGGCTTAGGTAGTTACTTTAATAGGGCATCTCCGGTTTGTTCATCTGTAATTAACACATGAATTAATCCACCTTCTAACGCTGCCCTGATCGCTTCAATTTTTTCTTCTCCTCCAGCGACACCAATCACAAGCGGGATCTCTTTCAATTTTTGAGGACTGATCCCCATCACCCGGTCGTTCCACGGATGCGGATACACTTCACCTTTATGATCAATAAAGTTATAACAAATGTCACCCGCGACATCTTTCGCTTGCAGGATATCTTCCTCACCACTTGTCATATAGGATTTCACCATCGTTGAATGTTGCGGAACCCCGCCTATTCCTACGACTGCGATATTTGATGATTCTCCTAATTCAATGACTTTTTTGATCGACGGCTGTCTAATGAGTACATCTTTCGCTTCTTTCGTATCAAGCATGACAGGCACATGTAAAAACTCACATTTGGATTTGAGTGCTTCTGAGCATCTTCCAATAATATAGTTGGCATGAATATCAACATCTTCATTTCCGACGCCTCCGACTAGCGGAACAAATGTCACAGACGGAAAATGCTGAACAGACGTAAGCGCTTTCGCCATTTCATGCAAGGTTGTCCCTGATGAAAAACCGATGACTTGTCCATCCTTCATGACTTTTAATAAAAAGCCCGCAGCCGCAGCTCCTATTCGACTTTTTGTTGTTTCTTGACTGAGAGATTCCACACACACGACTTCTCGCAGCCCGTATTTTCGCTCTATTTTTCTTTCTAACGAACCATATTGTTGATTTACTTCATCATGAATAATGATTTCCACGATTCCTGCTTCACGTGCTTTTGCCAAATATTTCGATATGAGCGAACGGCTAACCCCAACAGCTTCTGCAATTTTAGATTGAGTGGCGCCTTCTTCATAGTACATATGCGCAACCTTAATGAGCAGCCTTCTTTCATCATGGAATGTCATAATAACCCTTCTTTCCGCTTCTCTATTCCCTCACAAATGATATTTCAAATAACATTTGTTAAAAACAGATTAAATGAAAAAAATAACAGAGTCAATACTAGAGATGGGTTCTCTAAAAAGAATGAAAAAAGCCGCACATCAGCGGCGGCTTTAAAAAATATTTTTATTCATTTGTTTGATTGCTGCTTTTTCAAGCCTTGATACTTGTGCTTGAGAAATGCCGATTTCTTCTGCCACTTCCATTTGTGTTTTGCCTTGGAAAAAGCGTTTACGAAGAATCATTGTTTCTCGATCATTCAATCTGCGCATTCCCTCTTTTAAGGCCAATTCTTCTACCCATTGTGTATCTTTGTTCCGTTCATCACTAATTTGATCCATCACATAAATCGGATCTCCTCCGTCATTATAAATCGGTTCAAACAAAGAAACAGGATCTTGAATGGCATCTAGGGCAAAAACAATTTCCTCATGAGGGACTTCTAACACTTTGGCAATGTCTTCTGCCGTTGGTTCCTTGCTTGTCTCACTAATTAGTCTCTCACGGACTTGAAGCGCCTTATAGGCAATATCTCTTAGTGAACGAGACACCCGGATAGGGTTGTTATCGCGCAAGTATCGACGGATTTCTCCTATGATCATAGGGACCGCATAAGTTGAAAATCTGACATTGTGGCTTAAATCAAAATTATCAATTGATTTCATTAATCCGATACAGCCTACTTGGAAGAGATCATCAACATACTCGCCTCTGTTGTTAAAACGCTGAATCACACTTAAAACCAACCGCAAATTGCCATTGACTAGCTTTTCTCTTGCTGTATCATCACCTTCATCTTGCAGCTGTCTGAATAATTTTCTCATCTCGTCGTTTTTCAGAACAGGCAGTTTGGAGGTGTCGACTCCGCAGATTTCCACTTTATTTCTGGACACTTTTTTCCCTCCCTACAGGAGCTGTTGTACAAAGTTCAGTATCTCCGTGGGATGGAAAAATATGCACGGTCTATGACGAGAAAGATGTGAAAAAATGGTGATCCCTTTGACAGTACAGGGATAAAGCTTTCAAAAAAATTTTTTTTAGACCATCTTATTAAATTCTTTTTGCAATCGTTTAATAATTCTTTTTTCGAGCCTTGAAATATAGGACTGAGAAATACCAAGCATGTCGGCAACATCTTTTTGGGTTTTTTCTTCACCGCCAACTAAACCGAACCTCAGTTCCATGATCTGTTTTTCACGATCGTTTAATTGTTCTAACGCTTTTTTCAGTAATTTTTTATCGACATTTGCTTCAATATCCCGGGTGATAATATCATCATCTGTCCCAAGTACATCTGATAAAAGCAATTCATTGCCGTCCCAGTCGATGTTAAGCGGTTCATCAAAGGATACTTCTGAACGGATTTTATTATTTCGGCGTAAATACATCAAAATCTCATTTTCAATACACCTAGACGCATATGTGGCCAGTTTGATCTTTTTTTCTGGATTAAACGTATTTACTGCCTTTATGAGGCCTATCGTTCCGATACTAATCAAATCCTCAATGTTAATGCCTGTGTTTTCAAATTTTCTTGCGATATAAACGACCAATCGCAAGTTTCTTTCGATCAAAATGGCTCGTGCTGTTTGATCACCTTTTGGTAATTTAACGAGCAATTCTTGTTCTTCATCCTTTGATAACGGCGGAGGCAGTGCCTCACTTCCACCAATATAATAAATCTCATCACTCTTTAGCCCTAGCTTCATGAGGAGTTTATACCAGTAGTAAGTGAGTTTAAATTTTAATTTTTTCATCTTCTTCTCCCTTCTAAATGTCCAGTTGACTTCGTAAGATAAAAGACATCACAAAAAAACTACGACACCCCTTGTATCATTTTTCCGTCTAACATCTCTGGATGAATGATGGATTGAAATTCCTGATCTGCTGATAATCCACTTAGACTCATCCCAACAAAACACTTCGCTGGCTGGATCATATGCGTTTTTGTATAAAGGACGACCGTATCTGGTTTAAAGCATAGTAGAAACCCGTGATCATGACCGACTGCGCGATATGGAACGAGTCTTAAACGATCAAGCAGCGGAAAATGGTCATCAAGCTTTTGCATCACTTCAACAGGATGAAACTGTTTCATTTTTTCTATAAATGGCTCTCCGAAAATAGATGTGAGCTGATCGAGCTGGACGATCATGACAGGTGTTTTCGTCAATGGATCATACAGCTGATTTCCAGAATCGACCAGACCATTTAAGCGGATCGTTTCTCCTTGAATGTGTATCTCCACAAGTACTTGTTCGTCATATTGTCTTTTTTTCGCACCAACCTCTCCTAATCGTTTCTTTGAAAACAGCCAAATGGCCGGAAAGCCAGTGAGAACAAAAAGCCAGCTAATGGGATCACCAAATCCATCATTTTGTGAAATAAGCAGTCCATCTTGAATGACTGTATTTGTCTGCAAAAACGAATGAACCCCGATCATGCCCCCTCCCATCAAAAATGTGACAAAGTAAAAAGCAAACAGGTTTTGAAAAAAGGAACGAAATCTTTGAAAGCCAAAGGTTCCAAGCACGATCAAGACAGAAAAAAGCAGTTTGCCTAAAGGGTGCGACACAATCATTGCAAATGGCGTAAAGAGCAAGAGAACAATGCTCGATCCAATGAGAGCTCCTAACATATATCGCCTTTTTTTCACTTGTCGTTTGAGAATAAATGCCGTGAGTAAGAGCAGCAATAGATCAAAACAAAAGTTTAACAGCCAAATCACATCTAAATAAATGACCACCTTCTGCTCCTTTCATCTGAAACAAAGAATCAAAAGCAGTACTTGCACTTGTTTGTACCAGTATAAAACAGTCATAGGATGGAAGTCTGTCAATTCTTGTAGGGGATGATAGAGAACTTTTGGTGGATTGTTATCGTTTTTGTCGACGTATGAAACAGAAAGAACATCAGGATGATTTGTTGGACAAGTGTCTCCTCTATCAATTGCACAAAAAAGACACGCTCCGAAGAGTCGTGTCTTTTTCGCTGTCATTCTTTCTCATTGATGGTGAGTGTTCCTTCTGCCTTCTGTCTTGTGACATTTCCATAATCATCTTTGACAATGACTTCAATCACTGCACCTTTTGCTTTTGCAATAGATGTCGCCGTCCAGTAGCCTTCATACGTTCCCGGTGCTACTTCACGAATCGGCAGTTCGGTTGTGTTTTGAAGTTTTGATCTAGCATTTGTCAGCGGCATATGAAGAACAAAGGTGGCATCTAGCTTTTCCCTGCTTTTAAATGAAATCTTAACCGATTCACCTGATGATAGATTCATATTGTCTTTTGGCGTTAATTCAGAAATGATAGGTGCATCATATTGTACATCGATGTCGACCTTTTTAGTCGTTTTGTTTCCAGCCGCATCTTTTGCTGTCACTTTGATTGTATTTTTCCCGTTCTCAAGCAGCACCCTTGCAGAATATGCCCCATCCTTTACGGTCGCTTTTTTTCCATTGACTGTGACTTGATCTAGATAATCATCCGCTACTTTCCCTTCCACCGTGAGTGATTCTCTATTAGACTTGTCGCCTTTTTTCGGTGTATCAATGGTCAATGTCGGTGCTGTTTGATCGATGATCACCTTGACTGGCTTGGAATGTTTTGTTGAGCCTTTATCCGTTACAGTCGCCGCCGTGAAGACATGCTCTCCACTTGGAACAGATACATTTTCTTTGAAAGTACCCGACTCATCTGATTTGACGTTGGCCACCTCTTCATCATTCTGATAAATGGCCACATCGAGTCCCGGAGAGGCTGTGCCTTCAATCGTCAATTCACCTTGATTTGTAATGGTTCCTTCCTTTGGAGAAGTGATTTCTGGTACATCTGCTTCATAGTTTACGAGCGCACGTATCATATAATTCCCCTCTTCTTTCGGAGAAGGAGAAAAAGCACCGCTCGTCAGCTGCCAGCTTCTTTCAGCATTAGGGCCATCTTCATCTGTGGCAAGTCCCGGAGATTCGGTATTCTTTTTCGTTTGAATATAAACAAGATAGAAATCGCCATCCACTGTAATGGCTTGATCTTCTAAATCTACTTTTGTCCATTCACCATTACGCAGCGCATTTGCTTTTAAAGGTCCTGCGATTTTCTCACCTGGTGCCCCACCCTTCCCAGAAGCATCATATACTTCAACAGCAAATTCATCGCCTCCAGGAGCTGGCCATTCTGATGTCCAAAACCGGAAAAGACCACCTGTGACTTGTGCTTGTTTCTTTCCTTTTTCTAATGAAAACTTCACAGCCCAACCATTGCCAGGATCGTAGAAAGCCCGTGCATTTTCAGCCGTTCCATCATCATAGCCAATCTCTCCCGGAAAACCGATAAAAGGCTCAAGTTTCACTGACTTTTCAAGCGGCTTTTCCGTCACATCCGCTGTAAACGTATAGCCTTTAAACCCCTTCGCAAAAATTTTGACTGTATAGACACCGCTTAATGCCTCTAGAGAAAATTCACCGGATTCATCTGTTTTCACCGGCTCAATTTTTGCGTCCTCCACAAGATAAACAGTTGCATTCTTCACCTTTTCACCAGTTGTTTCATTGACGACCGTGCCGGAGATCGTTCGTTTCTCTAGCGGCTGTAAGGAGAAATTCGCTTCTGCTGTTTCTTTTGATGCCACTTTGACTTTTTGGGACCGTGATTCAAAGCCGTAAGCTTCCGCTTTCACTGTCCATTCTCCTGCTCCTTGAGACAGCTGATATTTCCCTGTCGCTTCATCGGTGGAAGTTGATTTTCCGCTTTCTAGAACACTGATTTGCGCTCTCATTGGAAGAGCTTGAATAGACGGAGCATCATGACTGTTTTGCTTTTGAATTTGTACATGTTTATTTTTTACTTTAGCAGGCTTTGCCTTTTTTGGATCAACTGATTTTTTATTCTGGCTTGTGGATTTTTCTTTTTTGATCACACCCAGCTGGTTCTTGGCTTGTTGAGACAAAGCCTCATCTGTGATTTTCACATCATCTAAATAAAAGCCATCTTTTGTGACACTGCCATCTGTTCTTATCTGAAACAGGACTCTCACTTTTTGACCTTTATAAGCAGATAAATCAACTTCGCCTGCTGTCCACGCATTTGTTTTTCCCGTATAAGCTGTCGCTTGAACGGCGTCTTCACCCTCTGGCTGTACATAGACATGCACATAATCATAATTGGCTTCGAGATCATGCCAGTATTGATATTGCAGGTAGGAAGAACCTGAATCTGGTACAGCAATGAGCGGCATAGACAAATTGGCGTCCGTTTTATTTTCATAAGGACTGTCTAAATTGGTGGCGTAGACATGCTCCCCGCTAAATGCTTGTTTTGGACCTGTGGACGGTTTTCCCCACTGCCACGGATCTTTTGTTCCACCACTGAACCATCCACTTGGCCATGCTTCAAAATCTTGTGAGTAGCCAGTGGTGATGGATGTTTTAATTGGAAGTGTATAAGGATCTGATGCCGCTTCATTTTCTCCAAAATCTTTCACAATCCATCGGTACGTCACGTATTCCCCCTCAAGTTCAGGGAGCTGCACCGTATAGGTTCCTTTTAAATGATTTCCATCCGTGCGGTTGGCTTGCAGCGTCTCCCATTCACCTTGATCTACTCGATAAGTCAAGGAAACATTTGTCACTGCTATCCCATCTTCTGCAGTGATGGTCAATGGGGTTGGCGTTGCAGTAAAAATTTCATTCGGACCTTTATGTGAAAAAACAGGTGGTTCTGTATCTTCTCCCTCTTTTGTCACCTGACCTTCAATCGTACCGATTCCATTGGTTAAAGCAGTAATCGCCTCTCTTGCATCAACTAACCCTGCCCCATAGCCGTTGTTAGGGGATTCAGGAAATTGCTGATCTGTCAGTGGTCTCGCTGTCTCAATGAGAATTTGCTGAATTTCATCAACAGAAAGGTCTGATTGCACTTGGCGGAGAAGAAGAGCAACAGCCGAGACATGCGGACCTGCCATCGATGTACCATTCCACCCATCCTCATATCCTTTTCCCGGGATCGAAGAACGAATGTTTACTCCCGGAGCAGCAATATCTGGTTTCATTACGCCATATGGAGAAGGACCCTGAAGGGAGAAAGACCCTAACTTGTTGTCCTGATCTGTTGCGCCTGTAGCAAAGGCTTCTTGATAGTTAGCGGGATTTGCAATCGAACCCGCGCCGCCTGGATTGAATAAATCGGTATTACCGGCTGAAAATTCTGGAAAGATGTCTGCTGCTCTCCAAGCATTCACTACATCTTTATACCAATCATCAAGACCTGGGCCACCGCCCCACGAATTATTCACAACATCAGGTGCCTTTTCTGGGTGAGGATTTCCGTTTTGATCTTTCGGTGCTAAAATCCACTCACCGGCATCTAACAGATCAGCATCTGTACCGCCATCTTCTGAAAAAGCTTTCACTGCAATCCATTCTGCTCCCGGTGCGACCCCAATTTGATTTTTTCCGTCTGGCTCAGAACCAACCATTGTGCCTGTCACATGGGTCCCATGCTCCAAGTCATCATAAGGGACTTCAGATCCTGTCGTGGCATCATACCAATTCAGTTCATGAGATGGTTCGTTCGGACGAGCAGGGTCAAACCCGCGGTATTTTTCTTTTAGCGCAGGATGATCCCATTCGACACCTGTATCAATACTTGCCACAACGGTTCCAGTCCCGTCATAGCCTAAATCCCACGCTTCTGGTGCATGCACCTGAGCAATATTCCATTCAACTCCATCTACTGCTTTGATTTGTTTGTTTGGCTTAGCATGCTTCAAATCAACAGGACGATGAAGTTGACGTGTTTCATTCGGCAGCACTTGAGCTACTTCTGGAAAAGAAGCAACCTTTTCCATCACTTCTTTTGTTGCCGTCACAGCTAGACCATTCACAATATAGTAGGAATGAATATCTTTCACTTGCTTATTCTTTTTTTCCTTTTGTAAATACGCTAGGAGCGCTTGCTGCGTTTCATCAGATGTTGCTCTCAGCTCAGATACAACGGCTGATCTTTTTGTGTACTGCGTTTTAGCCGCGGTTAATTTTTGTTTTTTTGCTTTTGATACAGCTTCTTTTGCTACTTTTTGTACATTCGTTTGTTCCTTCATTTTGACTAAGAAGGTCACCTTATCTTCCTTTTGAAACTGCTTCTTTAATCTCGAAGAAATCTTGGCTTTTGTTGTCTTAGAGGAAACGGCTTCCTCCTGATATGAGGTAGAAGTCGATTTTGCTTGAACCATCCCAAAGCTTGTCATCGTTAAAGTACCAATCACCAAAAGACTTATGAAACGATAGACGGCGGTTTTGCGAAACTTCACTTTCAATAAAATCCCTCCTCCTCAAATGGTCAAACAGTGTGTATCCTGCCCCTCCCCCTTCTTTTTGATCATGACAAGTTTCTTGGTGTTCTCATTAATGTAGTCAAATAAAGTTCAACATTTTGTCGTTTTTTGTAAAGGAAATTAAAAATGATTCTTTTGACTTAAAAAACTCAAGCCAAAACACATACAATAGTTCCAAATAACACGAGGAAATAAGACTTTTATATCAATCAGGTTCAGGATCTTCTCACCATGCAGACATAAAAAAACCCCTTCCAAAGGAAGGGGTTGAATCGTGCTTGCTTATCGTTTATTGCGGTTACGTAAGAACGTTGGGATATCCAATGTATCATCACTTGACTGTGTATTTTGTCTTGGTTGTGATGATGTTTGCTGATGTTCTTCACGTTTTACTTCACGCTTTTGTGGAATGGATTGATTTTGCTTTAATCCTTGTCCTAATGGATTTCTTTGAGGTTTTGTCACTTCGGGCTCTTGCTCAATAAAACCGGTTGCGATGACTGTGACCACAATTTCATCCTTCAAGTTATCATTAATGACAGATCCAAAGATCATGTTGACATCTTCATCAGAGGCTGATGCAACAATATCCGCTGCTTCTTGTACCTCATAAAGACTAAGGTTCGTACCACCAGTAATATTCATGATAACACCTTGTGCTCCATCAATCGCTGTTTCAAGAAGTGGTGAAGAAATGGCTTTTTTCGCTGCTTCAGCAGCACGGTTTTCGCCTGTTGCGACACCAATTCCCATAAGAGCTGAACCTTTGTTAGACATGATCGTTTTCACGTCAGCAAAGTCAAGGTTAATTAAACCTGGTGTTGCAATGAGATCTGAGATCCCTTGAACACCTTGTCTTAACACGTTATCTGCTGCACGGAATGCTTCAAGCATTGGCGTGTTTTTATCGACAATTTCAAGCAGGCGATCGTTTGGAATCACGATTAACGTATCAACTGCTTCTTTCATAGAAGCAATTCCTTCAACTGCTTGAAGCTGACGCTTTCTTCCTTCAAATGTGAAAGGACGAGTCACAACTCCAACTGTCAAGGCTCCAGAATCTTTTGCGATTTTCGCAATGACAGGTGCAGCACCCGTACCAGTTCCACCGCCCATACCGGCTGTCACAAAGACCATGTCAGCGCCTTTTAGGACTTCTTCAATTTGTTCTTTGCTTTCTTCAGCAGCTTTTTTACCGACTTCAGGATTCGCACCTGCTCCAAGCCCTCTTGTCAGCTTAGCACCGATTTGCATTTTTGTTTCTGCTTTTGATAAGTTTAACGCCTGTGCATCTGTATTCACTGCAATAAAATCGACACCCTGTACGTCATTTTCAATCATTCGGTTGACAGCGTTATTTCCACCGCCACCTACACCGATTACTTTAATTGATGCTAGGCCGTCTATATTTGTTTCAAACTCCAACATGCTGAATCCTCCTAATCCGTCGAAAATCTAGTTCTATTCCCAGAACATATTAAATAGTTTTTTCATTTTGCCCGGTTTTTTATTTGTCTCTTGTTGCGCTTTTTGTTTCACTTTCGGTCTTGGCTGAGCTTCTTTTACTTGTGGTGTAGAAGAAACCGGCTCCATGGACGCGCCTACTTCATGAAATGCTTCATCCGGCATTTGGAATCCAACCTGTCTGCCCTGAATCTTTGCATTGCGATAAGCAAAATGGATCAGGCCCACTCCTGTCATATATTGAGGTTCCCTGACCCCAATATAATTAGGACTTGCGATTCTTACATTGTTTTGTAAGACCGTTTGTGCCAGAGAAAGAATACCTGGTATAGCTGCCTGTCCACCTGTTAGAACGAATCCGCCAGGCAAATCATGGACACCCATATTGCGTAATTCCTCTGCCACAAAAAGCAGAATCTCTTCCAATCGTGCTTCGATGATATTGGCTGCTTCAAGTTGTGTATACGTCTGTTTTTGGTCCGTACCGATGACGGAAACTTCAAATGTCTCCTCAGACGATGCCTCATCATAGAATGCATGCCCAAATTGCTTTTTGATTCGTTCAGCTTCTTCAGTGGAAGTTCTAAGTCCTATAGACAAATCTTTTGTAATGTTCTCTCCGCCCAATGGGATACTGTGAGTAGAATAGAGATGCCCGTTTTCAAATACGGATATCGTAGTAGAGCCGCCGCCAATATCGACAAGAGCTACCCCTAGATTTTTTTCATCTTTCGATAACGCTGCTGAACCCGATGCGAGTGGCTGCAAGCAAATATCCATAATTTCAATACCAGCCCGCTCTACACATCGGAGCCAGTTATGTAGAATCGTTTTAGAACCTGTGATTAACGATCCATCCACTTCTAGCCGTACACCTAGCATTTTTTTCGGATCTGTGATCTCATCTCTTCCGTCGACGATAAATTGTCTCGGAATGACGTCTACTACGAGATGTTCTTGAGGAATAGATACTACCTGTGCAGCATCCAAGACACGTCTCACATCTTCAGCATGTATTTCTTTATTTTCACTAGACACTGCGACCACGCCGCTCGTATTCTGAATATGAATGTGGTTTCCGTTAATTCCGACTATCGCCTTTTGTAAAGGAAAACCTACCATTCTCTCAGCCTGTTCAAATGCTTGTCTAATAGAATGAACTGTTTCATCTATATCAACAATCGATCCTTTTTTTAACCCCTCTGAAGGGACATTTCCAACACCTATAATGTTAAGCGAATCATCCGCCATTTCTCCGACGATGACTTTTATATTGGATGTACCGATGTCAAGGCTGACGTAAATTTCATTGTTGTTCATTCTATGGCACCTCCTCACATATCAATACTTTCTATTCTATTATTTGCTGAACAACAATACAATGAATGTGTTTTTACAAGTGTGTAACAAAACTTAAAAAATCAACATTTTTTATTAGGATTACTGAAAATATTCGTTACATCATATGTATATCCTTTTTTATGACTCACTTTTTTTCTTTTTTTCTCTAGAAATTGTCCATTTTGTTAGTAGAATTCTTCGAATAACGGCGATATTTTGAAACAATCTAACACCGAATGCAAACATTCCGACTAAATACAAGTCTACACCAAGATGGACGCCCAGAAAAGCTAAACTTATTGCGAGTATAATATTAAAGAAGAAACCTGATACAAACACTAGTTCATCGTATGCCCCTTGCAGATGTGCTCTGATTCCACCAATCAATGTATCAAGCGCAGCAAGTACAGCGAGGGAAAGATAGTTAGAATACTCATTCGGTATCGTAAAATTCGTTAAGAAACCGATCGCAACTCCTATGATTAAACCAAGTACAGGAAGCCACATTAAGATTTTCCCTCCTTTACATCGTCAAGAGGCTTCAATTCATTTAATTGAATTGTACCGTCAAATGCTTTTAAATGAATTTTTTTCTTCGGCGGTCTAATACTCAAACTGAAATTTTCCTGAGCAAACAAATCACCAATATCTGATACATTTAAACGGCTGTATAATTTATCGGCCTGCTCGCTGACCATCTTAATCGTGACTGTATCACCATCTATGCTGTAACCATCCATTTTCGTCGTACCATTAATATCTCGAATAACACTGGTGTTAATCACCCGGTGTTCATTAATGGAAATATGTTTTGCCCCAAACATATTGGCTTCGTTGATTAATTTTTTCAGAAGATCAGGTGGTATATTTTTGACTTCTTCTCCGGTAAGTTCCTTAGAAAAAAGCTGAGTAATTTCTATTTCGATTCCTTCACCCGTTACCTCTGTAAAACCAGCCTTTTCTTTCAAATCCTTCAACGTTTTTGTTAATTGTGATTCTTTGGATTGATCTTCTTGGTTGCCATACTTTTTTAGCATTTCATCATATTTATCAATTTCTTTCAACAAATCCAGTTCCTTACTTTTAGATGCAGATAAATCCTCTCTTAATTCCCAAACGTCTCGAGTATCGCGAACTTTAGGCTTTTGTAGAGAGTTAAACTGGATGGAGACCATGATGCCAAATATGACCATCAGGACTGTCAAACTAAGTAATGGCTTCTTTTTCCTCAACACCACTCACCTTTTCACATTTAATCTTTGTTTCTTAGAAGAGGATTCATACGAATATCCTTCTTTTCAATCGTCATGGAAATATGATCACTTGTCAGCTGATCAACCACCCCGCCTGCAATGTTTAATGCAGGAATTAAAACAGCTGGATCTCCAATAGCAGAAATGACAAATGGTGCTGGATGTTGAACACCATCAACCGTGACGACTGGACCGTTACAATGTATGTATGATTGGTGTGTGATTCTTTGTCCGTTTATAGCTACAGCAGATGCCCCTGATATAAATAGTTCGTTTATCACATGGAAAATGTGGCTCTCATGCACAATGTAATTATTGACATTTTGTCCACTCGGGATATAAGATGCATCTTCAAGAGATACTTTTACCCCTTTCCCTTTTACACCTATTTCTCCTGTAAACATTCTGTATTTCTCAACATCTTCCAAAACATTGAAATACTGCTCTTTTTCATTTTTCAAACCAAACTCTGTTTCTTGGACTTTTGATTGAAGACGATAAAGTTCTTTTTCAAGTTTTTGATTCGCCTTTTCTTGTTTTGTTAGCTGACTTTTCAAAGAATATTCTTTTTTCCATTGTTCGGTTCGATTGACATCTGCTTGATGCTGCTTCGTATATTGGTATGAAAAAGAAATCAGAAATCCAAGAACAAGCATTACAATTGAGAATATGACGGTTTTGCCTCTCAACGTTCATCTTCCTTTTTCTTAGATTTAAAAGCTTCAAAATACGTAGCTACTTCCATATGAATCGTACCTTTCTCAGAGGACGAAAGCTCTTTGACAATGGCAGGGTACGTCGTCATTTTATCTGCGAATGTTTTAATTGATGCAATAACGGTGTTTCCATCATTCATATAAAATTTAACGAGCCACTGATTGGAGCTAGTCGGTACGTAATATACTTCTGAGATTAGTTCCTGAATAGAAGCCGGCAGTTGATTCAGAGCTCTCACTGTTTGCTTCAATTTCTCTTTATTGTCCCAATCGACAAAAATAGGTCCTGCGTGACTTGGCGTTACTTCATCTGGCAAAGCCGTCCCGTTTTCAAGAAGCTCATAATAAAAATGTCCCTTTTGCAGATACGCAATATTTGCATACTCTTTGACAGCAATACTGACTTTATTAGGGAAATGTTTTTTGATATTGACACTTTTAATCAATTTATTTTGCTTTATATGGTCTGCTGTCATATCTTTATTTAAATTCCAAAACTCTGTCTCGCCTTCTTTAATTTGCGAAAGTTTAACGAGCTGTTTTGTTGGTACATGTTCATTACCGGTAATGGTTAAAGAAGAAATTTTACTGATTGGTGTTTGCAAATAGACAATAATTAAAACCATGATAAAAAACAGCAAAATAAAAGAGATTAATCTCCGATTCGCTTTCTGCTTCCTTTGTTCTTTAATTTTAGGGATTCGCTCTTCTATATTGACGATCTTTTCATTTTCATGATCAGGCCGCATATATACTCTTCACCTCATTCAAAGCTGCTTGTCCGCACCTTTGGATCATTCTTTATCTCATATTGATTAGAAAACAAACGGCATGAAAAAATGCCGTTTGTTTTCCTGTGATACCATCATTCATAAGTAGTAGCCTTTAATTTGCTTCACCAATAATTTCTACTTCTGTATGCATCTCTACATTGTAGTCATCTTTGATTTTCTTTTGAATGTACTGAATTAAGTCGAGCACATCTTGAGCCTTCGCCCCACCAGCGTTGACAATAAAGTTTCCGTGCATATCAGAAATTCTAGCGCCGCCAATCTGATATCCTTTTAAATTCGCCTTTTCTACAAGCTGTCCTGCATATTCAGGTAATGGATTTCGGAAAATACTGCCGGCGCATGGTTTATTATACGGTTGTGTTTCCTTGCGATAATCTTTATTTTGCTGCATTTTCTTTGTGATTTTCTCACGTTCGTCCTGTTTAAGCTTGAACACTGCTTCGAGAACAATTCCAGGGCGCTCCTTTTGAAGCACAGAAGTTCGATAGCTAAAGTTCATTTGCTCATTAGTTAACCACTCGATCGTTCCATCTTCAAATAAGACTCTCGCTTTCACAAGAATCTTGCTGATGTCAGATCCATGTGCCCCTGCGTTCATATAAACAGCGCCACCAATAGAACCTGGAATACCAGCTGCGAATTCCAATCCTGACAGCCCCTGCTTACTAAGAGACGTCGCGAGTCTTACAACTGAATAGCCTCCGCCAACTGTAATCTCTTCATCATTGACAGTTAAGTGATCAAGCCCAGCACCCAGCTTTAAAACGACCCCGCGAATTCCTTTATCAAGAACAAGTAAATTGGACCCTCTTCCAATGACCGTCCATTGAGTATCATGTTTTTTCACCTGATCCATAATTGTTTTGACAGCATCGACATCTTTAGGGATGACTAATAGATCGGCCGGTCCGCCTATTTTCATTGTCGTATGATTTGCAAGCGGTTCATTTTCAAGTACTTTACCAACTTGCGCTTCTAATAATTCATTCTTCAAGTTCTCCATATTACCCTCCGCCTTACCTCATATCATTCATCATGAAGTCGTAATTTCTTTTAACACATTATATAAACGTGTGGCCGCATCTGGTACTCCGAGTTCTTTTGTTAAACGGCTCATTTGATGTAGTTTCTCGTCATTACCAGCAATTTCATCAATTGCATGAAGCAAGCGATCTCCAGAAAGCTCTGATTCTCTTAAAACGATCGCAGCATCATGTTTTTCAAGTGATCTTGCGTTAATTTCTTGATGATTTGCGGTCACGTATGGACTTGGAATGAAGATGGTCGGAATTCCAAGTGCCGTCACTTCAGCAATCGTTGTGGCTCCCGCTCTTGCAACAATGACATCAATTGATTTTAAATACTCCGGCATTTGATGCAAGAAAGGCTTTGTGATCATATTCGGTGCTTCACCTTTTTCTTTTAATTCGTTCAGCACTTTTTCATAATGAACCTCACCTGTAATATATAAAAGCTGATAGTTCTTTGTCTTTAATTCATCTTGCATGTCAATCACTGCTCGATTGATGGGAGCAGCACCTCTGCTCCCGCCAAAAATGAGAACCGTTTTTTTCTTCTCATCCAGCCCGAACTCTTTAAGAGATTTTCCCTCTTTAATAGAGACGACTTCAGAGGCCCTTGGGTTTCCCGTAAAAACAACCTTTTCTGAAGGAAAGTGTTCCTTTGCTTCAGAAAAACAGATGGCTACTTTATTCACATACCGTGCCAGAAACTTATTTGTGATGCCTGGCAGGCTATTTTGTTCGTGAATGATCGTTGGGATTTTTAGCTTAGACGCAGCATAAACAACTGGACCACACACATAACCACCTGTTCCAATAACAGCATCCGGCTTAAATTCTTTTAAATAAGATTTACTTTTTTGGACGCCCTTTAGAAACCTCATCACTGTTTTTACATTATCAAACGAAAGCTTTCTCTTAAAACCTGAAATTTCAATTGATTTAAAAGGGATATTTTCTCTTTCTACAATTTTCTTTTCAAGCCCATTCTCAGTGCCAATATATAAAAATTCCACATCAGGATGCAGTCTTTTCACTTCTTTAATAAAAGCTAGTGCAGGATAAATATGCCCGCCTGTTCCGCCTCCACTAATAACTATACGCATTATACCATTTCCCCTCAATTTTTTTCTGCTCTGAACAAAGTATAAACCCTGTTTTAAACAACAGGGCTCCGTCAAAACCTGTAAAGAAGAGTCAATCATCATGTTTTCGAAACAGAAACTGCCATTTTCACTCTTCAAATCATTTTTTCATACTTTTGCAAAATAAAAGTCTATATGGTTTCATGAACTATCAGCACATTAATATCTAGCATATCTGCTTACATTCAAAAGTACGCCAATTGCCATCAGCATTAATGTCAGTGATGAACCGCCATAACTTAAGAATGGGAGTGTGATGCCCGTCACAGGGATGAGACCAGTGACAACTGCGATATTAATCATTACTTGAATGGCAACCATTGAGATGATACCCACTGCCAAGAAACTTCCATATAAATCTGGTGCCCCGAGGGCTATTCTAATGCCTCTCCACAATAGAACACTAAAGAGAAGCAAAATGAGTGATCCACCTATAAATCCAAGTTCTTCAGACAATATAGCAAAGATAAAGTCTGTTTGAGGCTCAGGCAAATAGAAGAATTTTTGTCTACTCTGACCTAGCCCCATTCCAAACAGACCGCCTGGACCGACAGCGTATAAGGATTGAATAATTTGAAACCCGCTGCCAAGTGGATCCTCCCAAGGATTTAAATAAGATGTAATTCGTTTTATTCGATAGGGTGCTGATAAGACAAGTGCGGCAAATCCGCTAAGCCCTAAAAGACCGAGAAAGATAAAGTGAGCGATTCTCGCACCTGAAACAAATATCATAATAATACAGGTTCCAACCATAACCGTTCCTGTACCTAGGTCTGGCTGCAGCATAATGATAGCAAATGCAGAAAACACAATGCCTAGTGCTGGGGCAAAACCTTTACGAAAGGATGTGATATTCTTTTGCTTTTCAGATAAGAATTTTGCAAGAAACGCAATCATCGCAAGCTTCATAAATTCAGAGGGCTGAATACTAAACGCACCGACACCAATCCAGCTTCTTGAACCATTTCTCTCCATACCGATACCAGGAATCAAGACAAGCACGAGGAGGAGAAAACACACTGCAATCAGTATCTTTGACCAAGTCCGCCACGTCCAATAATCGACCCGCATAATGAAAAACATTGCGATAACTCCGATTCCGGCAAACAAAAGCTGTCTTTTTGCAAAATAAAACGAATCATCAAATTTATACGATGCCCACACAGCACTTGCGCTGTACACCATAATTAAACCAATCGTCAATAAAAGTAACGTAATGACAACAAGCAAAAAATCCGGAGAAGTTTTCTTATTCGTCAAGAGACCGACACCCCAAGCATAATTTCATTTGGGCTGTCAGTCATATGAGAGACAAGCCCTTATTTAAGCATATGCACGGCGTTTACAAACATGTCTCCACGTTCTTCAAATGTTTTATACTGATCCCAGCTTGCACAAGCTGGAGACAATAAAATCACGTCTTCTTCTTCAGATATGCTAAACGCCGCAGGTACTGCTTGTTCAACATTATCGACATGTTTTACGTGATGTATTCCCAGCTCTTCACCAAGCTTCACAAACTTAGGCGCAGTCTCACCAAATGTAATTATTCCTTTTACATTCTTCATAAAAGGTTTTAATTCATCAAATTCATTGCCACGATCCAGTCCACCTGCTAGTAAAATGGTCGGCTGCTTGAAGGCAGACAAAGCTTTACTTGTTGCCAGTATATTGGTCGCTTTACTGTCATTATAAAATTTTCTATTTTGAATCGTCTCCACAAATTGCAAACGATGCTTCACTCCACTAAATGTAGTAAGAACTTGCGCAATCGCTTCGTTTGAGCAGCCTGCATTTTTTACAACACAAATAGCTGCTAGAATATTTTCTTGGTTATGCTCACCAGGAAGAACAACATCCTTGAGGTCAATGACATGTTCATTCATATAGTAGATGGCATCACCTTTAATAAACGCTCCATGTGCTACCGGCTCTTTAACTGAGAAAAACACTTTTTGCGCTTTCGAATCTTCTGCTAGTTTGACAACAGATGGATCATCTAGGTTAACCACAGCTATGTCATCTTCCAGTTGATGTGCATACACCTTCTGTTTTGCTTTTTCGTATTCTTCACGCGTGTGATGATAGTCTAAATGTGCGTCAAAAATATTTAATATTAAGCTGATTTTAGGTCTGAATTCAACGGTTCCCATTAACTGAAATGAAGAGAGCTCAGTTACGATCCATTCATCGCCCGCTGCACGCGCGGCAACTTCACTTGCGACCGTTCCGATATTACCTGCTACCAATGTTTTTTGGCTGTCTTTTTTCAACATTTCATAAATCAAAGTGGTCGTGGTCGTTTTTCCATTTGATCCGGTAATCCCAATAAAAGGAGACGAGGTCAAATGATACGCCAATTCTATTTCAGTCCAAACTGGAATTTTTCGGCGAAGCGCCTCTTGAACCATCACATTCTCATAAGGAATTCCAGGGTTCTTAATTAAAATCGTAATTTCTTTATCGTCGAACATACGAAGAGGATGACTGCCACAAATGACATCAATCCCCTTTTCAGAAAGTAGCTGAGCAGGCTCGTTTTCTTCAAAAGCTTTTTGGTCATTGACCGTCACGTTTATTCCGTGCTCGTGAAGAATTGAGGCTGCCGCATATCCGCTTTTTGCAAGGCCTAGTACTAGTACATGTTCGTCTTTTAACATTTGCATCCTATTCAATTATAACCACACCTCGATGTAAATTCCTAAAACAGCAAGCAATAAACCAGCTGTCCAGAAGGTGACAACTACTCTCCACTCAGACCAGCCAACTAACTCATAGTGGTGGTGAAGCGGGCTCATCTTAAAGATTCTTTTTCCAGTTGTTTTAAAGGAGATGACTTGAAGGATAACGGATAACGTTTCAACAACAAATACTCCTCCAATAATGACGAGTAAAATCTCAAGTTTTGTTAAAATGGCAATGGCCACTATGGCACCGCCTAAAGCAAGCGATCCCGTATCACCCATAAATACTTTTGCAGGATGCGCATTAAAGACAAGGAACCCAAGGACAGCGCCTGCTACTGCTACCGAAAAGATCGCCACATCATACTGAGATTGATTCCAAGCCAATATGGCAAAAGCTCCGAATGCAATAGCAGCTGTTCCAGATAATAAACCATCAAGTCCATCCGTAAGGTTTACCGCATTAGAACCACCGACAAGCATGAAAACGACGAGGATAAAGTATGCCCATCCTAAGTCAAAGCTGACATCTGTTCCTGGAATGCGAATTGTCGTTGCAAACTCATAATAATGGAAGACTGCATAGAAAATCACAGCAATCACAATTTGCCCGATCAGTTTTTGTTTCGATGTTAAGCCAAGATTTCGCTTCATCGCTACTTTAATATAATCATCTAAAAATCCTAATAATCCGTAGCCAAGGGTGACAAATAACAATAAAAACATTTCTGGACTAATCTCAGAGAATTTGTTAATCATCACGATCGTTGTAATTGTAATAGAAAAGATAATCATAATTCCACCCATTGTTGGGGTACCAGATTTCTTTTGGTGAGACTGAGGTCCTTCTTCTCTAATACTTTGACCAAATTTAAGTCTTCTTAAAAACGGAATAAAAATCGGGGATAAAAGAACACTGATTAAAAATCCCATTATGATTGTAAACAATATCACCTGTTCAAGCATTGTTCTTTACTCCTTCCGAATTTCCAAAGCCGTTTTCCATTAGAAAATAGCATTCATTATTATGATATTCATTCGTGTCTTTCGTATGTTGTTTTTGTACAAAATGCTTCATTTCATTACACTCTTTTCATCATTTTTAAGATTTGTTTAGATCTAAAATAGCGTCCGCTGCCACCTTGGCATCATCAAAGTCATAGACTTGATCACCAATGATTTGGTACGTCTCATGGCCTTTTCCAGCTATTAAGACTGTATCGCCCTTTTTTGCATTGGCAATGGCAAAAAAGATGGCCTGTTTCCGGTTCACAAAGCTGTGATAATAGGCGTTTGGCACGCCATTTTCCATGTCTTTCAAAATGGCTGATGGATCTTCACTTCTTGGATTATCTGATGTGAAAACAGGCTCATCTGCATATTTCACAGCGATTTGGGCCATCTGAGGGCGCTTGGTTTTATCACGGTCGCCCCCGCAGCCAACTACACAGAAAATTCTACCTTCTGTTAATTCTCTACACGTAGTCAGTACATTTTCTAAACTGTCAGGTGTGTGCGCATAATCAACGATGACTGGGAAGTCTTGATCAAAATTCACAAGTTCGAATCTTCCTTTGACTCCCTCAAGTTCTTCAATGGCACTAACGATCGTTTCAAACGTTAAGCCTGATACAATTCCTACTGATACAGCTGCTAAAATGTTATACACATTGAATTTCCCAATAAGGGCAACCGTCACATTTTTTGTGCCGATTGGGGTGATCAAATCAAATTGTGTTCCCTTTGGTTTGATTTGAATGTTCTTTGCCATTACATCTGCTTCTTGCTCTAAGCCATACGTCATAATTTCAGCAGCTGTGACTTTTTCAAAATCACTAGACGCTTCATCATCTGCATTTAAAATGGCATGCTTCGGCTTATCATGCTGAAAGGCACTTCCGAGCTGGGAAAAGAGCAAGCTTTTTGCATGTTTATATTCTTCCATTGTGTTGTGGTAGTCCAAATGATCTTGGGTAAGATTTGTAAAGACGGCAATATCATAATCACATCCATGAACACGCCCAAGATGCAAAGCATGTGATGATACTTCCATAATGGCCGTATCTACATCTTGATCAAGCATCTGCTTAAAGGTCTTCTGAAGGGTGACACTCTCAGGTGTTGTGTTTTTCACTTCGAGAATTTCATCGTTTACCTTCATATACATCGTACCGATTAAACCTGTTTTTTTATCGGCTTTTCTCATGATTTGCTCAATCATGTGTGTTGTGGACGTTTTTCCGTTCGTTCCTGTAATACCAATTAGATTGAGTTTATGAGTTGGCTGTTCGTAAAAAGCATCTGCTATTCTTGCAAGTGCTCTTTGAGAGTGTTTTACAATAATGACTGGTACATCTGTTAGGTGAAGTGGGTGTTCTGCTACAATCGCTGCAGCCCCGCTTTTCACAGCTTTTTCAGCGTAATCATGTCCATCTACTGTATAGCCTTTTATACAGACAAAAAGACTCCCTTTTTTCACTTCTCTTGAATCCATTTCAATGGAAGTAATCTCCGGATTTTCGTTTATCAGTTCACTGTTTTCACTTTTAAAGTATGTAAGGAGTTCTTGTAATTTCATTTCATATCAAACCTCTCAAATTCGTTCACGTGCATGTCTTGTGAAAAAAACACACAGTCTATATTTTATCGTAAAAAAAAGGATACATCCAGCGTATTCCTTAAGTTTCTCTTGGAAAAAACACACTTTATGCTCTTTTTTTAAAGCGACCCTTCACTTTCAACAAAAAGAGGCAGCCGAATGAGTGCGGCTACCCTCTGTTCATTCTTTATTATTCATCATTTAAGTATAATCGGATCGTGGAACCTTCTTTGACCTTTGTGCCGGCAGCAGGCGATTGCTTCACCACTTTACTGCCAGTTCCTGAAGCATCAATCTTTAAATTAATCAGGAGTGATTCAAGGTCAGAAACAGATCCTCCTACAAGATTCGGTACCTCAATGGTTTTTGTGTCCAGCCATTGATACTTCTTTTCAATTTGTCCTTTTCTTTTTTTCACGCCCATTTCAGGCAGACTGTCTCGCATAATATGGCCCACAATAGGTGCTGCTACTGTCCCACCAAATTGAATCGTGCCTTTTGGGTTATCTACTGCTACATATACAACAATGCTTGGATCATCCGCAGGCGCAAAACCGATAAATGACACAATGTGGTTATTTTCCATGTACTTTCCGTCTTTTACTTTCTGTGCTGTTCCTGTTTTTCCGCCCACCCGATATCCTTCAACGAATGCATTCCGACCAGTTCCTTGAGCGACTACACTTTCAAGGGCATACCTGATTTCTTTAGACGTCTCCGCTGAAATGACTTTCTTCTTGGCAATTGGTGATTGCTTTTTCACTACCTCTTTTGTAATTGGATCGATCCATTCTTTTGCAATATACGGCGTGTAAAGCGTTCCTCCATTTACTGCGGCTGCCACTGCAGCTACTTGTTGAATCGGCGTAACAGATACACCTTGACCAAAGGCTGTTGTTGCCTGTTCTACAGGACCAACACGATCAAGCGGGAACAAAATTCCTCTACCTTCTCCTTGAAGATCGATTCCTGTCTTTTGACCAAAGCCGAAATTTTTAATATAAGAAAATAGTTTATCTTTTCCAAGACGGTCGCCTAGCTCGACAAATCCTGGGTTACAAGAGTTTTGTACCACTTCTAGAAACGACTGTGATCCATGTCCTCCCTTTTTCCAGCACCTGAGTCTTGCGCCATCCACTGTCACAGATCCGCTGTCAAAAAAATGATCACGTTTTAAATTTACTTTATTTTCTTCCAGGGCAGCTGCCAGTGTAATGATTTTAAACGTCGATCCTGGCTCATATGTGCTCCACACCGGTAAGTTTCGGTTAAATACTTTTGAATCAACTGATTGATAGTCAGCCGGATCAAAGTCAGGTCTGCTCGACATTCCCAGCACCTCACCATTTTTCGGATTCATGGCAATGGCAATCATGCCATCTGGGTTATATTTTGCCTGAGCATTGTCTAGTTCTCGTTCGATGATGGTTTGCACTTTTGAATCAACGGTTAATTTCATATCAAGCCCATCTTTAGGCGGTGTATAATCATCTGCTTCATCTGGCATTTTCTGCCCTTTTGCATCAGAATAAAATTTCACAGAGCCTTTTTCACCTTTTAGGTCATCATCATAGTACGCTTCTAGCCCAAGTAAGCCTTGATTATCAATTCCAGCAAAACCTAATACATGAGATAAGAAACTTCCAAACGGGTAATGTCTGATGCTGTCCTCTGCTACATAGACTCCATCTAAATCAAGCTCTCTGACTTCTTTTGCTTTTTCATGAGATACTTTTCTCCCCTCTGGGGAAATTCGTTCTATAGACGTTTTCTTGGTGACATGCTTGTACGCTTTCTCCTCAGACATATTCAGCACTGCTGCTAATTTTTTGCTTGTTTCTGCTGGGTCTTTCACCTGCCGCGGCACGACTAAAATAGAGGGAGCACTTTTGTTCGTCGCAAGCTCCACTCCATTTCGATCCAAAATATCTCCTCGTTCTGGTTCAAATGGGAGGTTACGGCTCCATGAATCTTTCGCTAAACTTGTCAGCTTCTCGCCCATAATAAACTGCACATATCCTAATCTAGTATCTATGATGAAAAAAATGATCACCCCAAACAGCAGCACGAAAAGCAATCGTTTTCTCACTGTTACACTTGACACTCGCACGCCCGGTTCACTCCTTACATATGGCTTGTTTTCATCATATGCAGGCTCGTCTTTTTATAGAACGATCTCGTCCATCGCTCAAGCAAAAGAAAAAAACCTAGCAAATGATTTGCTAGGTTTTCAAGTTAATTTGGACTTTTGAAGGTCACTGTGACGACTTTATCTGAAATCTCCGCTCCACTTTTCACGCTTTGTTTGACAGCATATCCCTGTCCATTTGTTTCAATATGCACACCTGAAATAGACGCATATTGAAGAACTTCCCTTCTGGACCAGCCTGTCATATCAGGCATTTTAATGGTTTTCCCTGCTGTTTTCAAAAAGATTTTCTGGCTTTCAGAGAATTCAGAGCCCGCATTTGGCCATTGGCGTTTAATGGATAGACCGTCACCAATGACAACAGGTGATAACTTTTTGTTTTTTGCTTCTGTTTCTGCCTGTTTCACTTCTAAATCTAGGAATGACGGCATTGTTTCTTGTTTTATTTTCTGTTTGCCAGATTTTTTATCGTCTGTTTTTGTTGGTGCGATATTTAGATAGAGCAAACTATTTTTCATCACAGGGTTAAAGATTTCTGAAACAGGGGCAGAGCCTGTTTGTGTTTCAGATAGCTGAGGCTGTTGGACAGCGACATAAACGAGTAGCTTCGGATCATCTTTTGGTGCCATTCCCATGAATGAAAAGACGTAATCGTTTCTCCCTTGAAGGTAGCCGCCAGCACCGCCAATTTGTCCTGTACCTGTTTTCCCAGCGACATCAAAACCTTTGATTTGATATGGCTGTCCTGTGCCAATTTTTGAGGAAACGACCTCACCTAAAATGTCACGGACTTGCTTCGCTGTATCAGAAGAAATTGGTTTTCCTGCCACGGTTGGTTCGTGCTGTAAAATTGTTTTGTTTGTGTTCGGGTCTGTAATATGATCAATTACATATGGCTTCATCATCGTTCCACCGTTGGCAATGGCTGTCGCCGCTTCAATTTGCTGAATTGGGGTAATCGCAGACGCCTGACCATAAGCCGTCGATGCTTTGTCATATTCGTATCTGAAATTGATTTTACTAGACGCTTCGTTCGGCAAGTCTATGCCTGTTTTGTCATAGAAATGGAATTTTTGCAAGTATTGTTCGTAGCGTGTGAAACCTAGCTTTTCTTTTGCCAGTTTCGCAAAAGCTACGTTTGAAGAACGTAGAACACCTTCATGAAAATCAATTTTCCCCCAGCCATTTCCGTTGTTATGGTCTCTTACAAGACCGCCGCCTACTTTATAAGTACCAGACTGATACTTGTCACTGCCTTGGTACACCCCTTCTTGGATAGCAGCAGCGAGTGTAAAAATTTTCATCGTTGAACCTGGTTCAAATGCGTAAGAAATGACATCGTTGTTATAGTTCGTAATGTCGAGTTCATTTAAATTAAAGCTTGGCCGCTGTCCCATTGCAAGAACTCTTCCAGTTTTCGGATCAACGACTGTCGCAATGATTTTCTTCGGCTTATATTTTTTAGCGACCTGCGTCATACTTTCTTCAAGAAATGCTTGAATTTTTTGGTCGATAGTCAGCGTGACGTTTTTCCCGTCTTTCGGGGCAACGATGTCTTCTTTACTATTCGGAAGTGCCCATCCGCTTCTGTCGCTGTTATATGTTACATAGCCATCTTTTTCTTTCAGATATTTATTCAGAGCCTTTTCTAGACCCATTGCGCCTGACATGTCCTTCGTTGCTTCATCTAATCTAGCATAACCGATTAAGTTCGAAGCAAACATGCCGTTTGGATAATACCTCTTTGTGTCTTTTTCAAAGGCGATCCCAGGAAGTTTTAGCTTTTCAATTTTTTCCTTTGTTGAAAAACTAATATCCTTTCCGGCTTTACCAAACTCGACTTGGAACGCATCTTTTGTATTCAGACGCTTTAAAATTTCACTCTCACTCATATCAATGACCTTTGACAGCTCTTTTGCTGTCTTTTCTTTGTCAACGACATGCATCGGATGCTTTGGATCGACCGTCATTTTCTTGCTCATGATTGCAATTAGCTTATACACAGATGTATCTTCCGCAATCACATTGCCATTTCTGTCTAAAATGGACCCTCTTTTGGCTTCAAGTGTTTTTTTCGATTGATATTGTTCATTGGCTTTTGCAGCTAACACTTGTCCATCAACGGTTCCCGTAATCTGAATATAAATAAAACGTGCAAGGATGATAAAGAAAAACAGGGCGAAGCAAATACTCGCAATTGCCGCGCCTCTGTTCATCATTTTATTCTTTTTAGGCATCGCCATGTTAATCGACCTTCTTAACATCTTTCGATATGCTTAAGCCCGCTTTTTTAGCGGCTTCAATGATTCTCTCTGGTTCACTTAGTAAGTCTTTTTCCTTTTGCAGTTCAGTGATCTTTTTCGATTCTAAAGACACTTGCTGTTCTAGCTTCTGCACTTCGATATTTGCGTGATAAACAGCAAAGGCTTTAGAAATGATGAGGATCGAGCTGCACATGAGAGCCATGACAAACATGACAAGTAAGATTTTTTCACCAAGTGTAATAGAACCTCTTCTTCTAATCACAACCGATTGACCCTGCTGTTCGGTTTGATGTTGCTTTACTTCTCTTTGGTAAGCCAAATTACTCATAAGAAACCTCCTTTTTATCATCATCTATGGTGTCGTTTACTTTTTTTCTGCAATTCGGAGCTTCGCTGAACGGGCACGGTTGTTATATTCCAGCTCTTGTTCTGATGCAACGATTGGTTTTCTCGTGATCAGCTTCAGTTTTGGTTCAAGTCCTTCTGGAATCACTGGTAGTCCGTGCGGAAGTTCTGGAAGAGAAGACATTTCTTTAAATGTACTTTTACAAATCCGATCTTCAAGTGAATGGAATGTAATGACAGAAATTCTCCCCTTCGGATTGAGTAACTCTATTGCTTGTTCTAGTGCTTCTTCAAATACTTTCAATTCGTCATTTACGGCAATTCGGATCGCTTGAAACACTCTTTTCGCTGGATGTCCGCCTTTTCGTCTTGCAGGTGCGGGAATTCCTTCTTTAATAATGTCGACAAGCTCACCTGTTGTTTCAATTGGCGCTTTTTTTCTGGCTTCTTCAATTTTGCGTGCGATTTGCTTGCTGAATTTTTCTTCCCCATATTTGTAGAAAATCCGAACTAGATCTTCAAATGGCCATTCATTCACCACTTGTTTTGCCGACAAAGCAGCGGTTTGATCCATTCGCATGTCAAGAGGTGCATCATGGTGATAACTAAAGCCTCTCTCTGGTGTGTCAAGCTGAGGTGATGAAACCCCAAGATCAAAAATCACACCGTCTACGCTTGTAATTCCTTGTTCATTCAGACGTTCTTTTAAATATCGGAAGTTGCTTTTTATGAAAAGAATGTTCGCTTTAACATGTGCGAGCTTCTCTCGTGCATGATCCAGTGCAGCATCGTCTTGGTCAAACCCAATCAATGTACCTTTTTCTGATAATTGAGATAGTAAATATGAGCTATGACCTGCGCCGCCTAGCGTGCAGTCCACATATGTACCGTCTTCTTTGACGTTTAAACCGTCAACTGTTTCTTTTAATAATACTGTCTCATGTTGAAACATGATGATATGGTCCCACCTTTTTCAAATAGAAATGAATGTGTAGAAAGCTTGCTGCACAAGGGATTATTATATATCAAATCCAATCATGTTTTCAGCAATTTCAGCAAAAGAATCTTCTTGCTCTTCTGTATATTGTTCCCAGATCGACTTACTCCACAACTCAATTCGATTTGAAACGCCGATGACCACACATTCTTTTTCGAGTTTTGCATATTGGAGTAGGTTGGATGCGATGTTAATGCGCCCCTGCTTGTCCAGATCACATTCAACTGCGCCGGAGAAGAAGAACCGGGTAAACGCACGTGCATCTTTTTTCGTTAGCGGCAGTGCTTTGAGTTTCTCTTCAATTAGTTTCCACTCACTCATAGGGTAGCCAAATAAACATTGATCAAGCCCTCTCGTCAGCACAAACTGTTCTCCGAGACCGTCTCTAAATTTAGCAGGGATGATCATGCGCCCTTTTGTATCAATCGTATGTTGGTATTCACCCATGAACATGATATCAGAGCCCCACTTTCTCACCCATACTCTCCACTATCCACCACTTCTCTCCACAAAACTTATTTTACACTGTTTCTACATAAAAAAAAACCCTGAACTAGTCAGGGTTCATTAAAACTTTATTTCAAAGTTTGACAATTTGTTGCTTGTTTTGAAATGAAAATGGCAGATTTTTGAACGTTTTGAAGAATTCTGGACCATATTTGTTTAAAAAGTACATGATATTCCAAATTCTTTCTTGTGGTGCTTCGAGTGGTTTTAAACTATTTTCAATCCGTTCAAAATCTCGAAGGATGTATCCTTCCTTCTCTTCCACACGCTTTGCAACCTTTTGATAAACAAATTGAAGCTGGTCTTCTATAAATTTGGCATTTTTATCTAATAGCTGTTCAAAGCTTGGTTCGATCTCTAGCGCTTCTTGTCTCATTGCCTCATGAACATTCGCTAATTCACGTTTGGCATGTTGAACCGATTCAACAAAGCTGTCTGGAAGACTTTGCTGAAAGTGCGCATCCTTCTTTTCTTTCACGCCTTTTGTCAGCACTTCTTCAACCGACAATTCTCTTATCGGCAGCTTCTTATCAATGTGCCTTTCAAGAATGGTGACGTGCAGTCTTGGAAGAACGGGTGCCATTTTGACATCGAAGTACTCGAAGATGCCTTTCAGCTCACCCCAATAGTTCACTTCACCGTGTCCAGCCATAAAAGCAAGCGTTGGAAGAAGAGTTTCCTGCATCAATGGACGGGTCACCACATTATTGCTAAACCGCTCTGGGTGCTCCTCGACTTCCTGCAAAAGCTCATCTTTTGTCCAAGTAAGCCCCACTTCGGATATAGAAAATTGGCCATTCTCTTTTTCAATGAGGAAACGCTCATCATCATATTCGTAAAACAAGTTGGCTTGATGGTCACCAGCTTCAATAATCGGCTGATACCCCGCTTGTTTCATGGCAGCCTGCGTGTTATTTAAGCGAGCCACGATCGCATCACTCGACTCCACAATTTGCTTGAATAACGTACGTTCAAGTGGCTTCACGCCGAAGTCTCCTGAATTCAATAACAGGAGTCCATCTTCTTCAAATAGATCGCAAACAATCCACTCAAAGAAATCAGTAAACGTTTCTGATTTGCGTAAACATCGAAGAAGCTGATCAAACAAGTCATTTGTGTAAGCAGATTCCTCATAGGTTGAAAATACATCACGAAGCCATCTCTCTGTTTTCTCTTGGTGGAGAGGTGTTCTTTTCGCAGCTGTTTTTTTCACATGATGTAATGGAAGCTTTTGTTTGACTGGGCCTTTTTCGCCAGACGTGTACACAAAGTTAATTTCGTCTACATCGTGATCTTCACCCGCTACCCAAAAGACCGGAATAACAGGAACGCCAAGCGCTGATTCTTTTTCTTTGGCAAACTGAATAATGGAAATGATTTTATGTATGGTATAAAGCGGACCTGCCAGTAAGCCTGCCTGCTGTCCTCCAACCACCATGACGCTCCGTTCATCACGGATCTTCTCAATATTCTCACGCATCGCAGCCGAATCAAATTTTGCATGATATGCGCTCATATAATCCGCTAAAGCCTCGCGCGGGAAGCTCCTTTCCATGAGATCGTCGTATCTCTTTTTCCATGTGTGCTCAGAATGTATATCATAATCAAAAAAAGCAGTCATCTCTTTTTTTTCTTCTATATAATCACGTATGAATAAATTCTGACTTCGGATGGAAAGTTCAGTCAATTGCATGTTTAGAACTTCCTTTCTTCAATAAATAGTTAGTTTCCCGAAAAAGTATAGCATGTAAATGAGCTCACTCAAAAGATTTTGTTTGCTTTTTTTCCAATACTTCCAAGCTTCTATTCAAGAAAGTGAGGAATGGCGGCGTCATCCCTTGACCTTGAGCTTTTTTTAAAAGGTAGCCAATGATTGCTTTTCTTTCAGTTTGGCGGCCTTTGACGATATCTTGCAGCATCGACGATTGATTGGCAGCCGTTTGATGGCAAATTGATTTCACATGAGCCCATAGACGATCTTTCTCAAGCAACCCTAGAATGGAAACCGCTTCTTCAAATGCACATGTCATCATATGTTCATATGACGGGTTCGATACCAATTCCCCATTATTCACATGTAATAAAGCCGTCAACGGATTAATACACACATTGACGAGCAGTTTTTCCTCCAGTATCTTTTTCCATTCATCTGTATAAATCATTTGAAAATCGCCTTTTGACAATCCATTACTCATAGGTCCTTTTTCCTCATGCAGAAATGCTCCCCACTTGATGACACCAATTCCTGTATGGTTTACTGCGCGATCAGACACCTTCATTGCGCCATGCTCTACTACACCAATATATAACTGATGTGCCGTTTTCCAGTTCTTTAAATCGACGAGGTGGGCCATTCCGTTCTGCAAAAATAAGATCCGCTGACGAGGCAGTCCCGATAATTCCCCTAGAACATCTTGCAGATGATGATACTTCACTGTCACAATCAGCAAATCAAATATTCCTTTGACCCCCGTATCGGCCCCAACAGCTGATTGAATGGTTTCCCCTCTTACCATTCGTTCGATGCCTAATGCTCGAATTTCTTCTGCCTGCTGTTTTCTTCTTGTAAAGACGGTAATGTCATGATGCTCTGATAAATAACTGGCACAAAGCAGACCAATCGCACCACCGCCAATGATTCCAATTTTCAATTGCCGCACTTCCCTTTTTCTGTTTACTTCATGTTATCAACTATTTTACCAGTTTCGTGCTACGATGCAAAAAGCAGATAACGCGCTATGATTGAATTTTTTTAATTAAAAAACTATAATAATAAGTGTAAAAACTTTTTTAGGCGGATGGGATGAAAACGCCTTCAATGACATCACTGTCGACATTATGTGTGTAAGGGGGAAGATCACATGACACAAGTAAAACGTCTTCTGATTAACTACAAAACATTAGAGGAATTTAAACAATTTAAGGAATATGGCATACAAGAACTTTCCATGCTTGAAGACCTAGAAAGTAATATGATTGAAAATGACAGCAACTCTCCATTTTATGGGATTTACTTTGGAGATAAGCTTGTGGCACGTATGAGCCTCTATCAAGTAGATGGCTCGACGACGACGTATTTTGACCATAATCATGATTATCTAGAGCTGTGGAAGCTAGAAGTGCTGCCAGGATATCAGCGTAAAGGATACGGCGAAGCGCTTGTTGATTTCGCAAAATCTTTTGGCCTTCCAATTCGAACGAATCCACGCGTCAAATCTGCCGGTTTTTGGGATAAAATGGGCTTTGAAGCGGTGAAATATGATATGGAACGCGATAAAGGAGAAAACCCACTCATTTGGGAGCCTGCACATATACAAAAGAACACAGGTGAGTCCGCTTAATCATTTTAATCAATAAGAAAACGCCCCTCTTTCCATCTGTGAGGGGCGTTTTCTTATTTTGCGTAATCTTTTAAGCTGATATTCTGTTTGACTCTTTCAACAATACCAATAAGTGCCCGGTAATCTTCTTCTGTCATTTTTAATTGACGTTTCAGCTGTTCATTTTCTTCGGTGAGTGATTTTAATTGATGCTGTGCATCTTTAAGCTCCTCCCGTAAATAAGCTGGACCAGATGGTTCTTTCTCAAGCTGCTCTAGAAACCGAATTACTTCTCGAAGCGTCAGTTCAGTCTGATCAGAAGATGCCTTCTCCTCTATGGTGAACGCATGCTGCGGTAAACCCGAAGAATGGATACCAATTTTTTTACGCAGTTCTTTTCGCTGTTTTTTGGCAAGCTCAATGCCCGCCTGGTACTGCTTTCTGACGTAAGAATTCCACCTGAATCCACATGCTGCTGCTGTTCTTGACAATGCTTTTCCAACCTCTTCAAATGCTGAAAGCTGGGTACCGCCATCTCGGATATGCCTTAAGACAACTTCTGCTAAAAGTAAATCTTCATCTTGTGTCCATGCGTCCTGCCGTGTAATCGTCAACTCATCATCCCCCCTGAATCTGAATACCACATCATATGCGCTTACTAGAGTAGATAGACTATTTGCAGGAGAGAAACCTAAAAAATAGATCAATAAAAAAACGCAAGGGAAGATTCCCTCACGTTTTTTTATCAAGCATTAGTTGCTTTTTACGTCTTTGCCTTTGTATGTTCCGCAAGATTTGCAGACACGATGAGAAATTTTCATTTCACCGCATTCTGGGCAAGCTACCATACCAGGTACTTGTAGTTTGAAATGCGTACGACGCAATCTTTTTTTCATTTTAGAAGTTCTTCTAAAAGGTACAGCCATTATTCCCACCTCCTTAAAGAGTTAAGATTCATTATTTTCTTCTAAGAGCTTCTTCAAGCCTTCCAGACGAGGATCAATTCGGTTTTGATGTGCATCTTCCGAAATGACCGCCCAGTCATTCCCTTCCTGTGGTGCAGCACCTTTTACGTCAGCTTGGTCGCAAAAGATTTGCATGGGCACTTCAAGAAGAATTTCTTCCTTGACTATAGGCGTTAAGTCGATGATATCGTCTTCTACAACAGATACGTCTTCATCTTCTATATCGTCTGTCTTATGAAGTACAAATAGTTCTTTTGTTGAAATCGCAAATGGATAATTTACATCAACAAGCGTTCTTGAACAAGGCAATGTCATTTCACCTGTGATGGTTAAATCAAATGCGACTTGCTTTGATTCGATCACTCCAGTCCCTTTCACCTCTACTGGTGAAATACGACGTATATCTGAATGAAGGCTAGTAAGTTCATTTAAGTCAACCGTCTCATGAAAATCGAAGCTGTTTTTAGCTTTTTGATGTAACTGATAAACTGTCCATTTCAATTGTATCACCTCTAAGAGCAACAAACATGATTATAGCTTTCATCATGCTATTTGTCAATATTTTTTCTTTACAGTCCTTCATGACGTCAAAGGGCTGTTTGACATCAGTTCTCGGAATGCCTAAACTGAAAAAAATGGACTTCATTTTTCCCTTATGCTACTGTAGCACAGACCATTTAACCATAGCAAGAAAGGCGGAACATCTATTGAAAGCAGTGGGAGTCGTTGTCGAGTACAATCCATTTCATTATGGGCATGCCTATCATGTGAATCAGGCGAAAAAACAAACCTCCTCAGATGTTGCAATTGCCGTTATGAGCGGTTCTTTCCTCCAGCGCGGGGAGCCTGCCATCGTCTCAAAATGGGCACGTACAAAAATGGCACTGCAAAACGGCGTAGACATTGTGTGTGAGCTTCCATACATATATGCCGTACAAAAGGCAGAAACCTTCGCCAATGGCGCTGTGTCCATCCTTGATGCATTAAAATGCCATTCTCTTTTTTTCGGCAGTGAGGATGGAGAGATCAACGCATTTGAGCGCACAGCACACGCTTGGTATGAAAAAAAGGCAGAGATTGATCTTTTAACAAAAGAAAAGGTGAAAGAAGGTCTTAGTTATCCCGCCGCCGCAGCAGGTGCGTTTCAAGAGGCCATTCATTCTGAACACTTACTGGATTTGTCCAAACCAAATAACATTTTAGGCTTTCATTATGTTAAAGCCATCTTAGAGAGAGCTCCTCACATGCAGCCTTTTACGTCTCAAAGAATTGCATCTGATTATCATGATGAAGAACTGCCTGACAACCAAAAAATCGCAAGCGCCACAAGTATCCGAAAAGCATTAAAAGAACAGAGCTCATTTCAAGCAGTCACGCCCTATCTCCCGGACGCTACTTTAAAGCAATTACACGACTATCATTCTTCATATGGTCTTTTACATACGCAAGAAGCCTATTTTCGCTTTCTGAAACATGTTTTTCATACAATGGATACGAATGAACTAGAGGGCATCTATGAAATTGAAGAAGGCATTGAACACCGCATGCAAAAAGCCATGACACATGCATCTTCCTACGAGGAGTATCTATCACTTGTCAAAACAAAACGATATACGTGGACAAGGTTACAGCGGATGAATACGCATCTATTAATGAACGTGAAGAAAAAGACGATGCACGAGCTGCTTGAAGAGAAAAAAGCGCCCTATATTCGTTTACTTGGAATGACAAGGAAAGGACAACAGTACCTGTCTCTTGTAAAAAAAGGGTTGGATGCACCACTTGTGAGTAAACTGTCTTCCTTTTCACATCCCGCCCTTGATCTTGATATTCGCGCTTCAAGGGTGTTCAGCCTTCCCATCTGTGAACCCATGCAAACAGAATTAACGAAAGCAGAGTTTAAAACATCACCGATTCGATATGATGAAGAGAGCGGACTCTTTTCATCTCGATAGAAAAAAGCAGCCTGCAAGTCAGGCTGCTCTTTTTTATGATGCTTTCTCTTTTAATTTGTTTAAATAGTTTAGTGCGTCCTGCATGGTATCCACAGGAACGATTTTCATATCACTTTTAATATCTTTTGCTGTTTTGACTGCATTTTTGTAGTCAGAGTTTGGGTCACCTTTATCATTCGGTGCAAAGAAGATGTCTTTTCCTGCTTTGTCTGCTGCAACAACCTTTTGATCAATTCCGCCAATCGGTCCGACTGTACCATCTGCATCAATCGTTCCAGTTCCTGCGATCGCATAGCCATGTGTTTCATCTTCTTTTGTCAGCTGATTGTAAATTTCAAGTGACATCATTAAACCAGCCGATGGACCGCCGATGTTTTCAATATCCACTTTCACAGAAGGAGACACTTTCACATGACGGTCTGTAAATAGTGATACGCCAATTCCCACTCGTTTTGGCTCTTCTTTAAATGGTTTTAACGTCACGTTCTGCGTGATTTCTTTGCCATTACGTTCAAGTACAAAACGGACAGTCGTGCCTGCTTTTTTACTGCTGATATACGAAACCATTTTATCTGCTGACTCATATGTATGACCGTCGACGCTTTTGATCTTATCGCCCACTTCAATCTTCCCATATGCAGGCATTCCTTTCATCACATAGCTCGCATATACCCCATTAAACGTATAATCTACTTTTTTCCCTGCTTTTGTATAAGCGGCAATCATCGCATTTTCTTGAGAACTTTTCATGAGCTGCAGCTGCCGTTTCATATAATCCTCATCAGACTCTCCGTCCGCTTTAATATTTTCTTCTGGAACGATTTCGTCATACTTGTTCATTTTTGCAAGCAAATACGTATATGGATTGGCTGGACCTACTTTAATGGTCATAAGAGAAAAGCTGCCCTTCTCGCCATATCCTCCGTCTACTTGAATGTGTGGCGCAATTTCTGTTGCATCACCTGGCTTTGTGACGTAATAGGGCAGTTTCACAAAAGTTAAGCCAAATAAGACTAGAACAACAGCAAAAAAGCTGAGCCAGCGAATATTTAATTTTTTCATTCGATTAACACTCCCATTTATCAATGACATCTTTCAGTTTTCCTTTTAGTTGGTCGGCGGCGAGTTCACCTGCTTCAATCATTTCTTGAACCTGTGTAAACGCACTAGAGCTAAAGGTCTCGAGCTTCGGCCGAATCATGAGATCTGCATGAATGGTTTGGTGACGAACCAATTCATTTTGAAGGATGTCCAAACTTTGCATAATGACATCCGATAATCTCGTTGCCTTTTCTGTTTTTTTCACCCTTGATACATCAGAGGCGATAATGAGATCTGCTCCCATTTCTTTGAGAACAGAGACAGGAATGCGGTCCACTACCGCTCCATCCACCAATTGCCTGCCGCCTATTTCATGCGGAACAAACACACCCGGAATGCTAATGCTTGCCCTGACTGCTTGTGAGACAGACCCTTCTTTGAACACAACCTTCTCCCCTGTCTGAAGGTCACAGGCGACAATCGCAAGAGGCACGCGCATTTCTTCAATATTCTTCCCATATGTAAACGTGTGAATCAGCTGCAAAATTCGATTTCCTTTTAACAGACCGATTTTTGGCAGTGTATAGTCAGCATAATACTTTCTTCTGAAGACAAGTGCAAGTTTTTTCATTTTTTCTACGTCTTGTCCTGCCGCATAAAAGCTCCCCACAAGAGCACCAATACTGCTTCCTGCGATCATATCCACCTGAATTCCTTGTTTCTCAAGACTAGATAAAACCCCGATATGCGCCATCCCTCTGGCACCCCCGGAGCCCAGCGCAAGCCCGATAATCGGTCGTTTCATGAATCCACCCTCCTCTTTCTATGCATATATACGAATCTATAGGTCTAAACATGCCCCTTCTCATCGTATAGTAATAGAAGACAGGCTCGGCTAGCATCTCTTTTTCTTTAATCACGAGCTCGCCAATAGATTATAACGGCAAGGGGCGACATCTCCATGAAAAAATGGAACACTCTGTTCATCGCTGCTTTTTTTATCTTTTTAACAGCCACTGTGATTACACATCCACAAGCCTCTTTGCAAGCATCGAAAAATGGACTTGCAATGTGGTGGGAAGTGGTTTTTCCATCGCTGCTACCTTTTTTTATTTTGTCCGAGCTATTAATCAGTTTCGGGATTGTCAGATTTGTCGGCGTATTATTAGAGCCATTTATGCGGCCTATCTTTCGGGTGCCTGGTGTCGGCGGATTTGTGCTGGCGATGGGAATGGCCTCTGGTTTTCCTTCTGGCGCTAAATTGACGACAAGACTTCGGCAGGAAGGACAGCTGACAAGAATTGAAGCAGAACGCCTTGTGTCATTTACCAATTCTTCAAACCCTTTGTTCATTTTTGGAGCAGTGGCTGTAGGATTTTTTCATCACCCAGCTTTAGGCATTGTGTTAGCCTGTTCACATTATTTAGGAAATCTCGCGGTTGGGGTGACGATGCGCGGATATAAAGCACGTCATGATGCGCACCTCAGAAGCCGAAAAGGATTTTTATTGCCTCCAATTCGAGAAGCATTCAGCGCTCTTCATACGGCAAGACTCGCAGAAAAAAGACCACTTGGCCAAATATTAAGTGACGCTGTCATGTCATCTGTTCAAACGCTCTTTATGATTGGCGGCTTTATCATTTTATTTTCTGTCTTTAGTCAAATGCTCGCTGTTGTGCATGTAACAGATCTTCTCTCTATCGGGATCGGTTATATACTGATAACGATGCATCTTCCGCCAGAATTAGATCTAGCCATGATTGCGGGTCTATTTGAAATCACATTAGGAAGTCAACTCACAGGGTCACAAGAGGTTTCCCTGCTCGCTAAAACGATTGTGGTCAGCTTTATTTTAGGATTTAGCGGATTCTCCGTTCAAGCTCAGGTAGCTGGGATATTGGCAGCCACCGATATACGCTTTAAACCGTTTTTCTTCGCCCGTTTGCTTCACGGTATTTACGCAGCCGTCTTTGCCTTTTTGTTATTCAAACCCCTTTACGTCTCTAAAGCAGACATGGCGCTTCCAGCAGGGGCATTTGAAACAAGCGAGCAAGTCGTGATGTTTAGCAGCGTGTTATGGAATCAGCTTGTATCTGCTGGTCCCCTCATCACCTTGTTCAGTCTGATCGTGTATATTGCGCTCTATTATCAGAAATTAAAAAATGGATGAGTGCACAATGCACTCATCCATTAAATTTTTCTTTCAGCGCAGCTTCGACCTCTTGCGGTACAAGCTCTTTGACTGATCCATGATATTTCGCTACTTCTTTAACAATGCTTGAACTTAAGAAGGAGTATTGATTATTTGTCATCATAAAGAACGTTTCAATGTCATCATTCAACACTTTGTTCATTGATGTCCCTTGCATCTCGTATTCAAAGTCCGTCACCGCTCTAAGTCCGCGCAAAATGACTTTCGCCTCTTTTTGTTTCGCATAATCAACGAGCAGTCCATGAAAGGATTCCACTTTGATATTTGGTAGCTCCTTTGTTGCTTGACGAATGAGTTCACATCGCTCTTCAACAGTAAACAACGGCTTTTTTGACGAGTTATTAAGGACGCACACATATACTTCATCAAAAATCTTTGCCCCTCTTTTGATAATATCCAAATGGCCCAATGTGACTGGATCGAAGCTACCCGGACAAACGGCTATATTCCCCATGCTTTAATTTCCCCGCTTTCTATAGATCGTAATGCCAGTCATTCCGTACATTTCCTGCCTTGAGATATGTAGCTGTCCTGCTTCCTCTGGCAGTGTCACATCTTTATCGTGCTCACACACAATGACGCCATCATCTGCTAATAAGGAATGCTCATCAATCGTATCAAGAAGTGCTTTCAACTTTTGATCTTTATACGGCGGATCAAGGAAGATGGCTTGAAATGATTCTTCTCGCTTCACTACAGCAGCGAGTGCACGGTTTGCATCATTTCGAAACACTTCACTTTGATCCATCAGCGACAATTGATTCAAGTTGCCTTTAATCGTCTGAATCGCCTTCATATCTCGATCCACAAATATACAATGATCGAACCCTCTAGAAAGCGCTTCAATACCTAAACCACCACTTCCAGCAAATAAATCAAGGGCCCATCCCCCATCAAAATACGGTCCAATCATATTAAAAATGGATTCTTTTACTTTATCTGTTGTTGGTCTTGTTGATTGGCCGGGTACGGCTTTCAGCGTGCGGCCTTTTTTTGTTCCAGAAATCACTCTCATTTTTTCCACCACTTTTTCTGCTTGCATCTATTGAATATTGTTTGATGACAAAAAATTCAACATTATCTTACCATATCCACTCCACATGGGACAATGCACTGAATTCCATTCATTTTCTATGTATAGATCACAAAAGAGAGGGTCATACTACTGTTAACAGCATCTGATGTGGTGCTGTTGCCAACCGCGGAGAAGACTTACGTTTCCCCATAAGTTCTTCCTCCGGTTTCTCCTCTCCCTTTGCCTTCTCCTTAATGAATCATTAAGAATAGAAGGACCCCGCGGGTGATGCCGCGGGGGTTTTTTTGTGTCTTTAAAAGCCCACCTTATAGTCATACTCTTTTGCTTTGTCCAATTTCGATTCGTACTCTAATTTAATAAAAGGTTTATAGGAAGGCTCAACACGTTTCACAAATGGTAATGAACTGAGCTTTGCCATGTGGCGCTCAAGATCATTCATATCACAATAAATCACTGCATATTTCATTTTCCTTGAAATATAGTGAACATTCCCAAATTTCCTTAGCGCTTTTGACTGCTTTAACGAATGCAGCCAAACGACCATCCCTTGACGTTTGGTATCCATCTTTTCACCTGCCGCTTTTCAATTCTTTCCGTTCATTATGTAAAAGACGAGACGTTCAAGTCTCGTCAAGATACTTTACAGCCACAGCTGCCTCCTGATCCACAGCCACCGCCGCATGATGATAGACCATCAAAATATGGGTTCCCTGTTGGAACTTTAATATATGCTGATACAGCTTGACCGATTTCAATACTAATCTCATCTAAGATGGATTGAATCGCTGTTTCTGCTTTTTTGAAATCAACCACTGTATCGTGAAGATCTAGCTTTCTTTTGACCTCACGCATTTCTTTTGAGATCGTTCTATAGTCCGGATGGTATTTGCCGAACCGCTGCACATCTTCATATTGCTCTTTTACTTTTGTAAAATGGGCAATAATTTGTTGGGCTTCTTCGTCTTGCTGGAGACGCTTAAAGCAGTTGCGGTAATGTTCAGCCTCCTCCGACTGAAGAATCATGGCAGCCAATTGATTTGCTTCCTCTTGGAGCTCCACAGATTCGATTGTCGCATACATAAATGTTGCACCTCCAATTCATAGTTTACCACGAAACCTATGGATCAGAAAATGCTTTTACGTGACAAATACATCCCATGTCTCTCTTTTCTGCTTATATTCAGGGTGACGAGAATTTAGCACAACGGTCATTTTATGCTTTCCTTTTGAAAGGTGCTTGACCACAAACGCCGCAGTATATTCGTTTCCTGCCCGTTTCCCATCTACATACACAGTAAAATACCCTGTCTTCTTATCCTTTTTCAGGGGTGAAGGTTCAAGGTGAAAATCTTGAAGTGTACTTTCTATATACACAACAGATCCCTGCACTTTGTATTTTAAAAAGCCTTGCTGCTTCATTTCACTTTGCGTCTGCTGCATGACTGGTATTGCTGGTTCTTGCCTAGTTACTTGCTCTTGATCATGTTGACTTTGACATCCGGTGAGAAGAAAAAGCAATGCGCATATCGACAGCATCCATTTCATGTTCTGATTCTCCTTTCGTCTACTTTCATAGGATGCTCATGAAATAGACATCTTAATCAACTCAAAAAAAGCCTCACCCGGCTCCATTTTGATTGCGCATTGCTTGGAACATCTGGATCATCATTTCAGCCATTTGGACACTATTGCTCAACTGGCTCACACGATGAGGAATGGTTTTTTCGTAAAAGTTCATTTTATCTAATTCAAACGAAGTGACATTTTCAGGATGCCGCGTTAACTGTCTATACCAGAGTGGGCGCTGCCTGATGAATTTGATTCGATCCTCTTCGGCCATGACAAACTCTTGTACTTCTCTCCGCACCAAAAGCATCCCCTTTCAATTAATCTTTCCTGAAGGAGAATGGGTGCTGGCTGCCTCCAGATGAACCCTTCTTTGAGCCATTTGATGAAAATTGACCGAGTAAGCTTTGTAAAGAGGAAATAGACTGGCTCATTTTATTAATTTGTTCATTCATTTGATCAGCGTCCATTTTTTTCACTGCAGAAACCATTTTAGACATAAAATCTGCTTTTCCCGGTTCACTTTGCTTAGTGGCTTTTTCTTCTTTTGCTTCTTCCGTTTGTGTTTGCCGGTAAGGAGACCACATGTCATCTTCCTCACCAAACATGACCCAATTCTCGTATAAACTTTGCCAGCTTTTTTCTTGCGTCTGCACTTCTTGAATTAATTTCGGATGGCGTCTGACGAACTGTTTAAATTCATCAATGGATGTTTGCTTTTGCTTATTTGTCATATCCTCACCCCCCATACAAATGCCTACTATACTATATACATCTGGGTCTATTTTGGTGAGCCCTTTTCATAAAAAAACAGCCGCTATCTGTGCGCAGCTGTTTAGAGGATTAAGACGTTTTCTTAATGAAGTTTTGTGTATAGTACTTTTCTTTCACACCAACGCCAAGGTGCGTGTAATCTTGATTTAACAATGCCTTCCGGTGACCTTCGCTATTCAGCCAGCCTTCTACAGCTGCAGGGCCATCAACATAATTATATGCAATGTTTTCGCCCGCAAGCTGAAATGCGACCTCGCCTCTTTCTAACCGGTCTTTCAGCGTGCCGTATTTTTTAGATTCATGGGAGAAATAATGATGATCTTTCATGTCCTCACTATGCATGAATGCCACTTCAGAGGTTTCATCGTCCCACTTTAAGGTCGGCAGTTTGTACTTATGGCGGATAATATTGGTCATATCAAAAATTTGTTTTTGACTCGACGCTTCAATATCCTTCCATTTTTCACCTGATATCGCCTCAGGTTCAATTAATTGGCCTCGATAGACGACTTCATACGGCTTTTGTTTGACAAATGTATCTGCGTTAAAGGCTCTAATACTCGAAAGAGTGCTTTCAAACTTATCCATGTAGAGCTGGACATACACATCATCTCCCACTTTCACCGTCGGCCTGGTATTCATATCATCTTCTGAGAATTCAAAGCGATATGAATTTCCCTCGTCCTCTACATGAATGTAAGGAGCGATTTGTGTTTTTTTAAATACTTCACTTGTGGCTTGACCGATTTTAAACGGCTCAACATTCAGCCCATCCCCTGTCGCAAACAAGGTCACCACTTTACTGTCCTTTACCCCTACTTGAATATAGTGTTTCTTCGATTGATTGTATATCCACCAGTCATAATCATATGCGGAAGGATCAATGCGATCTGGTTCCCCTAGCTGTTTAAGCACTTCGTTTGAAGACTTCCCCATAAAGGACATGAGCCCTTTTTTCGGAATGTTGATCGGCTTATCGCTAGATGTTTCTTCATTAGACACCTTCGGCTCATTGCTGTTTTCTTTTTCTGGTGAAGATCCATATTGAATAAACAGAACGTACGTTCCAGATATAATCAGGAGGATGAAGAGTGTTTTCAGCACAGTTTTCAAATAAACACCTCCGTTAAATTGGCAAGGTACAAAAAGTACCTTCTACTGTCATTTAAACAAAACTTGCTCCATTTATCAACGACAATACAGCCTATTTAACACGAATTTAAAATATGCCCCTCCTAATGAAGAAATCCTTGGCCATGATCCTGGTCTTGTTGAGAGATTTCCGTCAGAGCATCACCTGCACGATCGTTTGATAAATCTTCAACTGATAAATCCCCAAGGGCTACGATTCCTGTGAGTGCCCCATTTTTGACAACCGGGATACGGCGGAGCTGATGTTCTGACATCAACCGGACAATTTCTTCTAGGGTTGCATCTTCTTCAGCTGTCAATACTTCCTTCGTCATGATGGCACCAACCTCTTGTGAGTTCGGCTTTTTCTCAGCAATACCTCTAAGTACAAGGTCGCGGTCTGTGACAATACCAACAAGCTGATCTCCGTCGACTACTGGAATGGCACCAATGTCAGCATCTTTCATTTTGACTGCCGCTTCATACGCATTGTCGTCCTTTTGCAACGTCACTACTTTTTTCGTCATGATATCTTTGATTTTTTTCGTTTTCACGTTGATTCCTCCATCCGTTATTTTCTTTATTACTGTAACCAGCTTATAAAAGAACATACCTTTCACAGTTGAAAGTTTAACGCTTTCATACTATGATTGTCAGTAAAGGGAATTTTTATAAGGAGGGGTTTTGGGTGAAGTTTGAAGGTACGGGGATTGAGAAGGTATCAGCTGACTTAAATAAATTAGATTTCATTATGGAAAGTGAAGGATTTGTACGAGCCGATCAATGGGATTATGAGCGTGTGACGTACGACAGGAAGTATAACATGGTAGAGGGGACGTTTTACTTACGGATCTCTGGCTACGCCACTGAGGGAGATGTCGGCTCCAAAAAAGCTCACATCCAGCTGCTGACACCTTTACTTGGAAAACACTATTATCCACATGGTGTTGAATATGGAGAAGGCGAAGATTTCCCTAAATCTCTTATTCAATCAAGCAAAAAAACGCTGAACCAATTAAAAGAAAAACTAGAAGCGATAACTGCTGAAGCATAAAAAGCACAGCCCCTGCGGCTGTGCTTTTCATTTATTCATATTTCGGAATGAGCGCATCTGGTACGGCATCTTTCGCTCTTTCTTTTCTTGCCCAGTCAAAGAAGACAACAGCAAGAATCGATCCGTATACAATCTCTTGAATGATTTTCATCAAAATAGCACCTAGCTGCTGATCTTCTAGCAGCGGCAATGTATGAAACATGTCAGGTCCTGTAAGCGCAAGACCAGCAAGCATATCACTCGGTACGCATAGGTGCAGTGCTTGTATCCATGCGCCGGCATCTGAATAAGTGGCATAGATAGGCGCTTCACTAAACATAATGAGTGCGCAGGCAGGTGTCATTAAAATCCCATCTGCCATAATATATCCAAGCTTTAAAATGCCTGTAATCTGCGGCTGACTTTGCACTTTATGGACAAGCGGCCACCACATGAAAAAGGCAGCGATAAAAATGACAACCGTCATCAATGCGTGATAAAACGGATCTGTTTTGACAAAATCGAACACAAGCGGAATATGATACAGCGAAAACAACCCGTTAAATCCGAGCAAGGCAATCAACGGCTTAGAAAACAAGCGGAAAATCGGCTGAATGCCCCGTGTTTGAATGATCCGCTCCCAAATCGCCGCAGGTAAACCTGTAATAAGAAGCGGCGGGATGACCAAATAGAGCACTGCCATTTGCGCCATATGCGCACTGAACATAATATGCCCCATTAAATCAATCGGGCTCCCCTTCACTGCATAAAGCAACACAAGCCCCGTGAGAAATAGCGTTTTCTCTTTCACCGTCGCACGGTGCTTGCCCTTCGTCACGAGAAGCAGATAAAAAGCGGCTGCTACTACAATACATGTCAAATAGTAAGGACTCCATAATGCACGAAATCCAAATATCTCTAAGTTTTCCATTGCTGCGCCTCCTTCAAGGGCAAAGCGAGCTTACCACCAAATAATGGTCAAAAAGGCTAAAACGGTAATAAACGCGACAAACACACCTGAGTAAAGAAACAACGCGGGTGTTTCATGCCCTTTTTGGTTCATGTGCATAAAATAATAAAGCTGAAAAGCCACCTGAATCACTGCAAGCAGTAAAATAAAAGGGACAGCGAACCAATTTCCGACGTCTTCAGAGGCGATTGTTAAAAAGGCAACAAACGTTAAACCAATCATCAAGCCGAAAGAAATGAGCTGATGCTTCATTTCTTCGGCATTTTTCTTTTTCCGATAGACAAGATCGACTTTGGACTGATTTGTGTTTTTATTTCCCATTCTTATCCCACCATTCCCATCAAATATACAACGGTAAAGATGAAGACCCACACAACATCAATGAAGTGCCAATAAAGGCTTGCCACATAATATTTTGGTGCATTGTATAAATCGAGTCCGCGTCTCATATTCCGAATCATCAGAGCGGTGATCCAGCATAGCCCGAATGCAACGTGAGCCCCGTGTGTTCCAACAAGCGTATAGAAGGAAGAGCCAAGTGCAGAGCTCGTAATGGTAAATTCATACGCATGCACATAATGATAAAACTCATAAATTTCTACCCCTAAAAATCCAGCACCTAAAAGAACGGTTACACCTAGCCAAAGCTGCATTTTTTTAAAGGCAAAGTTTTTCATATGATACATAGCATACACACTCGTTAAACTGCTCGTTAACAGAAGCATTGTGGCAATAAAGACAAGTGTGAGGTCAAACATTTCAGTTGTTGTTGCGCCGCCTGCATTTGAATTTTTCAGCGCCAAATAAGTGGCAAACAAAGATGCAAACAGAACCGTTTCTCCCCCAAGAAACAACCAGAACCCGACGAACTTATTCTTTCCTTCTAACGTGGCTTTCTCAGGAGAAGCCGGAAAGGTTTCCGCTGTCATTTTTTGTGGTTCCATTATGCTTTCACCCCTTTGTCATCGTCATCCGTCAAATCTTCTTTGTGAATATGGTATCCATGATCATCTTTAAGAGAGCGAACGAGCATGGTCGCAAACGTGATGCCAAGACCAATGAAGATCACCGGTAGACCCCAGCTGTGCTCTTGACGATACATAAAACCAAACGCTGACACAAATAGACCGAATGAGATTATGATAGGCAAGATGGAATTATTCGGCATGTGAATATCATCGAGCGGTTCAGATGCTGTCATTCCTTTTTTACCATCCATTTTCTCAATCCATAATGGATCAAGTCCCCGTACAAGAGGCAGCTGCTTAAAGTTATATTCTGGCGGAGGTGAAGATACTGCCCATTCAAGCGTTCTACCATCTCCCCAAGGATCGCCCGATACACGCTCCCCTTTTGCTGTCGTCCAGATGATATTAATCAGCATGATCACAACTGCTACAAACATGAACAGTGCCCCAATCGTACTGACCAAGTTCCCAAGGTCTAGACCCTGACCTGGCAAGAACGTAAAGACTCGGCGCGGCATGCCCCATAGACCGAGAAAATGCTGGATAAAGAACGTTAAATGGAAACCGACGAAAAACAGCACAAAGCCAATTTTCCCAAGCTTCTCATTCAATATTTTCCCAAACATCTTCGGCCACCAATAATGCACACCTGCTAAAATACCGAAGACCACACCACCGATAATGACATAGTGGAAATGCGCCACAACGAAGTACGTGTCATGGAACTGATAATCCGCTGCTGCTGCTGCAAGCATGACGCCGGTTACACCGCCAAGTAAGAATGACGGAATGAACGCAACTGAATATAGCATCGGCGTTGTAAACTTCACATTACCGCCCCATATGGTGAGCAACCAGTTAAATACTTTAATTCCAGTTGGCACCGCAATCGCCATTGTGGCTACGGCAAAGATCGCATTGGCAATTGGACCAAGTCCTGTTGTGAACATGTGATGCGCCCACACCATGAATCCAAGGAAACCAATTAATACAGTCGCAAACACCATGGACGAATAACCAAACAATCTTTTTCTTGCAAACACTGGAATGATCTCAGAGAAAATCCCAAATGCCGGCAAAATCAAGATATACACTTCCGGGTGTCCAAAAATCCAGAACAAATGCTCCCAGATGATTGTATTTCCGCCGAGCTCTGGATTAAAAAAGCTCGTATCAAACATTCGATCAAGCATCAGCATCGCAAGCCCTGCTGTCAACGGCGGGAATGCGAATAAAATTAGTGCAGATGCCACAAACGTCGTCCAGGTAAAGAGCGGCATTCTCATATACGTCATACCTGGCGCTCTCATATTAATAATCGTTGCAAGAAAGTTGATTCCGGCAATTAGCGTACCAATACCCGCTATCTGCAACCCTAAAATATAGAAATCCATGCCGTGCCCTTCTGAATTCAGCGTGAGCGACGCATAGGCAGTCCAGCCTGCATCAGGTGCCCCGCCCATAAACCATCCAAGGTTTAAGAAAATACCACCGAAAAAGAACAGCCAAAAACCAAGTGAATTCACAAATGGAAACGCTACGTCACGTGCACCAATTTGAATGGGTACAACCGCATTCATTAATGCAAATAAAAGCGGCATTGCTGCAAGGAAAATCATCGTTGTTCCATGCATCGTCATGACTTCATTGTAAAACCCTGCACTCACAAAATCATTTTCAGGGATGGCTAGCTGAATACGGATAATCATCGCTTCCAGGCCACCAATTAAAAAGAAAAATCCCCCTGCCACTAAATATAGTATGGCAATTTTTTTGTGGTCAACCGTCGTTAAGTAATCCCATAAGACAGCGCCAAACCCCCGCTTTTTAGCTATTGTACTCACCATGAAATCCCCCTCTTATCTCCCATTTGCCCCTTTTCATATCAATGTCTATCTTCACGTTCTAAAAACAGACTATATCTGACAGATGACTTATTCTTGGATGTAGAGACTTATTCGGGAGCTCTTAACAAAAACTTCACATAGATCGTATACCCTTTTGAATGTGCGCAACTTCAAGCTGCTCAAGGCATTTACTGTATTTTAAGACCTTTTAAATACTCGTAGAGTGCATCTGCTTCTGAGTCATTTAGTTTAGGGTACGTCCCTGTCATCTTATTACCTGGTTTAAAGCTCTCTGGATCTTTCAGCCATGCTTTGACATTTTCTTTGTTCATGTCTTTAATTCCAGCTACTTTTGTCCGCTCTCCGAAGGTTGCAAGGTTTGGTGCAGTCCTTGCCGCCTCTGGCCGTTCATCTCCAGGCTCTACCGCGTGACAGCTTAAACAGTTTTTCTCTTTAAAAAGTTTTTCACCCTCAAGGGCTAGATCTGACGTAGATGCAGGCTTCTTATAATCTGCCATCTTTTTCGTCCAGCCTAAAAACTCATCTTGAGAAAGCGTTTTAACTTTAAAGTCCATTAAAGCATGTGATGGACCACAAAGCTCCGCACATTTCCCATAGAAATATTCTCCAGCATCTTTCGTTCGTTTTGAGTCAAATGTTAAATAAAACTTGTTCTCGTTGTCTGTATTTGTATCAATTTTACCCCCAGCCGATGGAACCCAGAAAGAGTGTTTCACATCGGATGCTTTCAGCTTAAAATAAACCTTTTGGTCAGTTGGAACAATCAATTCCTGACTTGTCACAATCCCATAATCAGGGTATTCAAATTCCCACCAATATAAGCTGGCTCTTACATTCACAACAAGTGTTTTTTCAGGATCTCGTTTTTTCTTATCCATAGCGCTTGTATCCCCTAGCTCAAGCGTGTATGCCACAACAGGTACAACGAGAATAATGAGTAGAAGTATCGGAATCGCTGTCCACGTAATTTCGAGGTTACGGTTCCCTTCTACCTGTTTAGGAATCGTATCTTCTCCCACTTTAGAACGTTTGAATTTAATGATGACGTAAAAGAAAATGATCGATACAACAATAACGACAAGAACCATAATAAGTGTACTCAGTACCGTTAGGAAAAACTGTTTATCTGCTACTTCCCCAACTGGCTTGAGTGTTGATAAGTATGGTTCACCGCAGCCCGCCAAAACGAGCGTCAGTAAGAGAAACAGTGAATAAACACGCCATTTTCTTATCATAATTTGTCCCAACCCCTTTTGCTTGATCTCCTTTGCCTTTCGGTTTTACCTCTTATTTATAAAATCACCTTTCACCCATCCATAACCCCCGCCTCTTATAAAAGCACTTACATTTCCTCTTTTCATAAAAAAATGATGTTTTTACTCAAAATACCATCTATGTATAAACAGAAAGCCGCCTAAATAGAACTGAATATCAGGCGGCTTTCATAGTTGTAAGAAAATGTTGTGTTATAAGATATAGCCATTGTTTTGATGTGATCAAAGTGTATTTCACTCTAGAATAGTGTAATAATAATCATCGCAACGAAAAAGATCGTTAAGTAGTTTAATGAATAAACGAACATGAGTGTAGACCACTTCATGATATCTTTCATTTTAAAGCCCATAAGACCAATGACGAGCCATCCAATGTTCAGCAATGTGCCAAGTGCGACAATCGGCCATCCTAATCCACCTAAGAAAAATGGAAGCGGAAGAAGACATGCTGTCCAAATGATGATTTGGCGTTTTGTGACTTCAAAGCCGTAAACAACTGGCAGCATTGGAATACCTGCTTTGCGGTAATCTTCCGTTTTCTTAATCGCAAGTGATAAGAAATGTGGAATTTGCCAGATGAACATAATCATAAACAGGACCCAAGCCGTTGTGTCGATGGTGCCTGTAACAGCTGTCCAGCCAATTAATGGCGGAACCGCACCAGATACACTCCCAATGACTGTATTAATGGTGTAATGGCGTTTAGACCACATCGTGTATAGAACTGCATAAGTAAACACACCGATAAATCCAATCACTGCTGATGTAACAGTTGTCATCAGAAGCATAATCAGTCCAAGTACAACAAGCAGAATACCAAATGCATACGCTTGACCTGGCTGAACTTTACCTGTCACCGTCGGTCTTGTTTTTGTTCTTTCCATTAGTATATCAATATCACGGTCAAACGCATTATTAATGGCGCATGAACCGGCAATAATAAGAGAAGAACCAATCATTGTTAACAGCACAATATCAAGATTCCCAAGGAAACTCATACCTGTAAAATAAAAAGCAAGCCACATTCCAGTAAAAGTTGTAATGAAATTGGAATTGACGATGCCCATTTTAATAAGAGCAAGAAAATCTTTTAAAGCGGTTGTTTCTTCTATTTGTCCATGAATAGCTGCTTCCGCGGCTGTTTTGGAATTTGCCAATGTGTATAACCTCCCTTGCCCAAACCTTCAAACGAACGAATAAAACGTAAAATCGTTACAACTCTATCATACAAGATAAAGAGCTGTAAAAAAACATCCTATTAAATAATAAACGACAAACTTGAAGTTATTTGTGAACTTTTCGTGAATTTATTAGGATGTGCGTTTCAGAAGGCGGTGCAAAATGAAATATTCTCTCCTCTATTTCTATCAGACTGTCAAAGAAAGATCAAGCACTCTAAATCTGTAAACTTTGTGAACTAACATATCATTTTTTTGTGAACTTTGGTCATTATGAATTGCAACAGAACACGCATTTGGCTTAAACTTGAGAACATGTGAGGTTTTCATTTAGATCAGAAGTTATTTAGAGAAGGTGAAATCATTTGATGAAATTTGCTTTAAGGTTATTGAGCGTTGTCACAACATTTGTGATGCTGATCGTTCTGATTGGCGGTGCGCTTGTGACGAAAACTGGCTCCGGTCTTGGCTGCGGCAGACAGTGGCCCCTTTGCCACGGTCGTTTCTTTCCAGAAATGAACCCTGCTTCCATTATCGAATGGAGCCACCGCATGTCAACAGGAGTTTCCACCATTCTTGTATTGGCACTGGCGGTCTTATGCTGGAAAAAAATCAGTCCAGTATTCCGTGAAACCAAATTTTTGGTCATCATGTCCATTATATTCTTACTGCTTCAAGCGCTGTTAGGGGCACTCGCCGTTGTGTTTGGTTCTAACGCACTTGTCATGGCACTGCACTTCGGTATTTCACTGATTTCTTTTGCTTCCATTTTACTACTGGCACTGCTTGTGTTTGAAGCCACCAGATCTGAAACAAAGCTTGTGAAGCCGCTTCATATCGGCAAAAGAATGCAGTTCCATATTTATGGGTTGATCACATATACGTATATTGTGGTGTATACGGGCGCCTATGTGAGACATACAAAATCAAGTCTTGCATGCTCTGTCTTCCCATTTTGTTCAAAAGACGGCGCACTTCCAGCGTATTTTAATCAATGGGTTCAAATGTCTCACCGAGCAGCAGCCCTTCTTTTATTCGTTTGGATATTTGTTGCGATGTTCCATGCCCTTAAACATTATAAAGAACAAAAGCAGCTGTATTATGGATGGATCATTTCAGCCATTCTGATTACACTTCAAGCGATTTCTGGTGTCATGTCTGTTTATTCTCAGCTCGCACTCGGTTATGCGCTTGCTCATTCATTCTTTATTTCTTGTTTGTTTGGGGTACTATGCTACTTCTGCTTACTCATTGCCCGGTTTAAATATGAAAATAGAGAGCCTTTCAGATAAACATACAATCCCCCTTTCATCCGAAAAGGGGGATTTCTTTTATGTTTGTTTCGCTTCTTCAAATAGCGAAATGGCTTTTTTCCGTCTTTCTTGATGATCGACTGTAGGCAGAGGATATGTATCCCCCAGCACACATCCCGATTTCATTTGATCATCTATCGGCATTTTACTCGGTTCATGAATCCATTTTTCATTCACATGCTTAAGTTCTGGCACATACCTTCTAATATATTCTCCGCTTGGATCAAATCGTTTCGACTGGGTCGTTGGGTTAAAAATACGGAAGTAAGGAACAGCATCCGTTCCGACGGAGGCTGCCCACTGAAATCCTCCAATATTCGAAGCCTCATCATAGTCGACAAGTTTTCTCGCAAAATACGCTTCGCCCATTCTCCAATCGATGAGATAATCTTTTGTCAGGAATGAAGCCGTCACCATTCTCAAACGGTTATGCATCCACCCTTCTTCATTTAACTGTCTCATCCCAGCGTCAACGAGCGGGAAGCCTGTTTGTCCTTTACACCAAGCTTCAAAAAGTGTCTCATCATCATTCCATTTTATATGTTGAAAGGAGGCGTTGATTTCTTTTTCTTTCATCTCTGGATAATGCGCAAAGATCATATGATAAAAATCACGCCATGCCAGCTCTTTGATAAATGTTTCCTTGCCCTCATCTTTAACAAGTTCTTCCTCATTGACCGCATGAAAGATTGTGCGAATAGAAATGGTCCCGGTTTTTAAGAACCGAGACAGCTTGCTCGTCCCAAAAACAGACGGAATATCTCGTTTCTCATGATAACGCGTCAATCTTTCTTGAATAAAGCCGCCTAGCGTGCTTCTCGCTTTGTCTGACCCAATCTGATCGAATTTCCTTGTACATTTCTTAATGATGTCCCTTAGTTTCGCATCTCCCTTTTCAGAAAGTGACTCATCACAAATCGTATGCTTGCTGCTCAGAAATGATTTGTCAACTTTTATCACAGACTGCTTCTCCTGCTTCCTCCAAGCTTGATAGTATGGAGTAAACACTTGATAATGAGACCCATCCGCTTTTAAAATATCTCTCGCCCCATGCAGATGCGTATCTTGCCACTTTGACACATGAATGCCCTTTTCTTCTAAGAAACGGGTCACTTGCTCATCACGTATTCGACCATTTCCTACTTCGTCCTCATTAAAAAAGACCGCATTGATGTCATAAGCATCCAGGAGCTTTTGAAAAGCGAACAAAATATCATCATGAATGAGATGAACATACATGTGAGATTCTCTCGCTTCCTTGACGAAATTGGCCAAGTTTTGAAAGAAATGTTCGTTGTTCAAATCCAGTTCCATTTCTGTAAAAAACGGATCTAGATGATAAAAAGCAAATAATCGGTACTGATGTTTTTTTGCATATGTGATCGCTTTTGATAAGGCGATATGATCATCCAATCGCATATCTCGGCGAAACCAAATCACGACAATTTCCACTCTTTCTTCACCTCATTCTATAGTGTAATCACTCTATCGGCCGGCTGCACATTTTAATGCGCTCAAAAAAAGACACATCCAAATGGATGTGTCTCACTCATTATTCAGGCTTTAAGACAATCAACAGATCTCCAGTTTGAATCCCTTCTCCATTCGTGACATGAATTTCATCCACGACTGCTGAGAACGGTGCTTGTACCGTCGTTTCCATTTTCATCGCTTCATTGATCATCAAATGCTCACCTTGGGAAATTTTCTGTCCTTTTTCAACAAGTACTTTGATGACAGTGCCTGGCATTGATGCCGCAATGTGATTTGGATTTGAGCGATCTGCCTTCATTTTTTCTTGAACGGAGGATTTGATGCTTTCATCCTTAATGACCACTTCACGCGGCTGTCCATTCAGTTCAAAGTAAAGCACTCTTGTAGCGTCCGGATTCGGTTCTCCAATGGACACGAGTTTGACAATGAGGGTTTTCCCTTTCTCAATTTCTACCTCAATTTCTTCACCAAGTCTCATGCCGTAGAAGAAGGTAGGTGTGTCAAGAACAGAGATATCTCCATAGCTTTCTGCTGTTTGAACAAATTCAGAAAAGACTTTCGGGTATAAAGCATATGCAATGGCATCTTGTTCTGTTAACGTCAAGTCATGTGATTCTTTGAACTGCTTTTTGATTTCTTCAAAGTCCACTGGTTTCAGTTTCTCACCTGGTCTGACAGTAAGCGGCTCCTCCCCTTTTAAAATCAGCTTTTGCAATTTTTCTGGGAATCCGCCATGAGGCTGTCCTAAATAGCCTTTAAACAATTCAACAACCGAATCTGGGAAATCCAGTGTTGCTCCTTTTTCATAAACATCCTCTTCTGTCAGATCGTTTTGCACCATATAAAGTGCCATATCTCCGACCACTTTAGAAGACGGTGTCACTTTCACAATGTCACCAAACATGTCATTTACACGTCTGTACATTTCTTTTACTTCATTCCAGCGGTCGCCAAGGCCGACCCCTTTCGCCTGCTGTTGCAGGTTACTATACTGGCCACCAGGCATTTCATGCTCATAAATTTCTGTATGCGGTGAATTCATTCCGCTTTCAAACTCATGGTAATATTTTCTGACGGAATCCCAATATTGAGAAAGACGTTCAACCGCTTGAACATTCATTTCGGGCTTTCTTTCATGTCCGTCTAAAGCATAATATAATGAGCTCGCACTTGGTTGTGATGTGAGCCCCGCCATAGAGCTGACTGCAACATCAACAATATCAACACCTGCATCAATCGCTCTTGCATAGGTGAAGAGTCCATTTCCACTCGTATCGTGTGTATGAAGATGGATTGGAATCGTGAGCTCGTCTTTTAGAGCAGATACAAGTTCATAAGCCGCCTGCGGTTTTAATAATCCCGCCATATCTTTAATGCCTAAAATATGAGCGCCTGCGGATTCAAGCTCCTTCGCAAGAGAGACATAATATTTCAAATCATATTTCGGACGTGATGGATCAAGAATATCACCTGTATAACAAATCGCTGCCTCTGCCACTTTGCCTGATTCACGAACAGAATCAATGGCAAGCGTCATGCCTTTGACCCAGTTTAGGCTGTCAAAAATACGGAAGACGTCAATGCCTGCCTCTGCCGATTCCTTTACAAATGCTTTAATCACATTATCCGCATAGTTTGTATATCCGACAGCGTTTGATGATCTTAATAGCATTTGGAACAAAGTGTTTGGCACTTCTTGACGAAGCTCTTTCAATCTTTCCCAAGGATCTTCTTTCAAGAAACGATATGCCACATCAAATGTAGCGCCGCCCCACATTTCCATACTGAATAACTCTGGCCATAAACCTGCTGTTGGCTGCGCAACTTTCTTTAAGTCGTGTGTTCTAAAGCGTGTTGCAAGCAGGGATTGATGTGCGTCTCTAAAGGTTGTATCCGTTAAAAGTACACCGCTTTGCTCTTTCACCCAATTGGCGAGCCCCTCAGGTCCATGCTTGTCTAACAATTGTTTTGTTCCAGAAGGAATCGTTTCATGGACAGCAAGTTTCGGCACATTTGGTTTATCAAAATGAGGCTTCTTATTTTCCGAAATACCAGGGAACCCATTAATGGTAACGTTACCAATATAAGTAAGCATTTTCGTTCCACGGTCTTTTTGCTTAGGGAAGTTAAATAGCTCAGGTGTTGAATCAATAAACGATGTATCATATTCCCCTCTTAGAAACTTCTCGTGCTTTGCGACGTTTTCAAGAAACGGGATATTTGTTTTAATGCCGCGAATCCTGAATTCTTGTAAATTTCGGACCATTTTAGCCGCAGCTTGATCAAATGTAAGTGCCCAAGTAGACAGCTTGACCAACAGTGAATCGTAATAAGGTGTAATCACCGCACCTTGGAAGCTGTTCCCTGTATCAAGACGTACACCAAAACCACCGCCTGAACGGTAAGCCATGATTTTTCCTGTATCTGGCATGAAGTCATTCAAAGGATCTTCTGTTGTGACCCTTGATTGAATGGCAAATCCATGTGTAAAGATATCTTCTTGTTTTGGTATCCCGACTTCTTTGCTGTGAAGGTCATGTCCTTTTGCGACAAGAATTTGGGTTTGGACGATATCGACACCTGTGATCATTTCTGTGATCGTGTGTTCCACTTGGACCCTAGGATTGACTTCAATAAAATAAAACTCCCCATTTGCCACTAGGAATTCTACAGTCCCTGCATTGATATACGATACATTCTGCGCCAGCTGAACAGCCGCTTCACAGATGTCTTCACGCAATTGATTAGAAAGAGACACACTTGGTGCAACCTCAATGACTTTTTGATGACGCCTTTGAACAGAGCAGTCACGCTCATATAAATGAATGATATTGCCGTGATTGTCTCCAATCACCTGCACTTCAATATGTTTCGGATTTTCAATCAGCTTTTCAACGTATACTTCGTCATTTCCAAAAGCCGCTTTCGCCTCTGACTTTGCACGGTCATAGGCTTCGTTCAGCTCCTCTTTTGATCTGACAATCCGCATACCTCGGCCGCCGCCTCCAAGTGAAGCTTTAATAATAAACGGGTAACCATATTCTTCACCGAATTTTTCGACTTCTTTGACCGAATCAACTGGCCCGTCACTTCCTGGAATGACTGGAATTCCAGCTTTTTTCGCTTCATCTCTCGCTTTTACTTTATCTCCAAACATATCTAAATGTTGAGAAGTTGGGCCGATGAATTGGATGCCTTCCTCTTCGCATCGTCTTGCAAAATGAATGTTTTCAGATAAAAATCCGTATCCTGGATGAATCGCATCCACGTCATTTCGTTTTGCAATTTCGATGATCCCCTCGATATCAAGGTAGGCATCAATCGGCTTTTTACCTTCTCCAACTAGATATGCTTCATCGGCTTTATAGCGATGATAAGAGCCCGAGTCTTCTTTGGAGTAAATGGCCACTGTACGTAAGTTGAGCTCCGTACAGGCCCTAAAGACTCTGATAGCGATTTCCCCTCTGTTTGCAACTAGAACCTTTTGAATTGTTCTCTGTGACATTCTCACTCCTCCATATCCCTTAAAATTTTATATGTACTCTATAATAAAGGAAGAAATGAAAACTGTACACTTTTGTTTTCTAAAGATTCAAAGTTTTCTGCAATCCATTTTTTTGAATCGATGGTTTGCTGATTGATTTTTTCTTTTTATAACGCTCTTTATATTCAGTGAACATGCTGATATTCAGCAATATTCCCATACATCCACTCAGTAAAATGATAGAGGATCCCCCGTAGCTGATAAACGGAAGTGTAACCCCAGTGATCGGAATGAGCCCTGAAACACCGCCCAAATTAATACACGTTTGGATGGCAATCATTGAAGAAATTCCTATTGCAAGCAAACTTCCAAACGGATCTTCACACTTTCTCGCAATGTAAAAACCTTTCACGACAATAAAGCCAAGGAGAGCAAGGACAAAAAATACACCGAAAAAACCAAGCTCTTCCGAGATAATTGCCATGATAAAATCTGTATGCGGTTCTGGAAGGTATCCATACTTTTGTACACTCTCTCCAAGACCAAGACCAAAAAAGCCGCCTGATCCAATCGCATAATATGAATTAATCAATTGATGCCCAGAAGCGCCTGCGTCTTTAAATGGATCTTGGAAACTCTCAAAACGTCCAAGACGATTCTGCGTGAAAATTTTATCCCAAAAAAGAATAATAAACGGTGTCACAACAACCATCACCGCACTAAATAAAGCGAGCAGCTTGGCCAGCGTTTTACCGCTAAACCCTGAGCATAAAATCATCGCAAGGGCAATCATACCAATGATAAAAGCTGTCCCATAGTCTGGCTGCAAAATAATAAATCCGCATAGGATGGAGACAACCACAATTGGAGGTGTAACCCCTCTTAAAATATGGTCAATATAATGCTGCTTCTTTGCATAGACAGCAGCAAGATAAATGATGACAACGATCTTCACGAATTCCGCTGGCTGAAGACTAAAAGGCCCAAATTTGATCCAACTTCTAGCATTCCCTGCAATGTGACCGCCAAAGTACACATAAATGAGAGAAAACACAGATAGCAAAAGCATCACAATTTGGAATCTTTTATTTAAGAGCAGCTGATACGGAATGAGGGCTGTAAAAATCAAGATGACCGCCCCGACAATCATAAATAAAAGCTGTTTCTTGAAAAAATTATCTGGCGCAGCATCATATCTGATCACAGATGTAATCATACTTGAGCTATACACCATCACCAAGCCGAATGCGCTAATTAATATAATGGCGAACAATAATGAGTAGTCATACGATTTTAGCATTCTCTTTAACATATAATCCTCTTCCTAACGTCTATTTCTACTGCTTGATATTCTCTTCTCTTAGCTGTTCTTATTCTACTACATTTTCTCCGTTTGATCCCGTTTTACCTCTTTATATTGTTCGTCTTTCATGAGACAATCAAGTCCGTTTGGCATCAATCAAAATAAAAAGGCGGACAAAAAAACTCAAACTTATGTTGTGGAAGTTTGAGTTTTCAATCATTATTTTTTTGTGAACGCATCATGAAGTGCGGATAGTTCTCTCTCAAGTTTATCGAGTAGTTTTTTGCCTTCATGTTGATCAACTAATCCAAGCCGGACAGCGAAATCAATTTCTCTCGATAATCCGAACATTTGAGTATCTAAAACCTCTTCATAAAGAGGACATTGCGGCATCGTTAAGTTGTCCATTTGCACTTGGATCAATTTTAAAATTTTATCTGCATCCAATTTTAATAAAGCCAGTGCTTTTTGCCGATGATCGACTAAAATTTCTGACGCCAAAAGTATCCCTCCGTTCCCCAGGCGAGTACCTAATTCTTCTATTTATCATAAAGCGAAACGCCCAAAATTGCAAGCAGATTTGTACAGTTCGCTCTGTAAAAATAAAAAGAAGCCATTCGTTATTAAAAGATACTCATCTCATATTTTTCACTCATGAGCTCAAGCAGCTTAATACCCGCAATACTATTCCCTTTTTCATCCAAAGCAGGTCCGAATATACCTATCCCAAAGTCGTATGGCGCCGCCCCCATAATTCCGCCTGAAACACCACTTTTAGCAGGGATTCCGATATTGATCGCAAATTCCCCGCTCGCATTGTACATACCGCATGTAACCATAAACGTTTTACAAATTCTAGCGACATCTTTCGAAAGGATTTGCTTTCCTGTCTCTGGATGCCTGCCATCTAATGAAAAAACACATGCGATCTTCGCCAAATCCAGGCTGTTCATCCTGACGGCGCATTGCTTCGTATAGACGTCCATCACCTCTTCTACATTCCCTTTAATGATATGATATTGCTTCATATAATAGCACATTGCGCGGTTAATCATTGATGTTTCAAATTCGGATGCAGCGGTTTCTTTGCAATATGTAATGGTTGTGTCATTGGCAAGCTCTCTAATAAAACCAAGCAGCCGGTTCAGCTGATCTTGCGGCGTTGCCCCTCTTATTAAACTTGTAACGGCAAGCGCTCCTGCATTAATCATTGGGTTAAGCGGCTTATTTGGGCTTGCTGTCTCTAGTTTAATCATCGAATTAAACGGGTCGCCAGTCGGTTCTTGTCCAACATATTGAAACACTTTTTTCGGTCCTTCTTCTGAGAGCACGAGCGCCAGTGCTAATACTTTTGAAATACTTTGAAGGGTGAATCGTTTATCAACATTTCCTGCTGAGTGGCACGTATTACTCACATGATAAACAGCGACAGATAAATCCGATTGATCCGCTTTACCGAGTGCCGGAATATAGGATGCTACCTTTCCATTTTTGGCCACCTTTTTTGCCTCTTCTACAAATCGCTGAAGCTCTTCATTGTCACGACATGCCATGCCCAAAATCCTCCCTATTTTTCGTCTAATCGTAGTTTGTACAAGGAGGTGCATGTTTATGAAAGTGACAAAGCGGGCGAAAACTTCTATAATTTATGTTGGAAAGGGGTTGTCTTGAACATGAGCATTATTCAAATTAAGGGGAACGTACAATACAAGATCACCATTGATCCGAGTGTATGGATTTTTGATGACCGTAAATTTTTAATGGATTCATTTTTTGAGAAAAGTGCAGCAAACGAAGAGCAGCAGCTAGATCAGGAGCTTGATCAAGAGCGGGTCATAAGAGAAGGTCAAACACTTCCACCCACATTAAAAACAGAGAAAAAATACGAAAAAGAAAGACTTGTCACAGGCAGCTTCGGGATGAAACTTGGCGACATGATAAAAAATGCAGAACCGCTCGAACAAGCGGAGACGTGTGAATTTGTCACAGAAACAGAAACAATTGCTGTTCCGCTCTCTAAGGCGATGGATAGCATTGCCCATTTCAGCCAAAATGGAAAACCTATAACAGAAGAAGGACCAATCCACGTTTATTTCGAGGATCAGTCCAACATCACTCAGCCGATTAAAGGCGTCAAAGAGTTAATCATTACATAAGATGGCGGGTCTGGACTATAATAAATCAGCTGCAAGCTGTGCAAGTCCAGACCTTTCTCCTTTGACAAGCTTGACATGTCCAGATATTTGCTGCCCTTTGAAACGCTCAATGACATATGTGAGCCCATTATTTAAGCTGTCTAAATAAGGGTGATCAATCTGCTCTGGGTCTCCCATCAGCACAATTTTACTTCCCTCACCAACCCGCGTTAATAATGTTTTTACTTCGTGTTTTGTTAAGTTTTGCGCCTCATCGATAATGATAAATTGATCAGGGATACTTCTCCCGCGAATATACGTTAAAGCTTCCACTTGAATTGAACCGATGCCCGCTAGTATCGCATCGAGTTCACCAGGTTTTTTTGTGTTAAATAAAAATTCTAGGTTGTCATAGATCGGCTGCATCCACGGTCTGAGCTTCTCTTCTTTTTCGCCTGGCAAATACCCTAAGTCCTTACCGACAGGAACAATAGAGCGGGCCACGATGAGCTTTTTAAACATGCCGAGGTCCTCTGTCTGCATTAATCCAGCAGCAAGTGCAAGCAGTGTCTTTCCTGTTCCCGCTTTTCCGATAAGTGTCACAAGCGGAATATCGCGGCGTAAAAGTAACTCAAGCGCCATCGTTTGCTGGACATTTTTTGGGCGAATTCCCCAAATATGTTCTTGGTCATAAATAAGCCGTTTCACATGCTCTGCTTTTTGATCAAGCATCCCCAAAGCAGAACCACCCTCATTTCCCTTCATAATAACAAATTGATGAGGGTTTAATGGCGTTTGGGTGACGTCTTTTATCGGTAACTGATTTTGCTTATAAAATGTATTCAGCTGCTCAGTCGGAATATAGAGCTCGTGATAGCCGTTATCAATGTCTTCATTTTGCAGCACACGATCGCTTAAGAAATCCTCTGCTTGCAGACCAATGGCATCCGCCTTTACTCGCACTAGGACATCTTTGCTGACCAAAATAACAGGTCGGCCATCTGGTTTTGTTTCTTCCTCTAAGCTCAAATTCTTAGCAACAGCCAAAATCCGGTTATCGTTTGTTTTTTCAATGAAAATTTCTTGAAGTTCATGGAAAGAGCGATGATTCAGCTCAATACGCAGCGTTCCTTTTGACTCCAGCGTAATTTTTTCATGCAGTTTCCCTTTCGATCTCAACCCGTCGATTAAACGTGAGACACGTCGTGCGTTTTGCCCAACCTCGTCCATATATCTTTTTTTCGAGTCTACTTCTTCTAACACTACGGCCGGAATCACGACCTCGTTGTCTTCAAATGAAAAGATTGAATTCGGATCCTGTAATAACACATTTGTGTCTAATACATAAATTTTACTCAGGTCCTTCGCCTCCTGATCGGGGTTTCATTCATCCTTGTCTTTCCAAAAACGATTGTTAAAATATATGTTTTCATGAATAAAGTTAGAAGGTTAATTCAACAATAAAATAAATCATGCAGTTTGTGAAGGAGGGAATACACATGCGACTATTTTTGACGTTATTCATGGTTCAAACCATTCTTTTATTAGGCGCTTGCCAGCATCAAGAGAAGCCTTTGGCACAAGAACATCAAGACGGAAACAAGCATTTAGTAAGAGTATCAGACTCATCCAAGAAAAACACTGACAAAGCCCGCCCATCAACAGATGTGGCGCAGCACCTAGTGAATGTGACTGAGCATGTGGCAGATGTAAATGACGCAACAGCGATCGTCATCGGCAAGTACGCTGTCGTTGGCATTGATGTAAAAGATGATTTAGATAGAAGCAAAGTTGAAACCATTAAATATTCAGTCGCCAAAGCGCTGAAAAATGACCCAGAAGGTGCGAATGCTGTTGTCGTCGCTGATCCAGATACAGTGAGCCGTTTAAAGGAAATGGGCAAAGAAATTCAAGCTGGCAGACCAGTAAGCGGAATTATGGACGAACTAGCAGCCATTGTGGGCCGTGTTATGCCAGAAATGCCTCGAAATGAAATCGACCGTAACGAAACAGATCCGACGAATGATCCGAATCATCAGCTCAAACAACAAGATCAAAAGCAATTAGAAAAAAACCAAAACGATCAATCAAACCATCATATGAATCAGAAGAAATAATGAGAACGGCTTATATCTCTTGTGATATAAGCCTTTTTTATGCTGATTTTAAGTAGCTCAAAAAACATGCTATAATCAAGGCATGACCAAAGTGAGGTGAAAATGATGAGAGTGAAGTGCTCATTATGTGAAAAGCTTGAAACCATTAATGATGATACACTTGTTGCTAAACGGTTAAGAAATCGACCGATTCATACATATATGTGCGATGACTGCCAAGAAAGAATTAAAGTAAAGACAGAGGCACGCATCAAAACTGGCAGATTCTCTCTTTATCAAGATCCTGCGACGAAAGAGAAAAAGAAGAAAAAAGGAAAAAAAGAACAGAAGACATAAAAAAGACCTGACACAAGTTCAGGTCTTTTTTACGTACTCACTGTTCCTTCTTTTTTCGCACGATGCAGCCGTATTTTATAAATAATCAAAATGACAGCTGCCACAACCAGGCCTTCTGCTACTGGCAAGAAGATTCCTAGAAATGTGAGAAACGTGCAGCCAAAAATCAAAAACAAATAAATGACAAGTGCTTTTAAAATCGGTAAACGTCTAGCAAAGCCGAGTTTAAAAACAATAATCGCTAAAACAAGGATGGTGCCATATAGGAGCCACATCCCTGTTTGCGGATTTTCATCGACACGAAACAGCATCGCGAAAAAGGATAGATTCTCACTTACTTCCTGATCATTCAAAAAGATTCCCTCCCCTTATCTTTCAGGGTTCTATCTTTTTAATTCTTCATGGAATTAAGATAATCCTGCTAGCTTTTTCTTCTTCGCAGCTTTCTCACGTTCGTTTTTATCTAAAATTTTCTTTCTTAAACGGATCGATTCCGGTGTAACCTCACAGTATTCGTCTTCATTTAAGTACTCAAGAGATTCCTCAAGTGACATAATACGTGGTTTTTTCATGCTAACCGTTTGATCTTTTGTCGCTGAACGTACGTTTGTTTGTTGTTTCATACGGCTCACGTTGACAACAAGATCGTTTTCACGGTTATGCTCACCAACAATCATTCCTTGGTATACTTCAACACCCGGCTCAACGAAAATCACACCGCGCTCTTCAACGCCTTGGATTCCGTAAGCAGTTGCTTTACCTGTTTCCATTGAAACAAGTACACCTTGACGGCGTCCGCCAACTTGACCAGACTGCATCGGCTGGTAGCTGTCAAATGTATGGTTCAAAATACCAAAACCACGAGTTAATGAAAGAAATTCAGTTGTATATCCGATTAAACCACGTGATGGAACTGTAAAGATCAGGCGAACTTGACCGTTACCATTATTGATCATGTCAATCATTTCACCTTTTCTTGCACCCATTGATTCCATAACAGAGCCAGTATGCTCTTCAGGTACATCAATTTGAACACGCTCTACAGGCTCACATCGAACACCATCTACTTCTTTTACAATAACTTCTGGCTTCGATACTTGGAGTTCAAATCCTTCACGTCTCATATTCTCAATCAGAATTGATAAGTGAAGCTCACCGCGTCCTGATACGACCCAAGCATCAGGTGAATCCGTTGGATCTACACGAAGACTTACGTCTGTTTGAAGCTGCTGTTCTAAACGCTCTTCAATTTTACGTGATGTCACGTACTTTCCTTCACGGCCTGCAAACGGGCTGTTATTGACAACAAATGTCATTTGAAGTGTCGGCTCATCAATACGAAGGATCGGCAAAGCCTCTTGGTGTTCTACCGGGCAGACTGTTTCACCTACGTTGATGTCTTCCATACCAGATACTGCGACAAGATCTCCAGCTTTCGCTTCATTGATTTCCACTCGTTTTAACCCTTGGAAACCAAAAATCTTTGTCACGCGGAATTGTTTTACACTGCCATCCACTTTCATTAGAGCAACTTGCTGTCCTACTTGCATCGTTCCTCTAAATACACGGCCAATTCCAATTCTTCCAACATAATCATTGTAATCAAGTAGCGCCACTTGGAATTGAAGCGGCTCTTCATGGTTGTCGACTGGGCATGGGATATGGTTGACAATCGCTTCAAACAACGATTCCATGTTTTCATCTTGCTTACTAGCATCGTTACTTGCTGTACCATTGATTGCTGATGCATATACAACTGGGAATTCAAGCTGTTCTTCTGTTGCATCCAATTCAATGAACAAGTCAATGACTTCATCAACTACTTCAGCTGGACGAGCAAAGTCACGGTCAATTTTATTGACAACAACAATTGGTGTTAAGTTTTGCTCAAGTGCTTTTTTTAGCACGAATCGTGTTTGAGGCATACAACCTTCATATGCATCCACAACGAGAAGTACACCATCTACCATTTTCATGATACGCTCAACTTCACCACCGAAATCGGCGTGTCCTGGTGTATCTAAAATATTAATGCGTGTATCTTTATAATGGATCGCAGTATTTTTAGCTAAGATCGTAATACCGCGCTCTCGCTCTAAATCATTTGAATCCATGGCTCTCTCAGCGATATTTTCATTCGCACGGAAAGTACCAGCTTGATGGAGCAATTGGTCAACAAGCGTCGTTTTACCATGGTCAACGTGGGCAATAATTGCGATGTTGCGAAGGTCTTTTCGAAGTTTCACATTTTCATCTCCTAAAATAATTAGATAACTTTCATATTATATCACAATCCCCTTTAAATGCCGATCGTTTTTCTGTAAACTTATATTAACTCTAAAAAAAGGGATGGAGACAAATGAAACAAATCAAATGGCTTCTATTATTATGTGCATTACTTGCCGTCGTCAGTATGGCGTTTATTGGAGTGTCTGTTGCAGAAAAAAGCATACTGGGAACATGCTTAAGTATTGTGTTCGCCATGATTTTCATGGGTACAGGATTTACATTAAAACGAAAATTAAACGTGCAATCATAAAATTTATGAAAAGCCTTTTACATTTTACATGTAGAAGGCTTTTATTTTGGGTAAAAACAAGACCAACCACCTATGTAACACTAATGATTCAACTAAAAATTTCATATAGTGTTGGCAAATCTAAGCAATCTGAACTCCTCCATTTTTCGACAAGAACTTTTATAGTTCTCCAAAATCAAACACAAAGTTACATTTTTCCTATTCTTCCACAAAGTTTCTCATGGTATGCTGTTCTTGCAACAAAATTTAACAGAAAAGGGAGAGAAAAGAAGCATGAAGAAGTTTTTGAGCAAATCGCTCAGCTCTGTTGTATTTTTCGCTTTAGCTATCATTTTTACTTTCACAACAGTAGCTCCTGGGCAAGCAAGTGCTGCAACTTTCAAAGGGATTCCTTTTGAGCAGCAACAAATTATTAAAGATTTATTGGAGAAAAACGAGCGTGTTATCAGCATTCTCATCAATTCATTTGTTGAGGAAGACAACAACTACACATTTGATGTGAAAAAAGCTGTTGAGCTCGGTCTGACTGAAGAAGAAGCGGCGACTGCTGAGAAATTCTTAGATCGCGCAGCTGTTCTTACAATCGTTTTCAGTGAAAGCATCACTAAAAACGAAAAAGGAAAATTAGTTTTTGATGCAGAAAAAGCTGTTGAACTTGGTCTTACTAAAGAAGAAGCAACTAAATTCGAAAAGCTTTTCAAATCAGTGATCAGAATTGCTGATCTTGCTGGTGATGCACTTGTTCTAGACAAAAAAGGAAACGTTGTAATTGATTCTAAAATCGCTAAAGGTCTTGGATTCAGCTCTACTGAATTACTTGTTTTCAACCAATTGCTTAAGAAAATTCCTCAAGAGCAATTAAAAACGTTCTATGATGCAGTTCAAATTGCTAAAGAAAAATTGAACTAAGCTCAAAAAACCCCCATCCGGTTCATCCAGATGGGGGTTCTTTCTTATATCCAATAGATCAAGAGCATGATGAGATAGACGATACTAAAAACGATACTTTTCCATAGTAGCGCTTTTCAAACTTTCTTTTTTCTTCTTTTTCATCTATGAACGGTATAAAATCTGTTGACTTTGCAATAGAGACTGGTTCTTTCATTTCTTCATATAGATAACGGCATTTTTTGCATGAACGTAAATGCTCATCCACTAATTGATTTGTTTCTTCACTCGTGTCCCCTTCTATATAAAGTGGTAATAGTTCTTCAATCAAATAACAGCTCATTTGTTGAACTCCTCACAATGTAGCTTTCGTTTCAGCTCTAATCTAGCTCGATGAAGGGTTGTCTTTACTTTAGATAAGGTCCAATTCAAAATTTCCGCTACTTCTTCATACGATAATTCCTGGATATCTCTTAAAATGAGGACTTCTCGGTAAGAATCCTTCAATTGATTGATCTGGCTCCACAGCCTTTGAATATCAGCTTGCGTTTCTAAATGGTCTTCAGGTGTCATGAATATCTGCTGCTCTAAAAAATCTGCTTTTTCTACATCCGTAAAAGTTCGTTTTACTTTTCGGCGATAGTCGTTGACAAATGTATGATAAGCAATGTTGTAAAGCCATGTTTTAATGCTTGAATGTCCTTTATAAAAGAGGATAATCCATGCAGTGCCTTGATAAATACATCCTGCGCAAGATCCTTGGCTGTTTCGACATTTCCCGTTCTGCGATATAAATATTTGGTGATTTCCTGAAAATATTCTTCATATATTTTTTCAATTTGATTGGTCGGTCTAGACATCAAAAATAAAACCACACAGTCATCCAAATTGATAAAACGATATAAAAGAAGTATAACGAAGAAATAAACCCCTTCATGCGTTTTAATTCGAGATAATCGTTCTGATCCTCAGTGTGGGCAGGAGCAAACTCATTTCCCTTAACAGAATGCTGAAACTTCTTTTCATGCGTCTTCATCCAGTTAGAAGCCTCTTCTCCAAGCTCCCCTTCCTGATACAATTCATATAAGTCTTGAAAGATGGCTTGTTTTTCTTTATCTGTCAAAACGTTGCACCTCTTTTGTTCGTCCATTTACTTCATATATTTTCCGCTCATTCGATCCGAAGGTTTGAATGATCACAAACCACGAAATGCGCATTTTCCCCTCTTTGTCGATCATTCTCACCGGCTTGATTTGTTTTTTATAGATGGCATAAGGTTCATACTTTTTGAGAACTTGCTGATAGACTTCATCACGTTCTTGATTCGATACCATATGCGGTAAAGAAGAGTCTGATTGCCAATTCAACTCAATTCCATCGGCATCTCTCGTCACATGAAGTAAATTTGATGACCCGTGAAAAGTATATTGTTTGTGTTCACGAGTTCCTGTTTCTGTCTTCACGTCTTTTGACTGTTCCCCTATCATTTCAAACAAATCTTCGTCACTGATATTTCCTTTTTTCTGTTGAAGAATCGCTTTTGATAGCTGTATTTTCAGCAATTCTTTCGTTGAACCATTAAACAGAAATTCAGATTGATCGGCTGTCTTTACCGCCACTTCATGCTGCCATTCAAAATAAAAAGCATCAACGTCTGTGATCTGGTAAGCTGGTGGCTGTAAATTTAACTTTTTATAAATACGATTAATTTTCGTTTTCATTTCTTTGTTTGTTAAATTGATCCCGTCTATATCCTTTAATTGAAAGATGGCGTTCCCATATTGCGCTTGTCGAAGCGTCTCTTTTTTCCATGTGGCAAACGCTAGGCTCTCATCTTTATTCTGAGACATTTTTGGCAAAAGAAGAACGCTTGTCTCCCCGTCTTCTTTTTCAACGACGATATGAATGTGCTCTAGATCAATGGATCGGCCGCTTCTTTCAAAAAATTCAATGGTTTTTTCCCTATATTCTTTATCGGTCAAATGCTGACCCTTTGAGCGACCATGATAAAAATAGCTGTTTAATTCACCTGTAAACGCAGAAACATTCACTTCATATTGATCGGCTGCAAACACATAGTTATAAGAGATCGGCTGTTTACTAGTCGTTGAATATAATGTAGTGTTCGATGGTACAAACTTTAAAGCGAATGCTTTCGCACTTGCTTCAGATAAAGGTCGATATTCTTCTGAGAAAGTATCTGTCAGTTCCGTTTTAGTAAATTGAAACATGATATGTGGGAGATTTAGGATCGGGTTCAGCATTAGCGTAAAAAAGACGACAATCCCCCCAGCACCCCACTGTCTCAACTTTACCTTGTTTTGTATTAACGCACATAACAAATGTAATGTCATAAAGCTTCCTGCGGCCGCCACTAAAATCACTATGGACTTAAACGAAGATTGCAGCTCATACTTCGAAATAGAAGGATAAAAAATATACAGCAGCGCAGTGAAAATCAAGCCATAGAAAAACAGCAATTCTTTCCACTTCTGGTGCCAAAACAAACGAAAGAATAGGTGAAGTACCAAAGCGGCAAAGCCAATCATAAGCAAAATGATGATCAAATCTCTCCATATCAGCTCCGTATCACCGCTGAGAAAGAACTTTTTGCTTTCAACTAACACAATAAATATCGTTTGACATAAGGGCAGAAGTAACACAGATAAATCAAACGCAAAAAACATGCCCCTATTTTTTAAATAAGGAAGAGAAATCACATAGAAAAGTGATGCAAGCAAGACATATCCATAGATGAGAAATTGCATGAAATCTGTCAGCACTTCAAATGTTTCGATCGTATACTGTCTAGCTAGCACTTGATGGATCATCTCAAGTGTCATACTCCCTAGCAGAACTACTCTTAATACGATTCCAGCATAAAATACATAACGACTCTTCTTTTCTTTCCATATGGGAAGTGTAATGAAAAGGACAAATAGTCCAAGCACACACCATTGAATCATGTGGATACTGTACTCATTTAAAATAAAAAACCTTTCAAAATGGAGGGATAAATCACTAAACAAATCAAACATCGCTACACAATCCTTTACTTCAAATTAAGGCCTCGTTCGTATAGACATTTGACTTGTCAAAAAGTTTCATCAAATACAAAAAATCACTTCATTCTCATGAAGTGATGTTGTTTATTTTTTATTTCCGCTTCCCTTTATGTAATCATGCAAGATTTTTTCACAGACGGATCGATTTCCAGCAACAATGCTATTTTTCTCTAGAAACGTCAAGCGTTCTCCGTGAATATTCGAGTAAACAGCGCCTACCTCATCAAGTAACACACATCCAGCAGCATAATCCCAAGGCGCTAACCTTAACGTGACATATGCGTCGCTTCTTCCGCTTGCAATATAAGCCAGTTCAAGTGCAGCTGATCCAATCGTTCTTGTTCCTCTCACATCGCGTACGAGACGGGCAAACGGCTTAGCGTCAAAATGGGGGCTTTCAATCGCCCATGTTGGGTTAATGCCGACAATGGCTTTTTCAATGGCGACATCTTTTAAAGGCGGGAGTAAGATATCGTTCATATACGCCCCTTCTCCTTTGACTGCATGATAGAGCTCGTCATGGATGACGTCATAAATAAGACCGATTTTCCCCACACCATGTTCAAATATCCCAATTGAAATGGCAAAATTTCGTTTTTGATGGACAAAGTTCATGGTGCCATCAATTGGATCAATGATCCATACGATCCCATCAAGAGAGGTCACTTCTTCCCCTTGGCCCTCTTCTCCTAAAATATGATGATCTGAAAATGTCGACTGTATCTTTTCAATGAAGAAACGTTCTGTTTCTTTATCGATGTTTGTGACAAGATCATTTGGATTTGATTTTGTTTCAATTGATAGACCTTCCTGCATGGATTCTTTAATGCGGCTACCCGCTTCTTTTACCCAAAGCTTTGCAAGTCGGTCAATTTCCACCCAGTTTGTCATCGGACTGTAAACCTCTTTTCTATGTAGTACCTATTTGTATTAGCATACTGATATTATGTACGTAAAAGCAAGAAAAAAGCAGCTTCATACAAAAACGAACCGATAAATTGGTTCGTTTTTACCTCACCTTGTTTTACCCTTGAAGCTGCTCCCATTCTTTTCTTAGGCGCTCAAGCTTTCGTTTGCTGCGTTCTACTTGGATATCATCTTTTTGCTCGATGGCTTCATGAAGCGTAGAAAGTTCATAATCAACCTCTAATCTCCACACAGCGATGCGATTCTTCTTCTCTTGTCTATACCCATGCTTCACGATTTGCTTCATTGGTCAACGCCCCTTCCAGAGAATGATTCATTCCTTGTCAGTTTTCATTGATAAAAAATACAATCGATAAGAGAAATGGTTCTTGCTTATATCGTATGAAGCGATCGCATAACCGCAACGACATTCTGAAAATTGTGTTTTTACCTATTTGTTATGTACCACAAAATCGATGTTTTTAAACGCCGAACCAAGATCCCTGCTATCTTTCTCTTTAAAGTGCATCTTTTTTTGAGCTTGACCCAAGCTATGATAAAATATGATCAGCGAAAAGATACAGGAGGCATAACATGAGTGAAATGCGTTTTAGAGATGAAGATTTTGAAACATTCACAGTAGACGGTTTAGATGAACGTATGGCCGTATTAAAAGAGAGAGTCCGTCCAAAGCTTGAAGCACTTGGTGAACATTTTGCACCGCTTCTTTCTTCTATTACAGGAGACGAAATGTTTGTCCACGTGGCAAAACATGCAAGAAGATCAGTCAACCCGCCAAATGACACTTGGGTGGCTTTCGCTAACAGTAAGCGTGGGTATAAAAAGCTCCCTCATTTTCAAATTGGGCTTTGGAAAACTCATGTATTTGTATGGTTTGCGCTCATTTATGAATCTCCAGTAAAAGGTGAATATGGGCAATTATTCGAAAAAGAGCTGGACACGATCCAAAAGAAAATACCGCAAGACTTTGTTTGGTCTAAGGATCATATGAAACCGGACGTCCTCCGCCACAGCGAACTTGATGCTGAACAGCTGAGAACACTATTTGAACGTGTTCAAACAGTCAAAAAGGCCGAACTCCTTTGCGGCATCCAGCTTCCTAGAGAAGAAGTTGTTCAAATGAATAATGAAGAATTCTTATCAAAAATTGAAGATGCCTTCCGCACAGTAACTTATCTATACCGCTTTACACAAAAAGAATCTGTATAAAAAAACGAGCCTATCTATATAGGCTCGTTTTTTACATCCGTATCATAGCTGTTTCTTCAGCCTCTCTTGCGCTTTTTACTGTGCGATAAGGGGAATACCCACTTCCCTTTTCAAACGCCGTACAATGCGTCTTTTCTTCTGCTTTTGATGGTACAACTTCTTTAAATCGTTTATAAGCCTCTAGTAACGCTTGTTTCGCAATTCCTGTTTCATAGGCTTTTTCAACGGCTTGAAAAAATGAAATGACCGCCATCTTTTCTTCAGTTGTCCAGTCGACGTCCATTGGATATTGATATTCCATTTACTTGTCCCTCACTTTAATCCACATTTCTTATTTGAACTTTTATTATAGCATCTGTTTGATCAGAATCCGATTGATTTTATGCTTTACATTCCGATCAGTTCATAATATAATTCTTTTGTTTTATGCAATGAAATCTGCTGTTATTGGGATAATAATAGCAGGTATTTCGATGAAGGTGGGAAAGCAATTGTCACAACATGATACACCCTTATACACTGGACTAAAAAAACACGCTTCAACCAATCCAGTCCAATTTCACATTCCAGGCCATAAAAAAGGAGCCGGAATGGACCCTGAATTTAGAGCATTCATTGGAGACAATGCATTAAGCATTGACCTTATTAATATAGAACCTCTTGATGATTTACATTCGCCTCGAGGAATGATCAAAGAAGCACAGGAGCTTGCAGCAGAAGCATTTGGTGCCGACCATACGTTTTTCTCTATACAAGGAACAAGCGGCGCGATCATGACAATGGTGATGACCGTCTGTGGTCCTGGAGACAAAATTATTGTTCCACGTAATGTCCATAAGTCGATTATGTCTGCTATTGTATTTTCTGGTGCAGTACCTGTTTTTATTCACCCGGAAATTGACAAAGAGCTTGGCATCTCTCATGGCATCACGCCAGAGTCAGCTAAAAAAGCGCTGACTAAACACCCAGATGCGAAAGGGCTGCTTGTGATTAACCCAACGTATTTTGGCATTTCAGCTGATTTAAAAACCATTGTAGACATTGCTCATTCATATGACGTACCTGTTCTTGTAGATGAGGCACATGGTGTGCATATTCATTTTCACGATGAGCTTCCATTGTCTGCGATGCAGGCGGGAGCTGATATGGCAGCAACAAGTGTGCATAAACTTGGTGGCTCTCTCACCCAAAGCTCGATTTTAAATATAAAAGAAGGGCTTGTTTCAAAGGATCGAGTACAATCTATTTTAAGCATGCTGACAACTACGTCTACTTCTTATTTGCTTTTAGCCTCCCTGGATGTCGCTAGAAAGCGATTAGCGACTGAAGGAAAGGCACTTGCAGATGAAGCCATTCGATTAGCTGAATCAGCAAGAACTCGTTTAAACGAAATTGAAGGTATTACTTGTATTGGTCAAGAAATTCTCGGTTCACCTTCTACTTACGATTATGACCCAACAAAATTAATCATCTCCATTAAAGACCTTGGTCTCAATGGCCATGATGTGGAGAAATGGCTAAGAGAAAGCTACCGAATTGAAGTAGAGCTCTCTGACCTATACAATATTTTATGTATCGTGACGCCTGGCGATTGTGATGAGACGATTGATACGCTTGTAACGGCTATGAAGGAAATTGCGGCCATCTCTGCACGTCAAGGCGGCAAACAAGCCGTGACAGAAGTGTTACTGCCTGAGATCCCTTCGCTTGCGATGACGCCGCGTGACGCTTTTTACGCAACAACGGAAGTCATTCCATTTAAAGAAGCGGCTGGCCGTATCATTGCAGAATTTGTCATGGTTTATCCGCCTGGTATTCCTATTTTTATACCAGGAGAAATCATCACAGAAGAAAATATCTCCTATATCTTTAAAAATATCGAAATCGGTCTTCCTGTTCAAGGACCAGAAGATTCCACACTAGATATGATTCGTGTCATTAAAGAACAAAAAGCCATTTTATAAAAAAGAAACATGCAGCCCCCATTGGAGCTGCATGCTTTTTTATTTATTCAGAGGCTTCATCACAGCAATGACAGTGACCACATGTTCCATAAAGTGTTGTCACTTTTTCATTTTCAAATTGATCAATGGTTTCATTGCAATCTTGACAAATAATTGTACCCACAGTACATTCCCCTTTTCTTTACTCAAAGTTTGAAAGCGTTTAATCTATTTCATATCTCTATAATATGATGTCACATTTAAGTTGTCAACGGTTAATTGTATGACACATTTAATCATTTTTTATAAATATATGCTTTTTTCTCATCATATTGAGGAAACGTTTCAAATGTATTTTGCTTCATATCAATTCTGTAACAATTAAGTAACAATCGAAAATTGTCAAAAAGGACGTGATACACTAGAGTGACTAACAGGGAACTGGCTCCTAAAAATGTTGGTACAACCCCAAAGGATTTTGAGGTGAATAGATTGAATTTTATGAGGACCCTTCTCATTATATTCCCTATGCTCTTTGTACTTAGTTCATGCTCATTTGCGTATATCATACCGAATCAGACAGACCAGGTCAGTCATATTCAAAAGCCAAGAATTCTCTTTTTTACTGATGCAGAAAATCTTGATAAAGAAAGTCCTTATTATGACGCAGTGCTCGATTTAAAAAATGAATATCCGAAGGAAATGTCCAAGATGATTGTCAAAGAAGATCGTAAAGGCTGGAAAAATGAAGTAGACGAACTGCCGGCTATTTTACTTGTCAATAATGAAAAGGTCATTGTGAAGGTGGAAGGTAATGTCCGAAGTAAAGAGGATATCTTATCACCCATATGCCAAGCATTAGATCGAGTGAATACAAATTAACGGTTCGACTTTGCACTTATATATCCATATGAAAAAAGCCCTCAGCTCATGAGGGCTTTTGGTTTTCAGCGACGTTTCACATACATAAAAAACCCCTCTCCGTGTGGAGAGGGGTTCAGCGTGTAGACAAACCCTCGCATTCTTTGTCAGTCCTGCGTGCTGGTGCTCACGAATGTCAAATTCGCTCCGCGCCAGTACTCGTCCTTCCTAGG
>NZ_JBQEPF010000003.1:0-57367 GCF_052045575.1 Bacillus sp. 22190 | reverse complement strand
GAAGAATATAAAGATGAGCCGGAAGTGAAAGAAAATTACCTTAAAAGTTTTACTAAGGAGGAACGTGAACAGTATCTGAGAGACATTGGAGAAAAAGAATGAAAAATATCCGTTAGCCGTATGTTCTTTAAAAAACGATGACCAAAGTAATATGCTATCATTCCCCTAACAACACTTACAAAAAAGGGAGAGCTTTCAAACATGGCAAATAAAAAGAAATTGATCTTGGATGTAGACACTGGAATTGATGATGCGATTGGTATTTTGCTTGCGGTGAAAAGTAAGCGGTTTGATATGTTGGGGATCACAACGGTGTGCGGGAATGTGTCTGTTGAAGCGGCGACGTTGAATACGTGTAAAGTGCTTGAGTTGGTTGAGGCAGAGGAAATCCCTGTCATCAAAGGTGCAGTAACGCCTCTTTTGAGAGCCCCTCATTATGAACGTCGGGTGCATGGGGAGGATGGAATTGGCGGCGCTTTAAAGGACGCCCGGCCTAAGAAGACCGCGGATGAAGGTTTTGCGCCTGATTTTATCATTGACCAAGTGCTGAAGTATTCGAAGCAGGTTACGCTTGTGTTGACAGGGCCGTTAACGAATTTAGCCCTTGCGGTAAAAAAATGTCCTGAGCTGATTCATCACGTGAAAGAAGTCATTTTTATGGGGGGTGTCGTGCAGGGACAGGGGAATGTCACACCGGTTGCGGAATTTAATACATATGCAGATCCAGAAGCGGCGAAATTGGTGCTGGAGGCTGGTTTCCCTTCATTGACTCAAGTAGGGCTGGATGTCACGAGACAGGTCTTGTTAACGGATGAGAGAATTGATGCCATTCAAAATGAAACGTTAGCCGGTTATATCAGAGAGAGCACAAGCATTTACCGCCAGCGCTATTTTGAGCGGAATGGGGTGTGGGCATGTGCCATGCATGATCCGCTTGCTGTAAGTCTTGCAATTGATAAACAACTTGTGAATACACAGGCTTTTCATGTAGAAGTGGAGACGAAGAGTGAGTTCTGCGATGGTCAAATGATATGTGATTTTCAGCACCAATGGGGAAAAGATCGCAATCTTCAAGTGTGTATGGATGTAGATGCTGAAGGGTTTTTTGATTTAATGATCAAAGTCTTGAATTCTTAAAAAAGAAGTCTGTGCAAACAGGCTTCTTTTTTATAAGATGGGAACATGAGGAAATGTATGCGCTAACATTAATGAGGAAGGAGTGAAGTCAATTGGCTTCTGTCAGTTTTAGTAGTATGGATAAGATAAGGGCAGCAAGCAGAGGATTGCCGCCAAAACTGAAAGCAATTGCTGAGCACATTACGAGTGAGCCCCGCGACATCATCCATTTGTCGATTGTCGAGCTTGCCAAAAAGACAGCGAGCTCAGAGGCAACGATTTTTCGTCTTTGTAAAAGGCTTGGATTTGAGGGGTATCAAGATTTGAAGATTGCTATTGCCCAGGAAATAGACCAAACGAAGCCTGATTATGTAGATGAAGAGATGAGTCTTGACGATGATACTGCCGTTTTTATGCAAAAGGTATTTCAGGCGAACATCACTGCATTAAAGGATAGTTTTCAATTGTTGAATCCAGAAGATGTAGAAAAAGCCGTACAATTAATCCATGAAGCAGAGCGCTTAGAGTTTTATGGCAGCGGTGGGTCTGGCCTCATCGCCACAGATGCTTTTCACAAATTTATGAGAACAGGCATCAACTGTATTGTTCATACAGATTCTCACTTTCAAGCGATGTCGGCAGGCCTGCTTGATCAAAAGAGCACAGTGCTTGGTATATCTCATTCTGGTCGAAATAAGGATTTACTGGATGCGATGAAAACAGCTAAGGAAAAAGGAGCGAAAACCATTGGCATTACAAGCTATCAGCGTTCTCCATTGAGTCAGCTTGCAGATGTCACGCTGTATACATCAACGCAAGAAACGGCTTTCCGAACAGAAGCGATGTCTGCTAGGCTTGCCCAGCTTACTGTGATTGATGTGCTATATTTTGCGCTTGCACATTTAAGGCAGCAGGAAACATTAACAAACTTAAAGCAAATGAGAGAAACCATTTCTCAAAAAAGAGTGTAATAGTTTCAAAAATAAATTTTTCTATTAGTGAAAAATGCTGTTGTGGTAACGATTCTAAGGTTTTAAATGAAAATTATTTTCTTTTTGGTCGTTGAATGTCGAAAAAAATATTCCTATAATGGGATTTATCAGGTACACCGGCACCACGACACTTTATTTCAAATCAATGATTGGGCGTGATACAGATGAAGGGAAACCAGGCGGTAATTGGTTTGGATATTGGAACAACAAGTACAAAGGCGGTTCTATTTGGACCACAGGGGAAAGTCATATCAAAGCATTCTGTTCCTTATGACCTCATTCACCCCCAGCCAGCATGGGTTGAGCAGAACCCTGAACATATTTTAGATGCTGTGATTGCGAGTGTAAGAGGCGCATTGACGAAAGCAGCATTTGATGCAAAAAACCTCATAGGTGTGGGAATTAGTACGGCGATGCATTCCTTAATCGTCATGGATGAGAATGGAAAAGCATTAACAAACAGTATCATTTGGGCTGATAACAGAAGTGCAGAACAAGCGAAACGAATCATAACGGACTTAGATGGCTTTCAAATTTATAAAAGAACCGGAACACCGATCCATCCAATGTCACCGCTTTCGAAAATACGATGGATCAAGGAAATGACACCTGACGTCTTCAATCAGGCAGCAAAATTCATTTCCATCAAAGAGTATGTTCTTTATCATTTCTTTGGTCAGTATGTGGTCGATTATTCAATCGCATCAGCAACAGGACTGTTCCGATTGGAAACGCTTCAATGGGACGAGGAGGCACTACGCATTGCAGGAATTCAGGTGAATCAGTTGTCTGAACTTGTTCCAACGACGCATCAGCTGCGTGGTCTTCAGCCAGAAATTGCGCTGCGAATGGGCATTGAAGAAGATACACCATTTGTTGTGGGCGCAAATGACGGTGTATTAGCGAATCTTGGTGTTGGTGCGATTGGCAAAGGTGAGGTAGCAGTCACGATTGGGACAAGTGGTGCAGTACGTACAGTCGTAGATCAGCCAATTACAGATGAGCAATCAAGAACATTTTGCTATGCATTGACGGACAAGCATTGGGTGGTCGGAGGACCGACCAATAACGGCGGAATTATGCTGAGATGGCTGAAGGATGAATTTGGGTCGTCAGAGGTGGAGGTAGCAAAGCGTCTAGGTGTAGACCCTTACGATCTAATGATTGACATTGCAGAAAAGGTTCCAGCTGGCTCAGAAGGACTGCTGTTTCTACCATTTTTAACAGGTGAGCGAGCACCTTATTGGAATCCAAACGCAAGAGGCACGTTCTTTGGGATTGGTCTTCAGCATAAGCGCGAGCACTTTATTAGAGCCGTGTTAGAAGGCGTCATTATGAGTGTTTTCTCGATCGGTGTGGCACTAAGAGATTTAACAGGTCCAGCGAAGGATGTCAGGGCTTCTGGTGGATTTGCGAGATCCCCTCTATGGCGACAGATTTTGGCAGATACGATGGGCAGAGAAGTGCTCGTTCCAGAGAGCTACGAGGCTTCCGCACTTGGGGCGGCTGTCCTTGCACTTCATAGTTTAGGTCATATGGAAGAGATAGAAGAGGTGCAGGAATGGATTCGTATTTCTGCCCGCCATGAACCAAATATGAAGAACAACGAAACATACATAGAGCTGTTTTATTTATATGAGCGTCTCTATGACAAACTGAAGGATGAATTTGATGTCATTAGTGCGTTGCAATTAAAACAAAATCGTTAAACATCGGGGAAAAGGTGGGAGAACATGCTTTTATTCATTGTGATTGCGGCGATTGTCCTTTTACTCATTCTCATTACAGTCGCTAAGTTGAATCCGTTTGTGAGTTTGATCATTACCTCTATGCTAGTAGGTTTTGCTACAGGAATGGATTTACAGGAAATCATTCAATCGATTAAAACGGGATTAGGGAACACGTTATCATTACTGGCGATTGTGCTAGCGCTTGGGACGATGCTTGGGAAAATGATGGCTGAGTCAGGGGGCGCTGAGCGGATCGCTCAAACACTCATCAGCCGATTTGGGACGAAGAATGTGCATTGGGCGATGATGTTTGTAGCCTTTATCGTGGGGATACCTGTCTTTTTCCAGGTCGGATTTGTTCTTCTCATTCCCTTACTCTTTACCATTGCGATTGAAACGGGCATTTCGCTCGTGACGATTGGGATTTCATTAATCGCAGGCTTGTCTGTTGTGCATGGGTTAGTCCCGCCTCACCCAGCTGCAATGGCAGCAGTAGGCATCTATCATGCCAACGTGGGGAAAACGATTTTCTTTTCAATCATCGTCGGTTTGCCAACAGCTATTATTGCTGGACCGCTGTACGGTAAGTGGATTGGAAAACGGATACATAAACCAGTTCCAGAGCTGCTCAGAAAGCAATTCACGGAACGAAATGCTGATCGGAAGCTTCCTGGTTTTGCAAATACGATGTTTACCATTTTGGTGCCGGTCATTCTTATGCTGCTTGCCACGTTGGCGGACATTATTTTGCCAGAGGATAGTATGTGGTATCAGATGTTCAAGTACATTGGAGATCCTATAACAGCTTTACTGATTGCGACAGTGTATTCTTTCTTTAGCCTTGGCTTTATACAAGGGATGAGCCGTGACCGAGTGCTGTCATTCAGTAATGATTGTTTGGGACCGATCGCTTCCATTCTGCTTGTGATTGGTGCAGGCGGAGCGTTCAATAATGTATTGATCGATTCAGGCGTTGGGGATTATATTGCTGATTTAGCCAAACACTCCCCAATCTCACCGATTTTACTTAGCTGGCTGATTGCTGCGGTTATTCGTGTGGCAACAGGATCTGCTACAGTATCCATGATGACAGCGGCCGGAATTGTAGCCCCAATCGCTGCATCCATGCCGGATGTGAGCAGAGAGCTGCTTGTTTTAGCAACAGGAGCGGGTTCACTGATTTTGTCTCATGTCAATGACTCTGGTTTTTGGCTGATCAAAGAGTATTTTGGTATGACCATTAAAGAGACGTTCTTGACATGGACGGCTATGGAGACCATCATTTCCGTTAGCGCCATTGCATTTATTATGATCATTAATATGTTTATATAACGGCACAACAGCTCAATTCTTCGGGATTGGGCTGTTTTTGGTTTGTTGTTATGCCGCTTTTGACAATTTAGGATAAAATAATGATATTGAGCTATGGGAGGCGGACACGATCGAACCTTTAAAACATGTATATAATAAACCATTTATTCAACATTTAGCAGAAAAACTTGCGCAAGCGTCAACTGTATTTGATGCTGATCACTTTCAGCAGCTTGTGTTTCAAGAGGATTGGGAGCAGCTCGAGTTGAAAGGACGAATGAGAAGAGTAACTGAATCGATGCACGCCTGTCTGCCTGAGGATTATGAGAAGGCAATCGATGTACTGCGTCAGACAGCACCGCATTTTACAGGGCTCAGTGCGCTTGTATTTCCAGACTACGTCGAGACATATGGTGTTGACCATTGGAATATCTCGATCAAAGCACTTGAATTCTTTACACCGTTTTCCACTGCTGAATTTGCCGTTCGACCTTTTCTCATTCGAGATCAAGAGAAAATGCTGGCGCAGATGCTTGTGTGGTCACAGGATCAAAATGAACATATTCGCCGTCTCGCTAGTGAAGGATGCAGGCCTCGTTTGCCGTGGGGATTATCCGTCCCTGCGCTGAAAAAGGACCCTTCTGTCACGCTGCCCATTTTAGAAAATTTGAAGTCAGATTCGGCCAAGTATGTGCAAAAAAGTGTGGCGAATCATTTAAATGATATTTCTGCAATTCAGCCAGACCTCATGAAGCAAATGGTCAAAAGCTGGTATGGAACCAATGAACATACAAACTGGATTGTCAAACATGCATCCCGTACGTTATTGAAAAAAGGCGATCCAGATATCATGGCTTTATTTGGCTATGGAGATGATCCGTCTATCCAAGTAACGGATTTGAAGGTGACGCAAGACCCCGTTCGTATTGGAGAGAAACTGACCTTTCATTTTATTCTTCAGGTTGATAAGCCATTAAAGCTGCGCGTAGAGTATGCCATTGATTACGTGAAAGCTCGTGGTACACGCAATCAAAAGGTATTTAAAATCACAGAATTTGAAACAGGATCGGCGCTGCATAGAGAATTTGTCCGGTCACAGTCGTTTCAAAATATGACAACGAGAAAGCACTATGAGGGCATTCATACATTAACCATCATCATCAACGGCATCCCAAAAGCGTCTGTTGATTTCGAAGTCGCAGCAGCTGCTCATGAAAAAACCCGCCACTGAGGCGGGTTTCAGCGTGTAGACAAACCCTCGCATTCGGTGTCAGTCCTGCGCGCTGGTGCTCACGAATGTCAAATTCGCTCCGCGCCAGTACTCGTCCTTCCTAGGGCTGCAAAGGTTTTCTATCACGCTGAAAAGAAGACAAAGGGCTAAAATCAAGTTCATTTTAGCCCTTTGTCAACAATTTGATACCCGCCACTGAGGCGGGTTTTTGCTTCGTTTCTAAGCTTTCTTTTTCATTAAGAATGAAGCAATGATGGCGGCTGCTAAGAAACCGATACTGATAATCGAGCTAGGTAAGTTCTCTGGTCTGAATAGGAACAGAACAAAACTGACACTGAGTACAAGACCAGCAAATAAAGTGAAATACGGAAATAACCAAACTTTGAAATACGGTTCCTGCGGATATCTTGGACGCAGTTTCAAATGAGCCAGACAGATGCTGATCCAAATAAGAGAAACCGCAAAACCAGGGATAGCCAGCATATAGCTGAAAATTTGATCTGGGTACAAGTAAGCAAAGAATGTTCCGATTAAAAGAAACAGAACGGTCACCCATAAACTTAAAATAGGTACACCTCTTTTGTTGACCTGTGCCAGCTTTTTTGGACCGCCGTCTGATTTAGATAGAGAATGAATCATTCTCGTCGTACCGTAAATACCAGAGTTGGCGGCAGATAGAACAGCTGTAATTAAGACGAAATTAATGAAGTGAGAGGCACCCTGCATGCCAGCTGCTGAAAAGACTTGGACAAAAGGACTGTTATTCGGATCGATTTGATTCCAAGGAATGAGTCCGCAAATAATCAAAATCGGCAGTGTGTAAAACAAGATGATGCGCCACATCATACTTTTGACAACACCAGGTAACACCTTTTCTGCATCCTTTGTTTCTGTAATGGTCAGCCCGATCAATTCAGAGCCTCCATACGAGAAGATCACTACTAATAATGAGGCAAAGACAGCACCCCATCCGTTCGGGACAAAGTTTTGGTAATTGGTGAGAACAGGCGTGCTTTGTTCGCTCGGAATGATTCCAAATAATAATGCAGCACCGAGAATAATAAACACAATAATAACGAAAATCTTCATTCCAGCGAACCAAAACTCAATTTCACCAAAGTATTTTACATTATTTAAATTAATTCCGATGACTAAGAGCGAGCAAAGTAAACATAAAGACCATAATGGTACGTTTGGCATCCAATATTGAAGCAAACTCCCCGCTGCAATGATTTCAATGACACATACAGTGAGCCACATAAAACAGTAAACCCATCCGACAACAAATGAAAAACGTTGACCAAGCGCAATCTGTATGAGGTCGCGAAGGTTATTCCCCGGGTAGACGATGGCCATTTCAGCTAAAGCCGCCATGACAATGAGAAGAAGCAATCCAGCAAATACATAGGAAAAGATAACTCCAGGACCTGCTAAGCCGATTGTATCGGCACTTCCTTTAAAGATTCCTGTACCAATGACCCCGCCCATCGCAATCATGCGAATATGACGCGGCGATAAAAGCTTTTTTAATTCGTGTTGTTCCTGATTCGCGCTCATGACGTTCTCCTTTTTTAAAATGCTTATGTTCCATTTTCTTTTTTCGAGCGGTCAGTGTCAATATAAAAAAAGAGATTTTTCAGACAAAATAGGCGGTTGATTCTATCAAATGAGCCGTTTTCTTCCATAAATCTTTTCCATGACCCATCCCCAAAATCTGAAACTTCGTGAAAAAATGAACTTTTGCCTTCATTCTGACATAAACAATTTTCAGTTTTTGTCGATATATCTTTTGTATTACTAAAGTCCTAATAAAGAATTGTTTATAACTGTAAAATATTTCAAAAACGTACGAAAGAATGAAAGGAGTTATTGAAGATGTTTATGAGAAAAGCAAGTGATTCATCGTCGGAGGCCCTTCTAAGTGAAAGCAGTCAATTAGTTGAACGAATAGAGAAGGGAGATTTTTCAGCCAGAATTGATACTGCTGCATTCTCTTCTAGTCAAACAATAGAAGCAGTGGCTCAAATAAATGAAGCGTTGCAAAAGATGCAAGAAGCGCAAGAAGATATTCATATGCGTATGAATTTAGTGACAAAAGCCATTAAAGTGGGTCTATGGGATATGACGGTTGTAGCAGGAGATCCTGTGAATCCAAAAAACGAATTCACATGGACGGATGATTTCCGCAAAATGCTAGGTTTCCAAAATGAAAACGATTTTCCGAATGTCTTAGACAGTTGGGCATCTCGAATTCATCCAGATGAGCAGGAATACACCTTGAATGCATTCTCTACGCATTTATTGGATCATTCTGGCCGTACACCGTATGATATCGAATATCGTCTGATGTTGAAAAATGGCGAGTATCGCTGGTTCAAAGCAACTGGAACGACGATTCGAGATCGAAATGGGGTACCTCTTCGTGTGGCAGGGGCTCTTTTTGATATTCATGATCAGAAATTGAAAGAAGAAGAGCTGCAAGCATTCGTGACAAGATATGACTTGATCAACCGTGCGCTTGTGGAAGCGCCTTGGGATATGGTTGTAGAGGCTGGCGATCCTGTCAATCCAAACAATGAATTCTGGTGGTCTCCGCAGTTTAGAAAAACGCTTGGTTTTACAGATGAAAAGGATTTCCCGAACGTGTTGAGCAGCTGGAGTGATCGTTTGCATCCTGAAGATAAAGAATCGGCTCTCCAAGCCTTTGCGGATCACTTAAATGACCATTCTGGCCGTACACCATTTGACATTGATTATAGATTGCAGAGTAAAAATGGCGAGTACCGCTGGTATCATGCGGGTGGTGAAACCATTCGTGATGAGAAGGGTGTCCCTTTACGTGTCGCAGGAACGATTCGTGATATTACGTTAGAAAAAAATAAAGAAAAAACAGCCAATGAAATGGCTTCCCAAGTAGAGCAGCTTTCAAGTTCTATTAGTGAAATGGTATCTGGCATCAGTTCTGTGACAAACCAAGCACAAGAGCTTGCTGTCGCTCAAGAGCAGTCAACGTCTGCTGCTAATCTGGCGAAAAACAGTGCAGATGAGACGAAGAACATTTCAGACTTAATCAAAGAAGTGGCAAACCAAACGAATCTGCTTGGTTTGAATGCCGCGATTGAAGCAGCAAGAGCAGGCGAGCAGGGCCGCGGTTTCTCAGTCGTTGCCGATGAAGTGCGTAAGCTAGCGCTTCATAGTGCCAATGCGACAGAAAATATCGAATCTAGTTTAACTGAAATGAAAACACAAATCGATCAAATTCTTGAAAATATCTCCAATATGACAGCTCTTACGCAAACACAGGCTGCTTTGACAGAGCAAGTGAACGCTTCCGTTGATGAAGTGAATCATATGTCTCAGCGTCTAGTGGCATATTCAAAGAGTATCTAATGTCAAAAAACCGCCTTTTCATCAGAAGGCGGTTTTTTTATTTAAGCATGATCTGCTGGGAAAACAATACCGGCGTCTTTCCTAGCGGCTTCAAGAACCTTCATGACAGAAAGACTGTCATCAAGCCATTCATAACACTTTTCGACATTTCCGGTTTCAATGATATGCTGAAATGCTTCTGCTTCATAAAACAGGCGGTTCGAATTGGTTTGTGCATTGAGTGAAGTGACTTGGTCTCCTATATGCAGCAACACTTCCTCACAGCCATTCGCACCATTTTTGACATGCAGGAACCCTTTTTCCCCTTGAATCAAAGCGAAATTCATACTGCTTGTATCTTTGCTGCCAACACTTGTGGCGATGAAATCATTGTAAGTAAAAGTTAATACACCAGATGTGTCGATGCCGTTTGGATGGCGGTTGGCCTGGTAACGAACGTCTTTCGGTGAACCAAATAGATTCATAATGAAATGAACATTGTAAATGTTAATATCCATGAGAGCACCGCCTGAAAACTCTGGGTTAAAGACATTCGGCGTTTCCCCGGCGAGCAGCTGATTATATTTACTTGAATATTGACTATAGTTACATTGAACGAGTTTGATTCTGCCTAATTGATGAAGGTGTTTTTTGATTAAATGATAGTTGGGCATATGAACGGTCGTAATGGCTTCAAATAGGAAGAGCTGCTTTTCCTTTGCGAGAGCGATTAAGGCTTCTAGCTCTTTCACATTAGAGGTAAAAGGCTTTTCGCAAATCACATGTTTTCCGTGTTTCAATGCAGCCGTGGCATGCTCGCTATGTAAACGATTGGGTGATGCGATATATACCGCTTCTATGTGGGGATCTTCTAACATAGTGGTTAAATCCGTATAAGTCGTTTGCACCCTAAATTGATCTGCGAGTTTCTTTGCCGTAGCTTCCTTTCTTGAATAGACAGCGTGGCAAGAAGCACCTTCAAGCTGTTCAATTGCCTGGAGGAAACCTTCCACAATCACACCTGTTCCAATGGTTGCTATTCTCATTCTATTCATAACCCCTTTCATACGATTGATGTCACGTCAAGCTGTCTCTAGTATACCTGATGTTTTCATACAACGTGTACTTAACAGCTAGGCGCAGAGGGGTGCCAGTAAAAAATACCGGCACATCTTTGGCAGTCTCTACAATTAACTAATGTTAGCTAATGTTTGTTTCGTTAACAGTTGAATGGCCGCCTTCCTCTTTTTTAACTCTTGAATGGATTTTTGAATATCTTCTACTTTTTGTTCGAGCAGCTGTTCCGCTTCTGTTTTCGACTGTTTCTCGAATAGTGACGTGATAATTTCTCGAATTTCTTTGAGTGAGAAATCTAGCTTTCTTGCTTCAGTGATAAAGGATAGCATGAGTACATATTTTTTATCATATAAACGATAGCCGTTATGTGCTCTCTTAGGCTCGGGGAGCACACCCTCATTTTCATAAAAACGAATGGTTTCAATATGTACACCAGACATTTTTGACAATTTTCCTCTCGTAAATGTAATCATTCCCTGCACCTCCTTTCTTTGCTATCCATCATACAATTAGATTTGCTAGTTTCAAAATATTCTTCGATGAACATTTGTTCCTTTTCATACTGTTAAAATGACAGGTCTGTCCTATTCACAGCGGATTTCATAGAATAGGTTATAATAGATGAGGATGAAGTGATTTTTTGTTACAGATATGAACAAGTAGACAGTGTGAGAAAAAAACGATAGGCTAAAATAGGTACATAGTATGATGAACAGCATGTGATCATGTAGATGATCACTCAAAATAGTGACAGCACGTTTTGCTGAGAAAAGGGGAGCAGTGAATGTATAAATTAGTCGCAATTGATATGGATGGTACGTTATTAAATGATCAGCATATGGTGCCGGATGAGGTGTTTGAAGCCATTCAACAGGCGAAGGCAGAAGGCGTTAAAATTGTTTTATGTACAGGCCGGCCGATTGGCGGGGTGCATCGCTATTTAAAAGAGCTGCAGCTTGATCAAGAGGGGGATTATGTCATCGCCTATAATGGAGCGCTTGTACAAAACAGCCATACAAATGAAGTCGTATCAGAATTAACTTTATCCTATGATGATTTGACTTCTTTATATGAACTGAGCCGTCAGCTGGATACACCTATGCATTATTTCGATTCGGCTCATCTATACACACCAAATCGGGATATTAGTGAATACACGGTACTTGAATCGTATTTAACGAAATTGCCGCTTAAGTATTTACCTGTCGAAGAGGCAGACCCATCCATGAGACTTCCGAAGATGATGTATATTGATCAGCCGGAACGTTTGGAAAAGACGATACAAGCCATTCCATCTGAAGTGAAGGATCAGTACATGATGGTAAAAAGCACAGATTTCTTCCTAGAAATTCTTCATCCTGATGTGAGCAAAGGGAATGCAGTGAAGCTTCTAGCGCATGAACTGGGGATTTCTCGTGAAGAAGTGATGGCGATTGGTGACAATGGGAACGACGTGTCGATGCTAGAATTTGCGGGCTGTGGCGTTGCGATGGGAAATGCCATTGAAGATGTCAAAGCAGTTGCGGATGTTGTGACAAAATCCAATAACGAAGCAGGAGTCGCACATATCTTGCATGAGCGAGTCATCGGAAAATAAAGAAAGAGCGGTCTACCAATGAGGTAGCCGCTTTTTTATATGTGTGAGAAAAAGTAAACAAGCATACGTCTGCTGTTCAAATTTGTTTTTTCGAGCATCGCCTTTACATGATCATGCACCGTATGAGGCGAGATAAATAACGTACTGGCAATTTCTTTTGTGGATTGTCCTTTTATTAAGCAGTCAAGGACGTTCATTTCTCTTTCTGTTAGCCGATATGTTTTCGCTATATAAGGAAGGATGTCACTTGTTTGAGCTCGTTTAATATGAATCATGACAGCCTCTTCCTGCCCGGCTGCTTGTGCTAAACGAAATGCTTGAAGAGAGAGAAAACGCCCTGTCGGCATTCTGGTGATGCTGACCGCTGTTTGGTCACCGCCGCCATATAAAAGCTTAGCACCTAATGCTCTAAACGGACGGGGCATGATGGCACCGTCATGAATTTGCTCAAAGGTTTGGAAGGTGTGGAGCCAATGAAGTCCAGTTTCATTTCCATAAAGAAGATGGTAATCGTGTGAAAGAATGAGGAAGCCTTGGTGTTCCGCCGTTTCATCTTCTTCCGTTTCTCTTCTTTTAAAAAGTTCATCTCTCAGTTTGGCTGCGAGTGCTGGTGTTTGACGACTAACCGCTTGTATATCTTGTTCATGAAAAGGTTCCTTCTCCTTTTTCCGATAAAGGCTGGCGATTCCCCAGCATTCACCTTGAATCACAAGGGCTGCCCGCAATTCATCTGCCCATCCGTTAGGTAACAAAATGTGCTGGTATCGACCACTATTGGTGTATTCTCCGCTTTGGACGAGACTGGCAGCGTGGACAGGACCTTTCGCTAGATCTTCATGCTGGTGCACATCTTTTTTTAAATATTCATTTTGAAACAGCTCGTTATGTATGGCTTCAATCGGTTCATCTGTAAAAGAACCCGTCGAGAGGAGAGTAGCTGGATCAATGGTTGTGATACAGGCAGCATCAAAATCACAGATAGCAGCAAGTTCATCTCGAATGTTTTTTCTCAGCTGCTGAAAATGAGCGGCTGGATTGTTCATTTGATCTCCTCCTCAATATCCCTACTTTTAGGGATCGTTTTTTCTCATCTATCTTCTTACAATGAAGATAACATACCGTTAGTGTAAAGGAAACGAAGCAAAGCGGAAACTGGAGGAGAAGACATATGAGTGTAAATCAACATTGGCATGATCCTGTTGCTGAATCCTATGCAGCGACAATTGCACATAAAGTACCGGGCTATCATCTTTTGCATGAGCTGACAGTGGATAGAGTAGAAATCGAATTAATGGGAGCGGCTTCTCGCATGTTAACAGTCGGAGCAGGTGGGGGCGAAGAGATCATCAACATGCTTCAAAGAAATAAAGACTGGCATATCACAGGGGTTGATCCATCTCCAACCATGCTTGATATGGCCAAGCGCAGAGTGGCACAGCTTCATATGCAAGATCGTGTCACATGGTATGAGATGGCCTTAGACAAAGTGCCGGTTGAAAAGTTGTACGATGCAGCAGTAAGTTTGCTTGTCATTCATTTTGTAAAAGATCAGCTGACCTTTTTACAGGAGATCGCCCGCCGGCTTCAACCAGGGGCGCCTCTCATGTTGGCGTTTATTCAAGGAGACCCGAAAACGCCGACATTTCAGCAGGAGCTTCATATGCTTTCTCTATTCATGAATCGTCAAGGCTTGGGAAAGGAAGTGTTTACGTCCTTCCGAGAAAGGCTGGGTGTCACAACATATCCCGTGTCTGAAGAAAAGATGACAGCACAATTAACCGAAGCAGGATTTCAAGACATCAGACCTTATTTTCAAGTGGGCATGATCAAAGGGATTGTTTGTAAAAGAGGCGATAGAAAGGCGGTTGGAAAATGAGGTCAAAAGTGATGGTGATAGGCGGTTATGGACATGTGGGGCAGCAAATATGTCTTCAATTAAGTGACGTGTATCCTGGGCAAGTCTTTGCGGCCGGCCGAAGTTATGAGAAGGCTGAACAATTTGCACGCCAAACGAATGGGCGTGTACGTCCATTTCAGATAGACGTAAGACAACCAATGGATACGGACTGGATGGATGAAACGAAACTCGTGATCATGTGTCTGGATCAAGATGACACGTCATTTGCTGAAACATGCTTACGATCAGGTATAGATTATCTCGATATTTCGGCAAAAGGAGCCTATATTGAGAAGCTAGCAAAGGTCCATCAACAGCAATTGAACGCAACGGCTGTGCTGAGCGTAGGCCTTGCACCTGGTCTCACCAATTTGCTTGCAGCGAAGGCGGCATCTATTCTGACCTCTGTGGAGCAAATTGATATTAGTATCATGCTTGGGCTAGGTGACCAGCATGGAAAAGCAGCTATTGAATGGACGCTTGATCATGTGCATACGGATTATGAGCTGACGAAGAATCATCAGCGAAAGAAAGTCAAAAGTTTTACTGGAGGGAAACGCATTGATTTTGGCAAAACGCTTGGAAAGCGGCAAGCCTATCAGTTCCCTTTCTCTGACCAGCAAACATTGCCTTCGACGCTCCATGTGCCTTCTGTGACAACAAGGCTCTGTTTTGATTCTGGTGTAGCGACACGTGCATTTGCTCTCACAAGGAAACTCGGAATGACGTCCCTTCTCACGATGCCGAAAATCAAGGAACGTGCCATTTCACTGATTCAATCTGCTCAAATGGGTACAGATCAATATGCAGTGAAAGTGGAAGCGGTAGGAATGAAGGGTAACGAAATTCATCAAGCAGCGCTTGGAATAAAAGGTCGCGATGAGTCTCAAGCAACGGCTCAAGTCGCCAGTGCTGCGGCACTGCATGTATTGAGCAGGCAGTTTCAGGCAGGTGTCTTTCATATCGAAGAATTATTTTCATTAGCGTATGAGAATGGTGATTTTGCGTTGGTGGATCAAAAAACGAAGGAAAAGCACGCATTAGCATTGAGAGCCAGCCTTTTAACGGCATAAAAGAAAACGACAAGAGATACGCATCAGCTCAAAAGTACAGGTCAGTCATGTGGGCGCTTTATTCATGATCCGAAAACAACCGCTTGCTCTCCATGTAAATGGCCGAGAGGCAATCAAAGATGGTAGTCGGAGCTGATATAATGGTTACATTGGGCAAATAAATCTCAAGTGGGTGTTTACAAGTGCTAGATACAGAAAAAGATGTAGTGAAGAATTATATAGATTCACCCCAAAAATTGAAAAAATTATATAAACGAGTATTGTTCGTTGTCAGTCTATCGCAAATATTTGGAGGGGCTGGAATAGCTGCAGGAATTACGGTAGGTGCCATTTTAGCGCAACAAATGCTTGGAACTGAAGCCTATGCAGGAGTCCCAATCGCTTTATTTACTTTGGGGTCAGCTGGGTCAGCTTTCATTGTAGGAAAGCTTTCGCAATGTTATGGACGACGCATCGGTTTATCGACAGGTTTTGTTGCTGGAGGGCTCGGAGCAATTGGCGTTGTGCTGGCAGCTATGATGAATAGTGTCACTTTATTATTTGCATCGCTCTTCATTTACGGAGCAGGAACATCCACGAACTTACAAGCGCGTTATGCTGGGACGGACTTAGCGAATTCTAAACAGCGTGCAACTGCCATTAGTACAACAATGGTCATGACAACATTTGGAGCAGTAGCAGGTCCGAATTTAGTTGAAGTGATGGGTAAATTTGCAGTGTCCATTGGTGTTCCAGCACTTGCCGGTCCTTTTATTTTATCAGCAGTAGCATTTATTGTAGCTGGTCTTGTTCTTTTTATTCTGCTGCGTCCTGATCCATTAGACATTGCCCGAAGAATAGCAACTTACAAAGCAGAACATGGTCATGGAAATAAAGCAGATGCTGCTGATAAAAAAACAGATAAAAAAGGGCTTACAGTAGGTGCCACAGTGATGATCTTAACTCAAATTGTCATGGTGGCACTCATGACCATGACACCGGTGCATATGCAGCATCATGGTCATGGATTAGCCGAAGTGGGCATTGTGATTGGTTTTCATATAGGGGCCATGTATCTTCCTTCACCTATCACGGGTGTACTTGTAGATAAACTAGGACGAACAGCTATGAGCATAGCGTCGGGCATCACATTGTTACTTGCTGGTTTATTAGCAGCATTCGCACCAAGTGATTCAATGATTCTATTAATCATTGCTTTGTCTTTACTAGGATTGGGATGGAACTTTGGTTTAATTAGTGGTACTGCTCAAATAGTGGATGCTACAGAACCATCAACCCGGGCAAAAACCCAGGGAACACTCGATGTTTTTGTTGCGTTAGCAGGTGCTTCTGGCGGTGCCCTTTCAGGAATGGTCGTGGCGAATACGAGTTATGCTACATTATCTTTAAGCGGAGGAATTTTATCGTTAATTCTCATCCCTGTCATCGTTTGGTCTTTTAAAAGTAAAACATAATGCAGCTCTGTGCTCATCCATCACAAAAAAGACATGCCTCCAATCATAGGAAAGCATGTCTTTTTTGAATCTCTCTTCACAGGATGCTAGTCTTCTTATGATGCCGAGGACACATCTCCTTTTTTCTTGATACTGGCTTTAATGAGCTCAGTCAATGTGTCAGAGCCTTTTGTGGAAAGATGAACACCATCTGGCTGAAAATAGGATGGCTGTCCGGTAGCGGCTGAATGCCAATCGACTAAGCTCACATTGTGATGTTGATTGGCCACACGCTCAATGACTGCATTCACATCATTTTCCCAAGATCTTGGAACGCGAGTGTTCACAAGAAAAATATGTGCCTTCGAGAAATGTTGAATGAATGAAGTCAAAGTCCCCTCTGTAAAATAACCATTTGTGCCAAGCTCAATAATAACAGCGGCATCAGCCTTGTTAAAAGAAGCATATTGAGGGGCGATGCGGATGGCTTCGTTCATTTGCCTTCCGACCCTTGCGTCAATGGTGATGGGTTCATAGGCCTTTTCTAAATTTGCAGCAATGTCTAACATGACGGAATCACCAATGGCAAGAACTTGGTGAAATTGTTTAGGATCGGCTGCTTTTTTCTCATGTTTGTCTTTCTTTTTCTTCACTTTTGATTCTGTCTGACCGCCTGCCTTTTTGGCCGCTGTCTTAATTTGTGTTACTTCCTTGGCATGTGGGGATGTATGAGACGAGCTAGACATGCCAATGGTAAATAAAATCAAAAGGACTGCGGCAATCCCAAGAAACACTTTATTGGACATAGACCATTGCTTGATTCCTGTTTTCCAAATCGACCAAGAGGCAAAATAGTGTCTAAACCCAAGTTTACGAATCGGCTGTTCGATCAAACGATAGGAAGCCTCTGATATGAGTAGAATTGCGATGAGCTGCAATGTGACACGTCCTATAGAAGGCTGTCCAATCTCAATGACCGGTGTGGTCAGCACGATAATTGGATAATGCCATAAGTAGATGCCATAAGACCGCTTTCCGAGCCAAACGAGTGGTTGAAAAGACAGCCATTTCCCAATAAGACTGGCAGGATGGCAGACACACGCAATTAAGATCGCTGCATTCAGACAGAATAAAAGCATACCGCCTTGGTAGAGAAAGCCGTCAAATTCGTCGACTGCATAAACACATAAGAGGAAAATGACCATCGAACCGAATCCGGCTATTTGTAACATACGTCTGCCGACAGGAAGTAATTTTCTGCTGGAAAGTCTGTGCATGGGCCAGACAAATGCAAGACTGCACCCGATGAGGAGTGCAAACGCACGTGTGTCTGTTCCATAATAGATCCTGCTCGGGTCAGTATCCGGTGAATAGAGAATGGCCATCCATAAAGCAGATACAAGTGCCAGACCAAAGGTGATCATAGGAAGATGGGATCTGTTTTTCACCCATTTCAGTCCAGCAATCAACAGTACCGGCCAAATGAGATAAAATTGCTCTTCAATTGCCAAAGACCATAAATTTTTTAGTGGAGATACAGCATTGAAGCTGTCGAAGTAAGAGAGCTGATGAAAAATGTACCACCAGTTACTCACATAAAAAAAGGACGATAAGGCATCGCCACGAATGGACATTAATGCATTTGAACCAGCAATGGCGCACCAGCTGACGATTAAAAAAATCATGACGTAGGCAGCTGGAAGCAGCCTTCTGATGCGGCCCATCCAAAAAGGCAGAAGCTCTTGATAGCCCAGATCCTGCTTATGCAGCAAGATGGTTGTAATCAAGTAACCAGAAATCACAAAAAACAAATCAACACCAAGAAACCCGCCGCTTGCGGGTTCAATATGTAAGTGATAAGCAATGACCGCCAATACGGCAACAGCTCTCAGCCCATCTAATCCTAATATGTAACGTAAACGGTTTTCCTTGCTGTTCATGAAAAAGAATCCCCCATCAATGTCAAACGCGTCTTTTTTGTTGTCACTCCAAAAGAACAACGATTCTTTTATTTTATATAAGATTAGACGAATCAGCATTACATTTTGTTGGCGAATTTCTGTCCTTTTTAAAATTTTTTTATATGAAGAAATATTCTAAGGCTTGAGGGATTCTTATTTTTATACTCAAACCGAAAATCCCTGTCATAATAAAAGAAGAAGGAAAGGGGATGTGTTGAATGAGAACGATTGAAAATGATCTGTTATTGGTTCAAATCAATGAGAGAGGTGCCGAGGTGAGAGAGGTGCTTCATAAAGAAAGTGGACGTCAATATATGTGGTCTGGTGACCCTGCTTATTGGGGCAGGGTGTCGCCCGTCTTATTTCCGATTGTCGGACGGTTGAAGGATGATCAATACAAGATAGACGATCAAACGTATCAACTCTCGCAGCATGGATTTTTGCGTGATGTTGATTTTGAACTATTTCAAGAAGCAAAAGATCAGGTGGTTTTTCAATATCAATCAAATGGCCGTCACACGTCACAATATCCGTATGAATTTACAGCGCGCATCAGTTATGCACTGTCGGAAAATGGACTAACGATTTCCTGGGAAATTGTTCATGAAGGAGATGGCACGATGTATTTCTCGATTGGCGGGCATCCGGCATTTCATGTCCCGCTTGTTGAAGGCGAGCAGACAGCTGATTATTCACTTACATTGGCACCTTCCACCGAACATGATCCAGTCCAATATGAACTTCATGATTCACTTGTGAGAGAGAAGGAGAAAGGTGTTGAGTTTGAGCCGATTCAACTTCGCCCAGAACTTTTTCAGAACGATGCAATGATCTTTAGTCATATTCATCAAGTATCATTGACTTCTCAAGCAGGTCACGGCATTGAGGTCGATCTCAGTGGTTTTCCGTTCGTTGGTATTTGGTCTCCATATGATCAAGAAAAGGGAACAATGGCTCCTTTTGTTTGTATTGAGCCTTGGTATGGGATCGCTGATATGGAAGGGACGAATGGGCAGTATAAGGAGAAATTCGGCATTCAAACTTTAGAGAAGCAAGAGACCTTTCACGCAGCCTACACCATTTTCTTTAAATGAACATTTGTGCATGGTGAAGTGAACAATTTGTTATGATAGAGGAAAAAAGGAGGCGTACGAATGGATCGGGAGAAACAGCAATTAAGTATTGAAGCAGCAAGGCTCTATTACTTATCTGATTACAGTCAGCAGGAAATCGCCAAGCAGCTTGACCTGTCGAGGCCAACGGTGTCTCGTCTGCTTCAGTATGCGAAGGAAAAAGGGTACGTCCAAATTACAGTGATGGATCCATTTGAGGATTTAAATGAGCTGTCCTCATTGCTGAAAGAAAAATATGATCTGCTCGAGGCTCATGTGGTATTTTCACCAAAGGACGATTATCCAACGATTACTGATTACTTGAGCCGGTTTGGTGCAGATTATCTTCAGAATACGGTGAAAGACGGTGATATCGTTGGAGTGAGCTGGGGCACCACGATGTATCAAATTGCTCAAAAGATGCAACCTAAACAGGTAAAAGGGGTAGAGGTGGTTCAGCTGAAAGGCGGAATCAGCCATTCACATGTGAATACATATTCTGCGGAAACAATTCAGCTGTTTGCATCAGCTTTTCAAACGGCACCACGCTATTTGCCACTGCCTGTTGTGTTCGATAGTGCCGCCGTTAAAGAGATGGTCGAACAGGACAGACATATTCAGCGCATTATTGAAATGGGCAAACAGGCAAATATCGCTGTGTTTACTGTTGGGACGGTAAGAGATGAGGCGCTTTTGTTTAGGCTTGGTTATTTCCGTGAAGAAGAAAAGGCGCTGCTCAAGACATCCAGTGTCGGAGATATCTGTTCGCGTTTTTATGATCAAGAAGGACGCATTTGCAGTGAAGCAATTAACAATCGCACAATCGGTGTGGAGCTGGATGATTTGAGAACAAAAGAGCGCTCCATTCTTGTTGCTGGTGGACATCGAAAGGTTGCCTCTATCCATGGGGCGCTGAGAGGAAAATATGCGAACGTATTGATGATCGATCAGCACACAGCAAGAGCTCTTTTAAATGTCACAAAATAGATGAACAAAATTTCATAACTATATTTACAATTGTTCAATAGTCATTTAAGATGAAAGTATCATATTTAAAAGGAAGTGTGAATCATGACAATAGCAAAGCTCATTGATCATACAGCACTAAAACCAGATACATCTAAAGCTGCGATCATGCAGTTACTAGAAGAAGCAAAGACATATCAATTTGCTTCCGTTTGTGTGAACCCAACTTGGGTATCTCTTGCGGCGAAAGAACTAGAAGGAACAGGCGTTGATGTATGTACAGTCATCGGTTTCCCGTTAGGTGCAAACACCACAGCAGTGAAAGCATTTGAAACAAAGGATGCCATTGAAAACGGTGCAACTGAAGTGGACATGGTCATCAATATTGCGGCATTGAAAGATGGCGAATATGATGCAGTTGAACAAGATATTCGTGCCGTTGTAGACGCAGCAAAAGGCAAAGCCTTAGTGAAAGTCATCATTGAAACTTGTCTACTCACAGATGAAGAGAAAGTACGAGCTTGTGAACTTTCTGTAAAAGCTGGCGCTGATTTCGTCAAAACATCGACTGGATTTAGTACAGGCGGTGCAACAGCTGAGGACATCGCATTAATGCGTAAAACAGTTGGACCTGACATCGGTGTCAAAGCATCAGGCGGCATGAGAACAAAAGAAGACGTAGAAGCGATGACAGCTGCAGGCGCAACCCGTATTGGTGCCAGTGCAGGCGTTTCCATTATTAAAGGGGATCAATCAGCTCCTTCTAAAGACTATTAATTCATACGATCCTATGGTAGGATAACAATCATGACTCATTAGATGATGAAAAAGTCATATGCGGAAGGATCTCATTTCTGGGATTTTCTTCCGCAATTTGTTTGCGAAATAGGGTTTGTTCCATACAAGCACATTAATGTAAACGAATTCATTCAAGGAGGAAAAACATGAAATACGTCATTGGTATTATCGGTTTGCTGGTGATTCTCGCCATTGCATGGCTGGCAAGTAACGGGAAAAAGCGAGTGAAATTCCGTCCAGTCATTGTCATGATTGTACTGCAATTTATTTTAGGTTATATTCTGCTCAATACAGGTGTTGGGAACTTCCTAGTCGGGGGCTTTGCAAAAGGATTCCAAATGCTTCTAGGCTATGCTGGTGAAGGGATCAACTTCGTATTTGGTGGTTTAATGAATGATAATGCGTCAACTTTCTTTATCAATGTCTTGCTGCCGATCGTCTTCATTTCTGCCTTGATTGGTATCCTGCAGCATTGGCGTATCCTTCCGCTGATCGTACGCGGAATTGGGTATTTGCTTAGTAAAGTCAATGGAATGGGGAAACTAGAATCTTACAACGCCGTAGCGTCAGCGATTTTAGGTCAATCCGAAGTGTTCATTTCCATTAAGAAACAGCTTGGATTATTACCTCAACAGCGTCTCTATACATTGTGTGCATCTGCGATGTCGACTGTATCAATGTCCATTGTCGGTGCGTATATGCAAATGATTAAACCGGAGTACGTTGTTACAGCACTTGTGCTGAACCTATTTGGTGGATTTATTATTGCGTCTATCATCAATCCATATGAAGTGTCTAAAGACGAAGACATGCTTGAAGTCGTAGAAGAAGAAAGACAATCTTTCTTCGAAATGCTCGGCGAATACATTATGGATGGTTTCAAAGTAGCCATTGTTGTGGCTGCGATGTTGATTGGATTCGTTGCATTAATTGCGATGATTAATGGTATTTTCACAGCTGCCATCGGTGTTTCTTTCCAAGATGTACTTGGATATGTGTTTGCACCATTTGCTTTCCTTGTTGGTGTACCTTGGAGTGAAGCGGTACAAGCAGGAAGTATTATGGCGACCAAAATGGTATCTAACGAATTTGTAGCGATGCTTGCTCTATCTGGCGACGGTCTTCATTTCACTGCTCGTACAGAAGCGATCATTTCTGTATTCCTTGTGTCATTTGCGAACTTCTCGTCTATCGGTATCATTGCTGGAGCAGTGAAAGGCTTAAATGAAAAACAAGGAAACGTTGTCGCACGCTTTGGATTAAAGCTGTTATTCGGTGCAACACTCGTCAGCTTCTTAACAGCAGGCGTTGTCGGTTTGATTTACTAAACTAAAAAAGGAATGGTGAAAACAATGAGAATGGTAGATATCATTGCGAAAAAACGTGACGGAAAAGAATTATCTTCAGAGGAAATTTCTTTCTTTGTCAAAGGTTATACGGACGGAACAATTCCTGACTACCAAGCAAGTGCCTTGGCGATGGCGATTTTCTTCCAAGATATGACGGATCAAGAACGTGCAGATTTAACACTCGCTATGGCAAACTCAGGGGACACAATTGACCTGTCTGCTATCGAAGGCATTAAAGTAGACAAGCATTCAACAGGCGGTGTAGGCGATACAACAACGCTTGTACTCGCTCCTCTTGTTGCAGCACTTGATGTACCTGTTGCAAAAATGTCTGGGCGTGGTCTTGGACATACGGGTGGAACTGTCGACAAGCTAGAGGCAGTCAAAGGCTTCCACGTTGAAATTACAAAAGACGAGTTCATCGAGCTGGTGAACCGTCATAAAGTAGCGGTCATTGGACAATCAGGCAACCTGACACCTGCTGATAAAAAACTGTATGCCCTTCGTGATGTAACAGGGACTGTTAACTCAATCCCGCTCATTGCAAGCTCGATTATGAGTAAGAAAATCGCTGCTGGCGCAGATGCAATCGTATTAGATGTGAAAACAGGTGCAGGTGCTTTCATGAAAACACCTGAAGACTCTGAGAAGCTTGCAAAAGCAATGGTTCGTATCGGAAATAATGTTGGCAGACAAACGATGGCTGTCATCTCAGACATGTCTCAGCCGCTAGGATTAGCGATTGGAAATTCCCTTGAAGTGAAAGAGGCGATTGACACGCTTAAAGGCGAAGGCCCTGAAGACTTAAACGAGCTTGTGCTCACATTAGGAAGTCAAATGGTCGTTCTTGCGAAAAAAGCAGAGACACTTGATGAAGCAAGAGAAAAGCTAATTGAAGTCATGAAAAACGGCAAAGCACTTGAGAAATTCAAGGAATTTTTAGAAAACCAAGGTGGAGACGGCTCGATTGTAGATCAACCGGAAAAACTGCCGCAAGCACCTTATCAAATCGAAGTGCCGGCAAAAGAATCAGGTGTGATCGCTGAAATCGTCGCAGACGAAATCGGTGTTGCAGCGATGATTCTTGGAGCAGGACGTGCAACAAAAGAAGACGATATCGACCTATCTGTTGGCATCATGCTCAACAAAAAAGTAGGCGATCGTGTAGAAAAAGGCGAATCTCTCGTGACGCTGCATGCAAATCGTGAAGATGTTGCGAATGTCATGGAGAAAATTTATGACAACATCCGCATTGATGACCATGCCGATGCTCCGACTTTGATTCATACAGTGATTACAGAATAAAGAGAAAAAGACAAAAGTGATGAATCGCTTTTGTCTTTTTTTATGTAAATTTTAGGTAGCGCTTCTTCTAGATATGATAAGTTAGATGAGTGGGAGGGGATAAACCATGAGAATGCTCAAACTCATTCTCTTTATTTTTGTTGTCTTGATGATTATTGGATTTATCAGCTACTATGTGGGACCAACAACAACACCAAGTTCTTAAGACGACAGCGTGAAGACAAACCCTCGCATTCGGTGTAAGTCCTGCGCGCTGGTGCTCACGAATGTCAAATTCGTTCCGCTCCATTGCTCGTCCTTCCTAGACTGCAAAGGTTTTCTTTCACGCTGAAAAGAAGACAAAGGGCTAAAATAAACTACATTTTAGCCCTTTGTCTACGGTCTGAGACGAGCAAAAGCTCGTCTTTTTTAATTGAAATAAAAAATTTCACTTTATGAAACAAACCTCTTGCAATCATGAAATAATGGGTGTATATTAGTTGACGAGTCAATGATTGATATATCAACTAATTGATCTGAATAGAAAAGAGGGGATGGCATTGACTGCATTTTGCTCTGAAGAAGCAGAGGTATTATATCGTTTGCAGTGCGTGAACCGTATGATGGGTGTGAAGTTCGAAGCATGCACGGGCATCAGCCAATCAAGACTGGAGTTGCTATCACTGTTATTCCAAGCCGACGAAATCAGCCAATCCGATTTGCAGAAAAAAGTAAATATTGATAGTGCGGCTGTGACGCGTCACTTAAAACAGTTAGAAACAAAAGGAATGGTCACGCGCAGAAGAAAGCCGGAAGATAATCGCGTCACGCTTGTTCGTCTGACAGATGAAGGCAGAACAAGAATCGAAGCTTCTAAAAAAGAAAAAGAACGATTTATCTCAGAAATGCTTGAAAACGTAAGTGATGAAGAACGAAAGCTTCTCACTGATGTGCTCATCCGTATACAACAAAACATCGAGCAGATTCAAACAACCTAAAGGAGTGTTACACATGGCTACAACATTAAAAACAAACGATTTTATGGATATTATGAAAGGGCGCCGCTCCATTCGTAACTATGATCCAGCAGTGAAAATTAGCAAAGAAGAAATGACGGAGATTTTAGAAGAGGCAACAACAGCACCATCATCAGTGAATGCACAGCCTTGGCGCTTCATGGTCATTGACAGCCCAGAAGGAAAAGAAAAGCTTGCACCACTTGCAAAATTCAATCAAACACAAGTGGCAACATCATCAGCTGTCATCGCTGTGTTTGCAGATATGAAAAACAATGAATACTTAGAAGAAATTTATTCAAAAGCAGTAGAAAATGGCTACATGCCGCAGGAAGTAAAAGAAAGACAAATTGCTGCATTAACTGCACATTTTGAAGCTCTTCCAGAGCAAGTGAATCGTGAAACGATCTTAATTGACGGTGGACTTGTGTCAATGCAGCTGATGCTTGCTGCTCGTGCGCATGGCTATGATACAAACCCAATTGGCGGATATGACAAAGAAGTCATCGCTGAAACATTCGGCTGGGATAAAGAGCGCTATGTACCAGTTATGCTTCTATCCATTGGGAAAGCAGCTGACGAAGGTTATGCTTCTTACCGTTTACCGATCGATCGCATCACAGAGTGGAAATAATTTTAAAAAAAAGGGAGACGATCATATGATTATTATTCATGCAGGGATGACCATTCATCCAGAGAAAGAAAACGTATTTCTAGAAGAAATCAACGGTTTAATGAAAGCTTCACAGGAAGAAGCAGGCAATGTGTCCTACAAGCTTTTCAAGGATACAGAGAAAGAAAACACCTTTTTAATGGTAGAAGTGTGGAAAGATGAAGCAGCGGTTCAAAGCCATAATGCAAGTGCACATTTCCAAGCTTTCGTCACAAAGGCAAAAGAATTTTTAGCCGCTCCACTTGATGTTGTTGCATATCAAGGAGAGCAGCTTTCATAGAAAAACAACAAACACCCTAGGCATTTATAGCCTAGGGTTCTTTTATTTTCGACAATTCGTTCCACCTATTTCAATCTCGTATTGTGCATTTTCCACAAAGTTTCTGAAAATAAAATGTTTTTCGACTTAAGTATATTGGAATATGCTAGAATTAGATATTATTTATTACCAAATTAGGGAGGAACCAATATGAAAAAAGGGAAATGGACGAGCATCGCACTAACAGCTGTCCTCAGTTTAGGCACATTGACAGCTTTCAGCACCCCTCTATCTGCCCACACCTCAGAAAAGTCAACATCCTCAGATGGTGGTCATTATTCAGGTATTCCATTCGACGCAAGTGTTGTCAATGAAGACCGCCTCATCAAAGCCTTGAAAAAACAAGGAAAGATCAAAAAGAATGCCAATGAGGCAGAAACCCAAAAAGCATTAAAGAACTACCTAAAGAAAAAAGAAGAAGCAGCGATGAAACAAAGCGCAAGTACCTTAACAGAAGAACCTGAATTCCTAAAAGAATACAAACAAAATGTACATAATAAACTAGCCAAAAAGAACAAGTTAAAGAAGCATAAAGGAAAAGAAGGCAATCAAGTAAAGCCGGTGAAAAAGGAAAAATATAAAGGCGACGTCCGTAATGATAAAGTTTTGGTCTTATTAGTAGATTTTAAAGATTATAAGCATAATAGTATTAAAAAAGAAGAGACTGATATGTACTATGACAAGTACGATCAGCAGCATTACCAAGATATGCTTTTCGGAAAAAATGGCTACATCGGTCCAGATGGTAAAAGAAAAGTTTCTATGAAGCAATATTATGAAAAGCAGTCTGGTGGAAGTTATACGATTAGTGGAACAGTAGCTGGATGGTATACAGCCAAGCATGAAGCAGCATATTATGGCGGGAACGTACCAGACGAATCAGGCAGTGACGGCAGACCGCGCGAATTGGTGAAAGAAGCCCTCGAAGCAGCGGCAAAGGATCCAAACATTGACCTTGGTGAATATGATCAATGGGACCGCTATGATATGGATGGGGACGGTGTTTATAATGAGCCGGACGGTATCATTGACCACCTCATGGTTGTACACGCTGGCGTAGGTGAAGAAGCTGGCGGCGGACAGCTTGGCTCTGACGCGATTTGGTCGCATCGCTGGTCACTTGGTGATGTATTTGAGATTCCAAACACTGAATCAGAAGTGGGTCAAGGCGGAAAGTTAGGCGCTCTAGATTATACGATTGAGCCTGAAGATGGCGCAGCAGGTGTGTTCACACATGAATTTGGACATGATCTTGGTCTGCCTGATGAATACGATACACAATACACAGGCAGAGGAGAGCCCGTTTCTTATTGGTCTATCATGTCAAGCGGAAGCTGGGCAGGTAAAGTACCTGGTACGGAACCAACAGGTTTTAGTCCATATGCAAAAGAAATGCTTCAAAACTTGCATGGCGGCAACTGGCTTTCTGGAAAAACCATTGATGGTAAGACATTAACAAAAAGCAAAACAGTTTTAATCGATGAAGCAGCAACAAAAGGAACCAACCATGATGCGGTTCGAGTCGATTTGCCAGATAAAGAGATTGTGGTCACTCAGCCTGCACAAGGGCAATATTCATACTTCAGCGGAACAGGTGACAATTTGAATGCTACCATGACGACATCAGGGATTGATTTGTCGAAGGGAAGCAAAGCCGAGCTTACGTTTAAAGCATGGTACGATATCGAAGAAGATTATGACTATGCGTATGTAGAAGTTCGTGAAACTGGGACAGACAAATGGACAACCATTGCTGGTAATATTACGAATGATCGAAATGAGGCAGGAGCGAATGAAGGTAATGGCATCGATGGAAAATCAGATGGATGGGTAGATGCATCCTTTGACCTTTCTGCTTATGCAGGGAAAAAGATCGATCTGCAATTCCGCTATACAACCGATGCAGGATATTCACTGCCAGGTTTATTTGTAGATGATCTAAAGGTTACAGCAGATGGATCAAAAGTGTGGTCAGATGATGCCGAGGGAACGTCCACGTTCACTTTTAACGGATTCTCTCAATCTAATGGAAAACAATATGCCGCTCAGTATTATTTACTAGAATGGCGCTCTTATGCTGATGTCGATAAAGGCTTAAAGCATATCAAACGAGGAGCAAGTCTGATGAGCTATAATAACGGTTTGGTCGTGTGGTACGTCGATCAATCGTACAGTGATAACTGGGTTGGAAAACATCCAGGGAACGGCTTCCTTGGAGTCGTAGATGCAGATCAACAAGTGTTGAAATGGAGTGACGGCTCTATTGCAGCGACAGGTTTCCAAGTACATGATGCAGCATTCTCTTTGAATCCAAGCACCAAGCTGAATATTGATTATACAGCGACAACAGGCTTAACCTTAGAGGATCGCTATATCCGCCCAACGCGTACATTTAGTGATAAAAAGAACTATGTGAATCCAAATAACCCGGATGCAGGACGTGATGTGCCAACATACGGCCTATCCTTTAAAGTCGTCGGACAAAGTAAGGACCGTTCTGTTGGAAAGGTATTAATTTCTAAAAGCAACTAAACAAAAAGCCGGATTCTATCCATGAATCCGGCTTTTTGATACGTTAAGACATGGATTTTTAGCGTATGACTCGTCTTCGATCGAATGTTTGTTCTTTTTTATTTTGATATCCGAATGAAACCATTATATAATAGAGATTGGAAGGTTTTTCTTTCATTCAATGTTCTTTTTAGTTGTTAAAAAACCAAGAAAGGATGAGCGTTACCAATGAGTTGTGTCACTGCCAAGCAATTAAAGGTGATTCGAGGGACGATGCAGACTTTTTGCAGCCATTTAGAGTATGATGGCCACGGTAAGCTTCATATTAATACCATCATGGCTTTTATTAAAAAGGAATTTGGTGTAAGAAAAATGAAAGACATTCCACAAAGTCGTTTTCATGAGGCGTTAGAGCTAATCCAAGACTTTGATTTATACACGGACAAAATACAAATACGAGACCGTCTATCAGAAAGGAATTCACTAAATTGAATATTTCAGCAATGATTTTAGTAGGAATTGTCGCTTTAGAGCACATTGTCATCATGTTACTAGAAATGTTTTTTATGGAATCAAAAATGGCGAAAAGATCTTTCAATCTGCCTGAACACTTACAAAAGGATCCAAATGTGAAAGTGATGTTTGCTAATCAAGGGCTATACAATGGCTTTCTAGCTGCTGGACTCATTTGGGGGCTCATTCTTGGTTCGAATACCGTAGGATATATGATTCAGCTATTTTTCGTTCTTTGTGTGTTCATCGCAGCAGTATTTGGCGGTGTGACGTCTAATAAATCGATTATCATCAAACAAGGGTTACCAGCTTTTCTTGCATTAATTGCACTTATCCTGGCTATATAATCCTATCAACGTGATAGAAAACCTTTGCAGTTTAGGAAGGACGAGCATCGGAGTGAATTTGACATTGGTGAGCACCGAAGCGCAGGACTGACACTGAATGCGAGGGGTTTGTCTACACGGTAAAGCCGCCCTAGAGGGCGGCTTTTATCTTTTACGCATTCCCATCAAACGAATAATGGACGTAAGACAAAGGGCAACAGCGACAGCCAATATGATTTTTCCATACATGACGCCCGTAAGATTCATTAAAAAGACAGCCAATATGATACAGAGCGTGATGATAATCATCACAATCGAATAGGTTTTCATCTCTTTTTCCACTCCTTTTAAATTCCCTCTAGCGCAAGAGGTCTGTCAATTGTTTCTCATATTATATCATTTCATCACAATTTTACATGAAATTCCCTGTCAATAGAATGTGACAGAATGATTAGATTTGAAGTGAGGCTATATTTTTTAAAAAATCGGGTATAACATAAAGAGTTGTATCCAAGTCTGATTGCTTGATATTTAATTGTGCAAAATATAAAATAGTCACATGATAAATAGAAAGGATGATAAAGTTGAGTAAGAACGTTTTATTAGTATCAACAAGCAGCTCAGAAATGAACGGACACCCAACAGGCTTATGGCTAGAAGAATTGGCCGAGCCATTTCATATTTTTAAAGAAAATGGACTCAACGTGCAAATTGTTTCAATAAAAGGTGGAACAGTACCGATCGATAAAAATTCAATTCCTGAAGGAGTTCCAGCACAATATCAAGATGTGTATGAATTACTTCAAGACACAAAGGCACTGACCGATGTAAACCCAGCTGAGTATGATGGCATTTTCTTTGCTGGAGGACATGGCCCAATGATCGACTTTGCGTCCAATCAATTGGTTGCCGATGCGATCTTAGCGATTTCAGACAAAAATGGAGCCGTTGGGGCAGTTTGCCATGGCGTTTCTGCCTTTGTTGATGTGAAGGATCGTGATGGAAAATCATTTATCGACGGCAAAAAAATAACAGGATTCACAAATGAGGAAGAGGATGCTGTTCAGCTGACATCTAAAGTTCCATTTTTATTGGAAACAAAACTTCGCGAGCAAGGGGCAGCATTTGAAAAAGGCGATGCATTTGCGCCATTCGCTGTTGTAGACGGACAAATTATTACTGGACAAAATCCAGGATCAAGTGCAGAAACAGCACGCTTATTTGTCAAAACCATTGCATAAATCATCAAATAAACCAGTCGTGACTCATACGGCTGGTTTTTTGTTATGAAAATTTCCTAAAAAAGTCCAAAACAAGTATTAGAAAAATGGTAAAATAATCACAGGGTAAAAAACCCAAATTAGGGAAAAGGGGATGTTCCTGTGAGAGCATTTTATGTCAAAATCACCGCCGCCTTACTGTCTATTTTATTGGTCACAACAGGTTTATTTTCACCAGCAATCAAAGCAGAAGATGCACCAAAATCAAGTGAAAAAGTATCGCCACTGACTGAAAAAGCCATTCAGCAAGTGCAAGAGTCGTTTGAAAAGCAGGATAAAGGGACTGCGGTTCAACAGAAGGAAGTAAAAAAATCATTTAAAGTAGATAAGAAAAAGGGAATAAGTATTAAACGAAAAGCGGCTGCAGATGGAAAGATGCGCACGTCTGCCGTTCGCTCTATTGATGGACTAGCTATTAATCAATCGGCAGTTTTAAACGAGGAAGATCCAGTTGATTTATGGTTCTTAAGTACATCGTCCCCTCAGGCGCTCATCAGCCGGATTACCTCTCCAAATGCTGATTATTTCGTTCAGTTATTTGTTATTGATTATGAAGAAGGACAAGCTTATCCAACGGATCTGATTCAACCAGCAGGCAGTCTGCTTGCGTTAAGCAATTTACCAGCGGGTGATTATGCGTTTGGTATTACTAGCGGTGGAGACTTTGGAGACTCATATACATTACAGGTGAATGCAAAAAACCCACCAAATTTCACAGGTGCTGAATCCCTGTCATCAACGTTGCAATACTTTGTTGCTTCGTATGCCAATGGGGATGTTTTCGCAAATGGTACAAAAGTGTATAACAAACAATCTAAGACCGCTGATTATAAATGGGAGCGTGTATTTTATTTCTCATATGATGGAAAATATCAACAGAGAACGCATTCTGTTGACAGTGTAAAAGTGAAAAGTATTTCGGCACCAGTATCGTACTCTGCTCCATACGCGAGTTCCTCTGAGGCCATTCTTGTCTACTTAGATGTGGAGACATTATTTATGTATCATGAATCATCGTTTGCTAGTGGGCAGTACTACCATAGCAGCTTTGTTGATACTCTCGGAAAGACAACGCCAAGGCGTTTAGACATTGATGATCTGACCAATTATGGCGATCATATTTTGGCTGTTGATATAAAGACAGGAAAGCCAATTGATTTCTTCAGTGTCCTTAATTTCTACTATGCAGCAGGGATCGAGAAGCTGCCAACGATCAATACATTGAATTAAGATCGGCGGTTGACATCAAATCGCCACATGTGTAGAGTAAAGATAATTAAATGACAAAAGTCCACTAGGGGAGTCATGTATGACTGAGACAAGAGAAAATCTTGGACCCTTTGAACCTGATCTAGTTTGTACTAGCGGAGGGAAGTGGAGCAGGACCTTGTCTTATTCATGATTGAATCGATAAGAAGGCCGCTCCATTTGGGGTGGCTTTTTCATTTATTCAACTGAAAAAGAGGAGGCTTTTTTTATGACATTTTCAACGCAATTAAGGCAAGAAGCAGAACCATTATTTGAAGCGATTTATCAGCATCCGTTTGTGAGAGGACTTGCAGCAGGAGAACTCGAAAAGGAACAGATCATTCATTATGTCAAACAGGATGCAGAATATTTAAATGCCTTTATTAAAATTTATGCGGCAGCCATCAGCAGATGTACAGAAAGAGAGGACATTACCTTTTTCCATCAACAAATGGCTTTTGTCCTTGATAGTGAGACACATCCTCATCAAAACCTTTGCCGGGTGGCAGGTGTCGCTTATGATGAACTGCAAGGTGCATCTTTGGCGCCAAGTGCTCATCACTATATTCATCACATGCTGCAAGTCGCCGAGGAAGGGACGCTAGGAGAAATCATTGCGGTTTTGCTCCCTTGCCCTTGGACCTATTGGGAAATAGGCAAACGAATGCTTAAAGATGTTGAGCCCGACCCTGCCCATCCATTCTATGAGTGGATCACGTTTTATGGCGGGTTAACGGACTCTGTTACAGTGGAGCTTTGCAAACGGCTTGATCAGTGGGCGGAAGGAGCAAGTGAGAAGGAAAAGGAGAAAATGAAACAGCACTTCATCTTAAGCTGTCAGCTTGAGTATAAATTCTGGGACATGGCCTTTACTGTCGAAGAGTGGCCTGTCCAAATGGAGGTGCATTCTTCATGACATGGAAGATGAAAGAAGTCGTTCTCGCTGTCATTTTATCAGTGGCATGCGGAGTTATCTATTTAGGGTGGTCGACGCTTTATTTACCGATTACAGCCCTTGTCGGTCCAGCAGGAGGCAACATCATGTTCGGAATTTGGGTCATTGCCAGTCCAATCGTTGCTTACATTATCCAAAAGCCAGGAGCTGCCCTCATCGCAGAAACAGCTGCCGCTGCCGTGGAATTACTGACAGGTAGCCACTTCGGTCTTTCTGCGCTTTTGATTGGTGTATGCCAAGGACTTGGAGCAGAAATCGCCTTCGCTCTATTTGGCTATAAGCGATATCGCATGTGGACACTCATGTTGTCTGGTGCCTTTGCAGCAGTAGGGGCAATGGCATATAGCCTCATTGCCAATGGATTCGGCTATTACACGCCTCAAGTGTTACTCATGACACTTGTCACTCAAGTCATTAGCGGTATGTTACTCGGTGGTTGCTTAGCAAAAGTGGTGGTGGATGCCTTATCTAAAACGGGTGTGCTGAATCAATATGCCATCATGAAAGAAAAACGAAGTAAGGGTGACCAGCATGGATTCATTTCTCGTGTGCAGTAATCTCACTGTCCGTTTTTATGAACAGCCGAATCCCGTTCTTCATCAAGTATCTCTTTCTATTCAAAAGGGGGAAAAGGTGCTGATATTAGGACCAAGTGGAAGCGGGAAATCTACGCTGATTTCTGTGCTTGCTGGCATTATTCCAGAGCATATGGAAGCTGAAGTACAGGGAGAAGTGATGCGGCAAAGGCATACTGGTGTCATGTTTCAAGACCCAGATTCGCAGTTTTGTATGCACCGAGTCAATGAAGAAATTGCGTTTAGCTTAGAGAATCGATCTGTCCCTCGAGAACAAATGGATGACATGATTCAACATCTCATGAAAAAGGTACAGCTGGATGTCGACCCAAATACAGATATTCATACCTTATCTGGCGGAATGAAGCAGCGGTTGGCGCTTGCTTGTTTACTAGCATTAGAGCCAGATGTCCTGTTCTTTGATGAACCGACTGCACAGCTTGATCCAGCAGGAAGAATGGAGATATTTCAATTACTTCAGCAGCTTTCAGCTGAACAGAATCAGACGATGATTTTTGTGGAGCATGTGTTAGACGGTGTCATCGAGTGGATGGATCGGGTGATCTTATTAGATCATCAAGGCCGTATCATAGCAGATGGAACGCCAAAAGACGTGATGAACACATTTGAGGGAGAAATGAAAGAAGCCGGCATTTGGCGTCCGAAAATATTTCCCGAGAAATGGTCCACTATCGTACAAGATCCGTTTCATCCACTGAGTCAAACACTCTTGCAAACCTTTGAGGCGAGAAAAGAACGTCATGAGAAATTGTCATCAACAAATCGAGAGGTCATTATTCGCACAGATCATCTACAATTAAGCTACGGGAAAAAAAGCATTATAGATGACCTGCACGTTGATATAAAAGCAGGAGATTGGGTTGCGATCATTGGTGAAAATGGCAGCGGAAAAAGTACGTTTCTTAAACATGTCATCCGTTTAGAACCAATAAAAAAAGGTCACATTTTTTTAAAAGGAAAACACCTGAAAAAGTGGTCTGACCGAACATTATATGAAAAAGCCGGCTTTGTATTTCAAAATCCAGAACTTCAATTTATACAGGACACAGTGTTTGGTGAAATCGCATTTGGTGGGAGACAGCGAAATTGGTCAGAGTCTGTGGTGCAAGAAAAAACGAATCAGCTATTGGCGGAGTTCGGTCTAGAGAAGCATAGAGACGCGCATCCTTTCACCTTAAGCTTAGGACAAAAAAGAAGATTAAGTGTTGCCACGATGCTTCTTTTTGATCAGGATGTACTCATTTTAGATGAGCCGACCTTCGGGCAGGATGAGAAAACGGCGAGGGAGTTAATCCGGCGTTTAAAAGAACGTCAACGACAAGGCACCACTATTATTATGGTCACACACGATATGGAACTCGTTGATGAGTGCGCTGATCAGGTGCTTGTTTTTCATCAAGGGGAGCATGTTTATGATGGTACGCCTTTTGATTTATTTTCTCATCAGGAACTTGTCACTTCCTGTGAGCTGAGAGTGCCGTTACATTATCGCTATATGGCTGAAAGAAAGGAAGTGATGACGATTGCAAAGTAATCACTCCTTTCTATCCACTGTAAATCCAGTCATGAAATTACTCGCCCATCTCCTTGCGATGTGCTGTCTGATGGCGATTTCTGATCCTAAAACGACGTTCATCATCTGGCTGTTTGCACTTGGAATTGGACTTGTCCTAGGCGGCTGGAATTTGAAATACCTCATCACCAGACTTGTACCTTATCTGCTCTTTTTCATTCTCGTGTTTTGGATGATAGCAGCCTTTGGCAAGGGAGATCATACAGTTTGGAAGTGGGCATGGTTTCATATCACAGAGGAGAGTTTAAGAAATGGGCTGACCATTTCTTTTAGAATGCTTGGCTTTGTGACATTTGGTCTCCTTTTTACATCAACAACTGATTTGACGGCCTTTATGATGAGCTTAATCCATCAATGCCGAATGTCACCCAAATGGGCATATGGGATGCTGGCAGGCTTCCGGTTTATCCCGTTGTTTCAAAGTGAATTGAAGCAAATGAAGGCTGCACATAAAATTAGAGGTTACAAGCAAAAAAACAGTTGGAAAGCCTTTATACGTTATGCACTCCCTCTTTTCACGCAAGGCGTACGGAAATCTGAACGACTAGCCATTGCGATGGAAGCAAGAGGCTTCACAGGGACGAGGGAGAGAACGTATTATCATGTCATCAGCACTTCATGGATCGACTGCATGTATCTTTTTTTCATCGTCATTAGTGTGTTGATATGCATGTTCTTTTTTTAAAAACAGCCACATTCTCTTGATAGAATGTGGCTGTTTTATATGTCTTAGGTCATTTGGTTGATATTAGTACACATTGCAGGCTGTAATAGATCATATAAAGAACCGATAAAGAGAGTGTACTGAGAAAAAGAGAGGATGAACGTGAGCGAATGTCACAGAGAATTGATAACATAATAGACGCTTTACCAATCGTTGGACTAGCTATGAGAGAGCAGCTAACCTTTTCTGTATTAGGGAAAGAGAAGGTTCTTTATTATCAGCAGCACGGGAACATTGACTTAGGGTTTAAAGCAGGGGACGTTGTAGCTCCCGGGTTCCAAAACTTTTCGATGTTGAAAAATGGGAGAGAGCCATCATTTATCCAGATTCCTAAAGAGGTGTACGGAATTCCTATGGACATCGTCGCCGTCCCGATTAAAGATGACAATGGTCAAGTGGTCGCTGCCTTCTGTGTAGCATATGACCAAACGAATCAACAACGATTAGAACACATTATGACGGAAAGTAACGATGCTTCCGAAAAACTAGTCGCGATGGTACAGCAAGTGGCTGCACATTCAGAGGAACTACAAGCGACAAGTGAACAAATTCTACAAAATACAAAAACCACTGTCGAAAATTCCTCTAAAATCAACCAAGTGTCTAATCTCATCAAAGGTATCTCTGATCAAACGAACTTACTTGGACTCAATGCATCCATTGAGGCTGCAAGAGTAGGTGAAGCAGGAGCAGGCTTTGGGGTGGTTGCTACGGAAGTGAGAAAGCTGTCTACTCACGCGAAGCAAGCAACGACTGATATTGAAACAGCGCTAAAAGATGTGCAAGGCTCTATCAAAGGAATGGAAGAAGAAATAGCACAAATCGTGGCTTCTTCTGAACATCAAGCAGAACTCGTTGGCACTTTCACAAAAATTATTGAGGGGCTGCACGAAACGAACGAAACGATGAAAACATTGGCAACAGACTTAGTGAATTATCAAGTGAAATAAATAAACGAATCACAAAACCTCCAGCCGTATCGGAGGTTTTTTAACGTGTTGAAGTGAGTTTTTTGTCATGATATTGAAGGGTTTTTCACTGACAGGGAAGTTACACTTCTGTATGATAGAAAAAGAGAGACCTGTTTTGATCATTAGACCTATTCATAAGGAGGAAGACCATCTTGACACAATCAGCAAAGCTGCAAGAAGTACTTGCGCCTTACCGTCCATTGCTAGATCAAACTGAAAAACCACTGATTCAATTACAGATAAAACAAGGAAAAACAGGACCATATGACAGCAAAATAGCAGGTGATCCTTATTTCCCAAAAAACGACGAATATCCCGTTGATGGAGAAGGCCATCCTATGAAGCTGCTGGCACAAATCAATTTCGGCCAGCTGCCAAAGCTGAAAGATTACCCAGAAACAGGACTTTTGCAAGTGTTTATTTCTGTACATGATGATCTTTATGGGATGAATATTGACCAAAAAACAGAGCAAAAAGATTTTCGGATCAAATTTATTGAGGAACCTTTCTTAGCTGAAGAAGACTTATTGACTGATTTTTCATTCGTGAAAATTCCTGACGATTTTTATTTTCCAGTTACGAAGGAAGGTGCGATTACAGGTGAATTATCAAGCGAAACGATCAGTGTAGGAGATTTCCGCTTTGAAAAAGTCACAGGAAAGCAAAGCTGGGATCTATTCGAAGATGCTGTTGGTATTGATGGTGATGAAGCAGATCAATTGCTAGATGAATTTTATGAGACAGCAAGTGGTTTTGGCCATAAAGTTGGCGGATATCCAGGTTTTACACAAGAAGACCCGCGTACCTATGTAGACCAAGAACATACTGTGCTATTTTTGCAAATTGACTCAGATGATGAAGTGGACATGTTGTGGGGAGATTGCGGCATTGCTAACTTTTTTATCAAACCAGAAGACCTCAAACGAAAACATTTCGAAAATGTCGTCTATAACTGGGATTGCTCCTAATTTTGTAAAAAACACTCTTTTTGAAGAGTGTTTTTTGTCTATTTTTAGCCTTTTTGCCCCTAAATCGTCATTTCTGAGAGGTAATATGTCATTCTTTCTAGTTGACCGTATCAAAAAAAAATGTAAAATCATCTTAAAGTCCTCTTTTTTGAAAATAATAATAAAATGACATATCAATCAACAATGAAATGCTCGAAAAAGCGGAATGTACTGGGGGGGATCAATTGATCATTTCGAAAGTAATCAACAATAATGTGGTCAGTGCGTATGATGACGAGCAGCATGAGCTGGTCATTATGGGCAGAGGGATTGCGTTTCAAAAGAAAAGCGGAGACCCGATTGACGAAGAACGTATCGAAAAAGTATTTTCCATTCAAAATAAAGATATATCAGAAAAATTCAAAACCCTGCTTTATGATATTCCGATCGAGTATATGCAAGTGTGTGAGGCAATTATCGATCACGCGAGAACGACCCTTAACAAAAATTTAAATGACAGCATCTATGTCACATTAACGGATCATATTACCTTTGCTATTGAACGTCATCAAAAAGGAATGGACATTAAAAATGCCTTGCTTTGGGAAATCAAACGGCTGTACAAAGAGGAATTCATGTGTGGTGTAGAAGCGATTCGGATCATACAGGACAAGCTCAACATCCATCTTCCCGAGGATGAAGCAGGCTTTATTGCGATGCATATTGTTAATGCAGAACTGAATGAGGAAATGCCGAATGTCATTCAAATTACAAAACTGATTCAAGATATTTTGAACATCGTAAAGTATCATTTCCAAATTGATTTGGACGAAGAATCATTAAATTATTTCCGTTTTGTCACGCATTTGAAATTTTTTGGACAGCGTCTGTTTAACGAAACACAAATGGAAAATCAAAATGAGTTTCTGTATGAAGTGGTAAAGGAAAAAAATACAGCCGCTTTTCAATGTGCGGAGAAAATTAATGACTATGTTCAAAAAGAATACAACCGAAGTCTCATAGAAGATGAGATGTTATACTTAACTTTGCACATCGATCGAGTCATAAAAAGAAAATAAATCAAAAAGAAAGCGTTGACATATCAAAATTAACATGCTAATTTATAACTATAAACTCAATAACCCACAATCTTTTAGGATTGTTACTGGTCAAGCAGGCAAAACCTAAATCATTGTCCCTATCTTTGATAAGGCATGATTTAGGTTTTTTTGTATCTAAAGGCTTATAAAATTGAATAACGATCAATCGCTATGAAGGATTGTTACTGGTTAAGCAGGCAAAACCTAAATATCGATTAATGTCTGAATCGCTATTTTTCGGGCATTAATGGATGTTTAGGTTTTTTCTATATCAAGATGAAATCAACGATTGGAGGGTAACACAATGAACCACAAACAAACAGCAAAAGAAGTTCTAGAGCTTGTCGGCGGTGAAAAGAATGTAAAGCAAGTCACGCATTGTATGACAAGACTTCGCTTCAATTTATACGATGAAGGCAAGGCGGATAAGGAGAAGCTGCAATCAACAGATGGCGTCATGGGCGTGAATCAAAGCGGCGGTCAATACCATGTCATTATTGGCAACGACGTATCAAACGTCTATCAAGCAATGATTGCTGATTCTGGGTTATCAACAGATGTAAAGTCAGGCGATTCAGAAGAAGCATCAAAACAAAATGTGATTTCAAAGCTTTTCGATTTTATCTCTGGTGTCTTCACACCGATTCTTCCAGCCATCGCTGGAGCTGGTATGATCAAAGGGATCTTGGCATTAATGCTGACGTTCCAATGGATCTCAGATAAAAGCAGCACATATGCGATTTTAACAGCTATCGGAGACGGAGCCTTTTACTTCTTACCGATTCTGCTTGCTGTAAGCGTAGCCAAAAAAATTGGCACAAATCAGTATATCGCAGCTGCCATTGCAGCAGCCGCACTGCACCCGCAGCTCACTGCTTTACTAGGTGCAGGAAATACAGAATTTCTAGGCTTGCCAGTGGTTGCCGTTGTGTACTCTTCATCGGTGATTCCAATTCTACTCACTATCTGGCTCGGCTCATATGTGGAAAGATTCGCAGAAAAATATAGTCCGAAATCACTAAAAATCATTCTTGTTCCAACAGTTACACTTCTTGTCGTGGTACCAGTTATGCTTATCGCGGTTGGACCGCTTGGTGGGATTATCGGAAATGGCCTTTCAGGTGGAATTGATTTATTGTTCAAACATGCAGGTATTTTGGCCGGACTCTTAATCGGTGGCTTTATGTCACCATTGATCATTACGGGCATGCACTATGCACTACTTCCAATCATGATCAACAACATTACATTAAACGGTTTTGACTTCATTCTTCCAATGATGTTTGTAGCGAATATGGCACAAGCAGGCGCAGCATTTGGTGTCTTCTTAAGATCAAAAAACAAAACATTCAAATCATTGGCGATGTCTACAAGTATCACTGCATTAATGGGTATTACTGAACCTGCTATGTATGGTGTGAACATGCGATTGAAAAAACCGTTCCTTGCAGCCCTCATTGGTGCAGCAGCAGGCGGCGTGTTCATGTCTATCTTCAAAGTAAAGTCATATGTGATATCAGGATCAGCAGGTCTTCCAGGTCTCCCAACGTTCATTGGACCGACATTTGTTTACTCCATCATTGGATTAGTGATCGGCTTTGTTGTAGCAACCATCATGACACTTGTTCTAGGGTTCAAAGATGTACCAGTGAAAGATGATACAAAAGCAGACAAACCAGAAGAAAAGAAAGACACAGTAGCGCTTCAAAATGAAGTGGTACAAAGCCCGCTTGAAGGTCAACTAAAGCCGCTCAATCAAGTAAATGATGCAACATTCTCTAATGAAATCATGGGTAAAGGAACAGCCATTGTCCCAACAGTTGGACGTGTAGTAGCACCGTTCAACGGCAAGGTTGAAACCATTTTCCAAACGAAACATGCCATTGGTTTAAAGAGTGATCAAGGCACAGAGCTTCTCATCCATGTGGGGATTGATACAGTAAAACTTGGCGGTAAACATTTCACAAGTCATGTGCAGTCAGGTGATCTCGTTCAAGCAGGAGATCTGCTAGTTGAATTTGATATCAAGGGCATTAAGCAAGAAGGCTATGATGTAACAACGCCAATTATCGTCACCAACACAAATGATTTTGCACAAGTTAATGCGAAAACAGATGGGGCGATTACAGTAAAAGAGACATTGCTTACAGTCAGTGTAGAAGAAAATGAGGAGGGCATTCAACATGACCAATTTAGAAAAAACATTTCCTAAAGGTTTCTTATGGGGCGGCGCAGTAGCCGCCAACCAAATTGAAGGCGCTTATAACAAAGATGGAAAAGGCTTATCGACAGCGGATGTATCACCACACGGGATTATGCACCCATTCGATGAATCAATGAAGGACCTTAACTTATATCATGATGCGATCGACTTCTATCATCGCTACAAAGAAGATATTGCCCTTTTTGCAGAAATGGGATTCAAGTGCTTCAGACTATCCATTTCTTGGCCACGTATTTTCCCAAATGGCGACGATGCGGAACCGAATGAAGCTGGCCTCGCTTTCTATGAAAAAGTATTTGATGAACTGCATAAGCATGGAATTGAGCCAGTTGTCACGATCTCTCACTATGAAATGCCGCTTGCACTTGTGAAAAACTATGGCGGATGGAGAAACCGTAAGCTTGTGGGTCTTTATGAAACATACGCTAAAACATTGTTCACTCGCTTTAAAGATAAAGTGAAATATTGGATGACTTTCAATGAAATCAACGTTGTGTTACATGCTCCTTTCACAGGGGGCGGCCTTGTATTTGAAGAAGGCGAAGACGAGAAAAGCATTCAATATCAAGCAGCGCATCACCAATTTGTTGCAAGTGCTCTAGTTGTTAAAGCAGGACACGAAATCATTCCAGATGCGAAAATCGGTTGTATGATTGCAGCGATGACCACATATCCGTACAGCTCAAGACCTGAAGATATGTTTGCTGCGATTGATCAAGATCGTAAAACATTGTTCTTCTCAGATGTACAGTCAAGAGGCTATTACCCTGGATACATGAAACGTTATTTCCTGGAAAATAACATCAACATTGAATTCCAAGACGGTGACGAAGACATTCTAAAAAACCATACAGTCGACTATATCGGCTTCAGCTATTATATGAGTTTTGTGACAAGTACAGATCCAGAGGTTCTTGGACAAGTGACTGGTGGTAACCTATTTGAAGGTGTGAAAAACCCTTATCTAGAAGCAAGTGATTGGGGCTGGCAAATTGATCCAAAAGGACTTCGTACAACACTAAACCAACTATATGACCGCTACCAAAAACCATTGTTTATCGTAGAAAATGGATTGGGTGCTGTGGATCAAGTAGAAGAAGACGGCTCAATTCAAGACGATTACCGAATTGATTACCTAAGAAGTCATTTGCTTGAGGCAAGAGAAGCGATCGCAGACGGCGTTGATCTGATCGGCTATACAAGCTGGGGCCCAATTGATCTTGTCAGTGCATCAACAGCTGAAATGAAAAAACGCTACGGCTTCATTTATGTCGACCGTGACAATGAAGGCAACGGTACATTAGATAGAAAGAAAAAGAAAAGCTTTGATTGGTATAAACAAGTGATCGCGACAAATGGTGATCATTTAGATGCATGAAGAATAAAGATCTAACAAAACCACTCAATTCTAGGAGTGGTTTTGTTTTTTTATGATTTATTTAAGCGAGCTAGCTCATCTGACAATTTATTAACAACCTTGATGAAGTATGATATTGTAGGTGAGTATAATGAATAAATTAGTATATTTGGTTGATAAAGTTATTACAATATTATCAAGATACATATGAATCTATTGTGCTATAACTTAATGTAAAAAATGATCAAACTAGAGTAACAATGTGGGTTATTGCACATCTAAAGGAAGTTACGATTTTGAATTGGGTGTTTATGGAAATAACACACTTAATTTATTAGAGGGGATTGAGATGGCAAGTGAACTTAGATAATAAGGAAGATGCGTCGATTTTAAAGGTCGACCACCTTGGTTTTCAATATGGGAATGCAACCATCTTAAAAAATTTGTCTTTACATATTCAAGGCTCTGGCCTTTATGCCCTTCATGGAGAAAGTGGTAGTGGGAAGACGACATTTATTAATATTATTGCATTGATTCAAAAACCGAGTACTGGGAAGATGACGTTGTTCAATCAGCCCATTGATTTTACAAATCAAGAACAGATTGATAATTACCGCAAAAAAATCGCCTATTTGTTTCAGGATTTGAACTTGATTGAGTCTTTAACTGTCAGAGAAAATCTACACGTTATCTCATTAATTAACGAACAAGAAATCTCAAATGAAAGATTAGAGGAACAGGCTGCGAAGCTCAAAATGAGCGAGAAAATTGATGTCACAGTGAGCAACTTATCAGGGGGAGAAAGGCAGCGCGCGGCTTTTTTGAAAATCATGCTGTTTGATTATTCATTGATTCTATTAGATGAACCAACAAATAACCTTGATAAAGATAATATTCAGATGATGCTTGGTATGTTATCTGAATTGAAGAAAACGAGGACCATTTTAGTCGTTACACATTCTGATACCGTTGTGCAACATGCTGATGTCGTCCTTCGATTTGAAGACTTGAATAAAAAGGACCAATCCATATGAAAACAACATTCGTCTTTGAGTATTTAAAAAAGAAACATCGACCGACCCTGAGAAAATTAGCTGTTTTGAATTTTGTTTTACTGATGTTAATCTTTTTCTCCATATTTACTATCTTGATTTCTGCCGATAATATTTATAAAAACGTATTGACTAATGATCGTCTATCAATGGTTTTAATTAATGGATATTCGAAAACTGGTGAGTATCAGTACGATACAGATAAAATTAAGCGTATGCCGAATGTCAAAGACATTGTCTATGAATATGACGTCTCGTTATCTATTGAAGCAAATGGAGAAACGGATATATTGTCGGCTTTATCATTCAATCCGACAACAAAAGAGGCTGTGAGTTATGAAGGAGATCTAAAAGAAAACACTATCCTGCTTCCAGAAAGATTTAAAGGTAAAAAAATAAAAGTTTTTGATGGTGAAGTGGAACCATTAAAAGCGAATATTGATTACTACAAAGGAGAAGGGAACTATTTCTTAAAAGATTACAGTTACTTATCACCTGATCTGTATAAAAAACTAAGTAATCAAATTAAGATTGGTGAGAACTACGATGGTGTTAGAACACTCATTGTTAATTTAAATAAAACCGAGGATATTTATGAATTTGTGAACCAGTTTGATCGAATGTTTGATGAAGAAGATGTTTTTGTATACTATCAAGCGCAAGGGCTAGAGAAACTAGTTGCTAATTCAAAATTGTCATTTTTGCTGCTTGTCGTATTTCAGATCATTTTATTTGTGGTGATTACTTTTATTTATCGAGGTCAGATGCATACACTGATTAGTATTTTGAATCGAGATTTGTTGTCCTTGTATTTAAATGGGATGTCATCAAAGGATATGATCAAGCAATTCTATCGTAGTATAGATAAGATGAACCTAAAAGTGTATATTGTTGCGTTACTATTCATTGCTGTCTTGGGTGCTTTCCTGCTAGGACAATTACCGGGAGAGATCATTCTATGGATTGGTGGAACAGCTGTTGGACTTCTACTTGTCTTGGTTCTATTAAATAAATGGTTTGTGCGATACATTATCACAAAACGTATGAAGAAAGAACTGTCACAAGAAAATATCGTATCAAGATTACGTAACTAAAAAAGAACTGCTTATTGGCAGTTCTTTTTTTAACCCCTAGGCTTTGAGAGCTTAGAACTAGATGTGTTATTTCCACACTTGATCCGCAATCTCAATCACATGACGCAGCTTTTCCCATTGCTGTTCTTCTGTTAACAAATTGCCTTCCTCTGTTGAGGCGAATCCACATTGTGGGCTCAAACAAATTTGGTTGATGTCCACATATTGAGCCGCTTCCTCGATTCTTCTTTTGATCTGATCAACGGGTTCGAGTTCCCCATACTTTGAAGTGACAAGACCTAGTACGATTTGAAGGTTTGGATTCTTCACATAACGCAGGGGTTCAAATCCGCCAGAACGGTCATCGTCGAATTCTAAGAAGAGACCATCCAAATCGAGACCCGCAAAAATCGTTTCTGCCGCTGCCTCATAACCACCTTCGGCTGCCCAAGTTGATTTAAAGTTACCACGGCAAATGTGCATGGTGATCACTAAATCATCTGGTCGATCGGCAACCGCTTCATTGATTGTTTTCGCAAACGATTCACGCAGTTCATCTTCCTCGCGGCCAAAAGCTTTGATTTGTTCATGTCCTTTTTCAGAAAAGAACACAGCCCAAGCTGTATCATCTAGCTGTAAGTAACGGCAGCCTGCATCATAAAAAGCACGGATGGCTTTTTTATAAGCTTGTGCCACGTCATGGTGAAAATCATCTAAGCTGTTGTACACACCTTCTTCAAGCTTTCCACGGAAAAAGAGCATATTCGGACTTGGAATCGTCATTTTAGCCGTATGATCACCCGCGATGCTGTGAAGGAAGCGATAATCCTCTATCATTGGATGATCAGTAAAATCAATCTTACCTGTTACTTTGATGCCTCTCGCTTTTGTCGTCGTATTGTGGAATTGAATGCCTTGGTCTGCTTCAAATCCTTCGACCCCATCAAGCCCTTCTAGAAAGTCAAAATGCCACCATGCACGTCTGAATTCTCCATCTGTGACAACCTCTAATCCAATTTCTTTTTGCTTCTCTACAATACGAATGATTTCTTCGTTTTCAATTTGTCTGAGCTGTTCTGCTGTCAGTGTACCGTCTGCCTTTTGCTTACGTGCTTCTTTGATGCGTTCAGAACGAAGTAAACTCCCTACTTGATCTGCGCGAAATGGCGGCTTTGTTGTTTTCTTACCAATGGTTTGTACTTGTGTCATGCTGAATCCCTTCTTTCTTCAGGTTATAAATCAAATAAAAAAGCTCTTCCTTAGATAAGGAAGAGCATCATATACTGTGAGATCTCTGCCTTATCTTCAAACAAGCATCAGCTTGCTTAAGGAATTAGCACCATTCTGTTCCTAGGAACAGCGGTTGCCGGGTTTCACAGGGCCAGTCCCTCCACCACTCTTAATAAGGTTACCTTTGATTCAATTTTCTTAATAAACACAATTATTCAATCTTTTCGAGAAAAAGTCAATGGTTTTTCCTATTTATTTTCCTACATAAACAAATCAGCGACGAGAACACCTGCTAATCCAACAAGTGATAGAACAGTCACCATCAATGTCCACGTTTTAAAAGTTTGAGCCATCGACAAATTAAAGTATTCTTTGTAAATCCAGAAACCTGCATCATTCACATGAGAGAATGTTATACTGCCGGCGCCTGTTGCAATCACCATTAGTTCGGGGCTAACTCCCGTCAAACCAATTAGCGGTGCAGAAATGCCAGCTGCTGTGAGACCCGCGACAGTTGCTGACCCTAAAGAGACACGAAGGACAGCTGCAATCAGCCAAGTGAGGAGCAGAGGAGACAGTGTGCTTCCTTGCATAATCCCTGCAATGTATTGATCAACACCGCTGTCAATGAGCACCTGTTTAAAGGCGCCGCCGCCTGCAATGATCAATAAAATCATCGCAATGGAGCCAATTGAATCTGTAATCGACTTCATGACGTCCTGCATGCTCTTTCCTCTGCCAAGACCAAATGTGTAGATGGCAAGCAGCACAGAGATTAATAGGGCAATCGCCGGCTCGCCTAAAAACTCAGCTGCCGGTAGCAGCGGGGAGGACGGGAAGAAAATTTCTAAACATGCTCTGAATGTCATGAGCAATACAGGTAAAATAGCGGTGAAAATACTAATGCTGAAGCTTGGCATTTCCTCTTCTGTAAATTCCTTTGGATTAAACAAGTCCTTTGGAATGTGTGCATGCAGTTGGTCTTTCTTAAATAGTTTCGTAAACAGAAGTCCGCCTACTAAAACAGCAGGAATGGCTAAAATAATTCCAACCAATAAGGTTTGTCCCATGTTGGCTTGAAATACATTGGCAATGGCTGTCGGCCCTGGGTGAGGAGGGAGGAAGCCATGTGTTGTAATGAGTGCAGCGACGAGCGGCATTCCCACATACAACACAGGAAGTCTTGCGGCTTGAGCAATGGTAAAGACTAATGGAATAAGAATAATGAATCCGGTTTCATAAAATAGAGCAATTCCGATAACAAATCCAGTCAGCATCGTCGCCCATTGGATTTTCCCGATACCAAAGCGGTCGATGAGTGTCATGGCAATACGCTGAGCACCGCCAGAATCAGCCATCAATTTACCAAGCATCGCTCCAAAGCCAAGAACCAACGCCAGATGGCCGAGTGTACTTCCAAGCCCTTTTTCGACTGAAGCAATCGCTTCAAGTGGTGACATGCCTTCTAAAACGGCAACGATTAAAGAGACAATAATCAACGAAATGAAAGCGTTTAACTTAAAGACAACCATGAGTAAAAGTAATAACAAAACGCCAAGTCCGATAAAAACTAACGACATGATCTTTCCTCCTTTGTGCTGCATAAGGGAGCGTGAACGCCCCCTCTGCTTTATCCTTCAAGTATGTCTACTGCTTCTTTTAACGTATCCTTTGAGCCAACATTTCCCGGGAAAATCACATAAGACATAAATGGGAATTTGCTTTCTTCTCCTGTTTGCCAAACGGGAATACCTGGTTTGATTTGACCTGCGACGGTCGCACGTTTGACGCTGAGTCCTCTTGTTCCAATATCGCTTGAGGTGATTCCACCTTTGGCAATGAGGTACTTAGGGCGAATGGAGAGGCGCTGGACAATGCTTGTCACCGCATCACTAATCTGAACAGAGAGTTTCAATTCTTCCTCTCGGCGATTGTCTCCAAGATCAAGCCGTTCTCTCCTTGTATAAACAGCAACCGATTGTCCGGTTGTTAAAAGCCTTTCAGTTTGTTGAATCACGCGGTCAATTTCCTCTTGAAATGCTTCAGGTTCTAACACGAGGTGTGTATCAAATTCAATAAATGCAATGTCTTTATTTTGCTGCAGCGCTCGCAATTGTTCGGTTGTTTTTTTGACATGGGAACCGACCATGATGAGGCCACCGTGCGTGCTTTCTTCCTGTATTAAGTCTTGTCTAGTTAATAGTGCTTGATCCTCAACACCGCCAAGCACTTTTGTGAGAGCTGCCGCACTTCTAAATAGAAAGTGCTGACCTGCTTTGATGGCATCTATGAGGGCAACGACAAAGACTTTGACATCGTCATAGTCCACTGCATTCACAACCACCTTTTGAAAATCTTTCACGGTCATCAGCTGATCCTTGATTTGTTCAATACGTAAAGCCCGGATATCTTCTAAAGAAATATAAGTAGTGTTTTCCTTAGTGAACGATCCGTTTGATTTCTCTTCGATCCATTCTCCGAGGTGAGAAGATTGAAATCCGAATGTACGATCCAATGCAAATTCTGTGTCACCAGCAGGAATTAATTCGTGACCTTCCTGTACGTAGTGAATATTGCCAATCGTAAAGCGGCCGCCTTCTTTAAAAAAGGGAAGAAGGATTTCGCCGTCAAATTGGCGGGAGCTTTGCTGTTCAATGGTCGTTCTGAGAATTTCAGTCTCTAGCGGGAAGTGTCCACGTAGGGTGGAGTCTCCCCGGCTGACAATGATGAAATCTTGATCAAGCCGTTCAGCCGTTTTCACAATCGTTGATGCGATCGTTTCATGAAGAACCGCCGTTTCTTTCTCTGTCATACTGCGAGAGTTGGTTAAGATAAAGAACATACGGCTGTCTTCAAGAAAACCAGCCTCAATGCTTTTCTCTGACCAATCGGTGAAAACAGAGACGCCGTGCACGGTTTGAATACCTGTTGGGTCATCGTCTAATACAATCACTTTATGGTGAAAATGGTTTAGTGCTTGTTCGTATGCTGATTGAATGCGGTCTGAATCCGCTTTCGGAATGGCATTTAGTAATTCAATGCTTTGTTTCATAGAACCTCATCCTTTCTTCACTTCAACATGAGCCATTTTTTCGTAATATTGAACGATTCCGCCGTGATCAAGTCCAGACTTTCCGTCTGCTTTGAGGGCGTGGAAGATTTCTAGCAGCTGACTAGAAAGCGGGAGAGGAACGCCGATATCGTGGGCAGTTTCCATGACATTGGTTAAATCCTTTAAGTTGATGTCAATACGTCCGCCAGGCTCAAAGTTTCGTTCTAAAATGAGAGGAACCTTCGCATCGAGGACAGCACTTCCTGCCAGTCCACCTCGGATGGCTTCATACATTTTATCAACCGCAATGCCAGACTTAGCGGCAAGGACGAGTGCCTCGGACATGGCAGCGATATTTAAGTTGACGATGATTTGATTCGCAAGCTTAGCGGTTGTCCCGCTTCCATTTGAACCAACTAATACGACATCTGTGCCCATGGCATAGAGGACATCCTTTACTTGTTCAAAGATCTCTTCTTCTCCGCCCGCCATAATCGCAAGTGTCCCGTCTATCGCCTTTGGCTCTCCGCCACTGACAGGAGCATCGATAAATTCGACCTGATGCTGTTTTGCCAGTGCCGCTAATGCTCTAGAAGTAACAGGTGAAATAGAGCTCATATCTATAATGATCGTGCCAGGTTTTGCTGTAGCCAATATGCCTTGTTCACCTGCTACGACTGCTTCTACATGCTCACCTTTTGGAAGCATCGTGATGATGATATCGCTTACAGATGCTGCCTCAGCAGCTGATGCAGCGGCATTTGCGCCCACTTCTTTTAATGCTAGAACAGCTTCTGTATGAATATCGAAAACAGTCACAGTATGACCGGCTTTTAATAGATTGAGTGCCATAGGTTTCCCCATAATGCCTAATCCAATGAATCCAATTTGCTTTGCCATTTTGTCCGCCTCCTATTTAGAAACCCCTTACAAAAAGCGCTTTCTTTTCTTTTTGTTAGTATATATACTATCGATTTAAATTAATAGTAGGAAATAAACTATTGTTCATTTAATGTACATGACGAAATAGGAATGTGTCAACGGAAAATATGAGAAAAGTCACAAAAAAAAGACCGGAAACAGCTCCGGTCTATGGTCGATTATGTTTTATTTTTAGCTACAGCTAATCGAGAACGTTTGACGTTGTCGATTGCATTTGATCCTAATTCTAAAACAGCTGTGACGTACAAAACATCAATAATCACAAGCTGATTAATACGAGAAATCATTGAGTCAGAACGATAGGTTGTTTCTCTCGATGAACTGAGCAGATGAAAGTCGGATTTCTTGGCGAGCTCTGATTTCGGATAGCTCGTGATCGAGGCGACCGTTGCACCTTTTTCCTTTGCAAATTGCACGGCATCAAGGATTTCTCTACTTTCCCCTGAATGTGAGATCGCGACGATAAAATCATGTTCCGTTGCATGTGTTGCAATCATATTCATCATATGAGGATCACTACATAGACTCACTTCAAAGCCAAGCTGGAGAAACTTATGATAGGCATCTCCGGCAATAAAACTGGAGGCACCTGCTCCAAAGAAGACGGTTTTATGAGCCTGTTTCATTTGCTCAATAAATTGTGTCACAGCTTGGTCTTCTAAAATATGCTTCATATCCTGAATAGAGTTGGTTGTTAACTCTATGACCTTATGTTTAATATCTGCGACACTATCAGATGCTTCGATCTCACCGTATATAGATTGAGGCGTATTGGTCGCAATATCCTGCGCGACATGGACACGAAACACTTGATAGGACTCATATCCAATTTTTCGCAGAAAACGAAAGATCGTCGTTTCACTTGTGTTGCATTCAGCAGCGAGTGCACTAATCGAATGAAGCACAACTTTCTGAGGGTTTTGTAAAATGTAATTGGCAATCTTTTTCTGGGTAGGGGACAAACTATGAAATGTTGTCCGGATATGACTAAAAATATTCTCTTCTATGATAAACACCACACTTCATCTAACATTCTATCTTAAGCATACAGGAACTTATGAAAACGGTAAACAAACCTCACATGAAAAATAAAGAATAATATGGAAGAAAACACTTCTTTTGGTTCTTTTGTCATGGTATACTCAATTGGTAATAGACAAAAATGGGGGTTTTTACTATGACAATGAAAAAAGGCCTAACGATCAGCCTGCTCATTTTTTCGCTGATTGTTTCATTGTTTGCGCCAGTTGGATCTGCGGATGCCAAACAAGTGAAAAAAGCAAAAGTAAGCACACACTATTATAAAAAGAAAAAAACGTTTAAATATGCACAGGTGAAAAACCTTAGTAAAGCGCATATGAAAACCATCAACCATGATTTAAAAGAAGATATTGCATTTTCCTACTCTACGTATTTGTTCTTAAAGGACGAAGCGAAAAAAGAAGGCATTGGGAAGATCACATACGAGAGATCGTTTAAAACGAAATTTAATAATGGGAAGAAACTAAGTATCCTAAACTATGATTACATGAATGACGGTAGCATGCACGGGGATACGATGGTTACGAGCATGAACTATGTGTTAACAAAGAAAAAAACAAAGCAACTGTACTTTACAGATGTGGTAAAAACAAAGAAAAAGCGTACAAAAGTAAGAGATTATATCTATAACTACACAAAGAAGCATAAAAGTAAATTCTATGCGAATCTGAAAAAAAGCGATATTCAAATCGGCTACGACACGCAGTACTACTTCACGAAAAAGGGAATCGCTGTTGTCTTCCAGCCATATGAAATTTCACCGTACTATGTAGGAATTCCTATGATTCAAGTACCTGCGAAGGTGTATAAATAAACAAGAGAAACGGCCATGAATTTGGTCGTTTTTTATACATAAAAAGAGCCTCTGGTGATGAGGCCCTTCTTTTTACATTTATACTTGTTTGGGTGCATCGTTTAGTGGGTGACGGCGTTTGCCGTTGTAGTGGCGGCGCATACGAAAGATTTCAAACTCCGAAAGCTCTGCGCTTTTTCGTTTTTGGGTGCGGTTATCTTTTTTGAAAGAGAATAGTAAGTAGCAGCAAAGTGAAGCGATAATCAATAAAATCATCATATGACATTCCTCCAATTCATCCTATTCTTTAAGTGTAGACAGGGTGAGTGATGTTTATAACTGAAAATAGTTAGCAAATAGCGTTTAGTTCTAAAGGTTTATTCTGGCTGCTTTTTTAGGTCTAAAATACTGGTTGTTTTTAACTATTATATTTCCAGTTATTTCACTCGTCAAGAAGAATTTTTCTGGGGTTGTCTCTATTAGTACGATTAAGTGTCATAAAAGTTTCAGAAAATTGTAAACTTTTATTAAAAAACCGTTCCCGAACAGGAACGGTTGTAAACATGTTTATGCTTTTTCTTCAAATAAACGTGCAATTTCCACGATCACTTCTGACGCTTTCAGCATATTCTCTACAGAGATGAATTCATATTTACCGTGGAAGTTTTCCCCGCCAGTAAAGATGTTTGGCGTTGGAAGTCCTTTATATGAAAGCTGTGAGCCATCTGTACCGCCGCGGATTGGTTCAATGACAGGTGTCACTGAGCGGTTTTCCATGGCTTCATGAGCGATGTCTACGATATGTTTGACTGGCTCAATTTTTTCTCTCATATTGTAGTATTGATCCTGAATGCTAAGGGTGATGCTGTTTTCGCCGTAGACCGCTTTTAAGTCGTTTGCGATTTTTTCAAACAGTGCTTTGCGCTTGTTGAATTTCTCTTTATCAAAATCACGAATAATATATTGCAACTCTGCTTCTTCTACTTCTCCTACAAATCTTGTGAGGTGGAAAAAGCCTTCGTATCCTTCCGTGTATTCTGGAGATTCATCTGAAGGAAGTTTGTTGTGAAAGAGCATGCCGATCTTTGCAGCACTGACCATTTTGTCTTTTGCTGTCCCTGGATGGACGTTGTTTCCTTTAATTGATACTTTTGCACCTGCGGCGTTGAAGCTTTCATATTGAAGCTCTCCTAGTGGGCCACCGTCAATCGTATAAGCATAAGAAGCGCCAAAGGCATCAACATCGAATTTGTGAGGTCCTCTGCCGATCTCTTCATCTGGTGTGAAGGCGACACGAATTTTTCCATGTTTGATTTCTGGATGCTCAATCAGGTAATGCATGGCGGTCATAATTTCTGCGATACCTGCTTTGTTATCTGCACCAAGCAGGGTCGTGCCATCAGTCGTGATGAGCGTATGTCCTTGGTATTTTTGTAAATTTGGAAACTGTGCTGGAGATAATACGATATGTAGATCTTCGTTTAACGTGATGTCCCCGCCTTGATAGTTCTCATGAATCTGCGGTTTCACGTTCTTGCCAGTGAAGTCAGTGGCTGTGTCGATATGAGCCAGGAAGCCAATGGTTGGCACTTCTTTGTCTGTGTTAGATGGGATCGTGCCCATGACATAACCGTTTTCATCCATTGTCACTTCTTGAATGCCGATGGATTTCATCTCTTCAACTAGCTGCCTTGCTAGGTTTAGCTGTCCTTCAGTGGATGGGCAGCTCTCTATGTCTGCATCAGACTGTGTATCCACTTTTACATAACTTGTGAATCGCTGGATCATTTCCTCTTTCATCAATACGTCACTCCTTTTGTAGAATATGTTCATTTTATCATGTCTTGAATGCGCTTCATAACAAGAAAGGCTTTCTCTGACAATTAGAGAGGAAAAAGACCTACTTTTATTTTGCGATGTGCTGAATGGTTCTTTAGGGTGATTTTTTTGGGTGTCTTTTTATTTATAATGAGGACATATAAAATCATCCATTTGTACGTTAATTTGGGAGAAAGGGGTGCGAAAGTTGGATTCTAGTCAAACACTTGCACTCGCTCAAAAGTTCCAGGAAGCTGCTGATGGCATTCGGCAGTCGAAGCAGCTGCTTGAGAATCGGCTGAAGGCAGTTGGATCAGGCTGGCAAGGGGAAGCAAGAGATAAATTTGATCAAAGCTTTGAGGAAACAGTGGCACGCTATGATCAATTTGAAAAGGACTTGCTTGAAACAAGTCAGGAACTGCGGGATGCTGCTGTCAAAATCGAGGAACGTAAAGCTGAAATCGCCAGAATGGAAGAGCTTGAGCGAAAAAGGCGAGAAGAACGGAGAGAAAGAAACCGAGAAGGGAGATGATGTGATGGCGCGTGACATTGTAGTAGATCCAGATCAGCTGACAGGGCTGGCGAATGATTTTGTAGGAGAGCTTTCGGCCATCGAAACAAAGCACCACGATTTACATAGTGAACTGGATGGCCTCATCCTAGGCTGTGATCCCCGTTATCGAAGCTGTTTTTCTGGTGTAGGAGATGCATGGGGTTCTGGACAAGCCTTAATGAGCAAATTGAGCAGTGACGACATTGCCATTCGTCATGCAACGGATAAAATGGTCGAAGCTGATGATATTTTAAGGAAAATGTACAGTCTGTATGATCAATATGGTACACTCACGAGCCTAGCTGGTATTGTGATGATGCAGGCAAAATACTATGGGCTTGGAATGACGACTTTTATTAAAGAAAATGGCCGATATGCTGCGCAGCATTCAAAGCTCCTTCTTGATGTGACCGGACGGGTAGAAGGTACGAGATTTGACCGGTTGGCAAGGATTTGGCTGAGCAAAAAAGAATTATTAAAACGATCGAATTGGTCGATGGCTGACCTGGTCCATAAGAAATTTACGAAATTTTATCCTAGTGATACAGTTGCGTTCACGAACAGTGTACGTGATTTCACAAAAGGGAGTATCAATTGGAAGGACACAGCTGGCATCAAGTCTGTTCTGAAAAATGGTGCAAGGTTTGCGAAAGGAAATGCCATCATTGCAACGGTCGTCACGGGTGCAACAGAAACGGTAGGCTGCGGTCTGAAAATTGCGGAGAACTATGCGGAATTTGGGGATCAGCCTGAAGTTCTCAAGCGTGAAAATGCAAAGGCTGTTGGAAATGCAGTGAATAATACGGTCTTTATTGCAGGCGGATCTGTTGCAGGTGCCGTTGTGGGTGGCGCTCTTGGAAGCTTTGCAGGACCGATTGGAACAGTCGTTGGCGGTGCGATAGGATCAGCAGTAGGTGGCTTTATTGGTGAAAAAGTCGCCAAGCTTACTTCTGGTTTTGCAGAACAGGTCGCAGTGAAATTAAAAGACCCAATTCATGCGGTTGTCGATAAAGGAAAAAAAGCATTTGAACTTGCAGGTCAAGGTGTTAAAGCAGTCAATGACACCATTGATCAAGCAAATCAGGTGATACATAAAGGAATAGAAAAAACAAAAGAAACCGCAGATTCGCTGTTGAAAGGTGCAGGTGATTTCTTGAAGGGCGCATTTTCTTTTGGATAAGGAGAGATCAAGTTGGATCAGCTAAGTCTAAGTATTGAGGAACTCATCTTTAGTTTTTACAGTGAAGGCTATTTTGAGCAAGGGATGTCTTTAAAGGAAGCCTATTATCCAGATGTAGAGGATGAACGTCTTGGATTTTTATTTGAAATTGCATGCCGCTCTTTGCTGGCAAAAGACGTGCTGGAATTTCGAAATAGACAATACCGTTATAAAGAAGCATACCGGCATTTTATTCAGGCCATGAATGATGCATCACATACCGTGAAAGCTTCAAGGTTTGGTGCATTAGATGAAGAGGTCAGTACGTCCTTTCATACGACTCAGGTAGGTGTGTATGCGCATCATACGCTTTATGATCAACAAGTGCATCAGATTCACAAACTAAAAGACGATCAGCAGACTGTGGAGCAAGTGACAACCTTTTTGAACATACACATGAGTGAACACCTCACACCAGTCATCAATTTGCAGGCAGAAGAATTTGAACTGCTGTTAGAACAAGCCAGTCAAGGGAATGATGATTGGCCTTCTTTTCTAAATAAAGCAGAGAACCAAGAGCTTGTGAGGGCATTTGTTTCTGATGTAAGGGTCAGAAAAGGAAAAATGGATTCTTTGATGAAGGTCACTTATGATAAAAATAATACGCCGGATGTAGAGTCCATGATATTTGTTATTCCGGGGCAGAAGCATTCTTGGCTAGTGTCGGGCATGAAGGAAAATGAATTTCGGATAGAGACGGCTCATAGAGACGGATTACGTTCTATATTCTAATGGAGAAAAGGAGAATGACGCTTGAATCCAAGTGAAGTAATAGAAGTGAGGAGCAGACCCTTTCTAAGAGTATGGGCATTCTTAGCAACGGGCGGATTTGGCATCATCGGTATTTGGTTATTTTCGGAAGCTCTTACATTTGAATCGAATTATACGTTGTTTTTATTTTTAGGCGGATTATTAGGCATTGTCTATGGGTGGATCTCTTTTTTGATGATTCTTCCGGCTTTTACGAAGAGGGGAAATGTGATTTTTCGCATTCAGCGAGGAGAGAATGGCGCTGTTTTATATCGGCAACAAACAATCGCTTTTCAAGACATTCAATCTATTGATATGCGCAGGCATCGTTACAGTATCAGGGGATTTCTGTTCATGGATGTGCTTATTCGGAAATTTGATGGGAAATTGATCAAGATTCCGGCGTACAGTATTTTAGATGAAGAAGTATTTGAGCAAACGGTGAAACAAAACATTTATCCATATTTACATGAGACTGCCCAAGAGAATTGGAAACAGCAGCATGGTCATGGTGAAAAGCAGAATCAATAGATGTTTTCGCCATCATTCCATGAGGTGAGACGCCACTTTTTTTAAGAAATCGTGTATGATGTCAGTAAAGACTGAACAATCAAGAGGTGATGAGAGATGGACAAAGAAATGGTAATTGACCTCGTCACAGAACAAATGGCACGAATTCGAAAAGAAAAAGACTATACACAGGACCGCATGGCTGAGGTGCTTGGGCTATCCAAACGGCATTTGCAGCAGGTAGAAAAGAATCGTCTTCGCCTCAACTGGACGCAATCTGCGGCCGTATGTGCATTATTCAGGGATAGTGACATTTTAAAAGGGACACTTGGGGATGATCCGCTTGAGATTTTGGAAGTCGTCGCCCACGATGAATTGCATTTATCTGTTGAACGTACGATTGGCGGAAAGGTTTGGTGGCGGACGTCTGTGAAAAAAGGTACGTTTCGTCTCCAGCAAAATGTACTAAGCCAGCATTACCGCATCTTAGATGATGAGAATTATCGCTATTATAGTTCCTTTAATAAAGAAGAAGCGAAGCGGCGGTTAGAGGAATTAAGTGAGCTGTCGTAAGCAGAAAAAGAGAGGTCCCTCTATGACAGGGACCTCTCAGCGTGTAGACAAACCCTCGCATTCGGTGTCAGTCCTGCGCTTCGGTGCTCACGAATGTCAAATTCGCTCCGCGCCGATGCTCGTCCTTCCTAG